>NZ_JBALOQ010000006.1:0-114463 GCF_036962705.1 Bacillus sp. JJ1562
ACGACCGATCCAGCTACATTTGATGCCTTCTCTGAAAGATCTATATGTAATAGATCAGGATTGTTTACTTTACCACCTTGTACCGTAAACGATACGACATGAGGATACCATTTCGATTCAGAATCAACCCAGACTCCTAGTAATTCGTATTCTCCATCTGGTACAGCAAAACCAAAGTCCCCATTTGTTTCCGTTACTGCGTTATACCAGCTATCTATTGTAGAATTATAAATACTTAAATTTATTCCTGACAGCGGATTCCCATTTTTCATTAGATTTCCTAATACATTCGGGCTGGTTGTTATTGCGCTTGCTGGTTCAGAACCTTCAACGTTCGCCTTACCTTCTTCTACTTCCGTTGATTCAGAACTTTCAACTGTAGTATTACTTTCTATTGCACTTACAGATTGAATAAAAGCTGTCGCTATTAATAAAAATACCATCAGGATTGCAACAGTTTTATTCATAATGCGAGTCCTCTTTCCCACCAACTCTCCTCCTTTTTAATATATTCATAAGATTTTAGACATAAAAACGACTTGATGACTAAAAAGGGTACATTTGGCATATTGATAAATGTCTAATTCTTAAGTACTATTATACTCTTAAAACAGGCAGAACTTACTATATAACGAACGTTTTATTTAGCTAAAATTGTATAAGATTTGACAAAAAACTCCCTATCATCAAAAATAAAAACCGGACAGATTCAACATTTACCTATATTCACAGTTCTAGGATGTAAATGAGAAACTAGAAATACCAAACTTAATTAATTATTGTTTCATCATAGTAGATATTCGTTTTTAAGAAAGTTCAAACAAAAACTCGTATATACAGATCCTTCAAACGAGTTAAGGTTTGTTGTATATATGTAGGTTGAAACTGCTTAACATAATCTTCTGATATACTTTGAATATCAGGTACTTTCCTTTGTCTAATTTGTTGTAAAAAAACCCTATCTGGGTCATTAACATCCATTCCGACTTTATGTACGAAATACACACTAGGATCTTGTAGGTACTCCTGGATTTCATTCAATAGATGCCTTCGATGCACCATTGCATGAGAGCCTGGATTACAAATTGGATTTCCTTGAATTTTGACAGCATAGGTAGCATAAATAACTTCCTCTAAAGCAGCTAGTTTAGATTTCTCTACTGCTTTCATTAATGCTCCTGTCATAGGATCATTTACGAAGTGGCTCACATATTCTCGTCGGAACACCTGACCTGGATTAAAGCTTCCATAGGGAGTTTCAATTTCAAAAAAATGCTTGAATCTCTTCGGCCACTTATATAAAAAACGCCTGCCAATGATCCAATCTGTACCTTTTTCGATTTTCTGCAAATTAACTCCCATATACAATGAATCAGCCATAGTATGGTCCAAAAACTCTGAAAATCCTGGTTTAGTCAGCAGCATATCCGAGTCCAGTGTTACCAAAAAATCATAATTGTACTTTTCATTTTCAAGCATTTTCATCACACCGTAATGAAAATTAGCCAGTTTCCCATGCTTCAAAGGCAAGCTGTATGGACAATGATCGACAGAAATATTTTCACCGAACTCCTTGTCTGTTCCACCATTAAACAACACCACCCTATTCCCAGGCGATAACACTCGCAAGCTGTCAATTAAATCCTCCAAACTTGCTAGATGGTTATGGGCTAATATTGCATAAACAATGTGACTAATGACCACTCACCACCTTTGTTGTTCCATAATCTTCAGCCAATTTTAACGTCATTTGCTCAACAGTAAAATTATAGCTAGATTGTCTGGCACGTTCTTTAAATTCGTATAGTTCTTCATTCGATAATTCGATAGCTTTTTCCATTGCTTTCGCAAGAGACGTTGAATCCTTTGAACGTACTAAATAGCCATTACCCCCATCAATTAAGGCTTCATTTATCCCCCCAACATCTGTGCTAATGACCATTACACCCGCTGATAATGCCTCTATAAGAGTATAGGGAAACCCCTCCTGTATTGAGGAAATGAGGAAAACATCATAGTTGTTTATGCAAGGTACGACGTCCTCAGGTGGGACAAACCCATACAACTTAACTGATTTTAGCTTTTTTTCCTTGATTGTTTGGCGGATGATTTCAAGCATCGGTCCCTCCCCATAAAGATCGACACTAAATTTAGGACATCTTGATTGTTCGAGATGTTCAATTGCTTGAAGAAGATACATAATGCCCTTTTCTTCTATAAAGCGGCCAAGAAAAACAAATTTTCTTATCTTTTGGTCTGGCACTACAGGTTGCACCGTAGGCATAATTTTAATACCGTTATGATTGATTGAGACTTTCTCACCTTTAATGTCATGATCCATCAGCAATTCTTTTACATGACCGGAAACAGCAATAATCCGATCGCAATGATTGACTGCATAGACAAATATTTTTTCATAGAGATATCTCATCCGTAAACGGTCCGGTATCCAACCATGAGCTGTTGCCATAACGGTTGCTTTATGAATGGCTAGTTTTGCCGCAATGATACCTATGAAAGTTGCTCGTGGACTATGAAGGTGCAGGATATCTGGTTGCGTTGTATTCAAAAGATGCATGATTTTCCATATACTTTTTAAACCACGATCCACTTCATAAATCACAGCTTTAGGGTTTGCCTTCCGGATAAAAGAAACTAATTTAGAACCTGTAGGAGCGATCACTGTTAATTTCACTTTATCGCAATCCATATGGTTTACTATATCCATAACATGCTTCTCTGCCCCACCATAGGATGAATTTAAGATAAGTAACATTACACTTTGTGTCATGTCTCACACTCCCTACCTGATTAAATTTTAGCAAACCTATCTTTCTCGTCATTAGGTAAGGCTTGTCGATTTCTTCTTAACATCTGCCATCCGACGAGAAGGATCCATAAGAGAAAAATCGGAGCAAAAGCAGCAATCTGTAGTACTAGCATTAAGCTACCTACTAAAATGGTAAATAACTGAATAACGGTCGTCTGATTACGGTCACCTATCCTAACGACGCATGAAATAATTAATGGTCCTAACAAAAATCCGAGCCAGCCAACATTGGCAATTGTTTCATCTAATATTCCCGTTGTCATACTCCATCCAACGTATTGATTTGGTATTTGCAGGAGGGCAGATGTAGCATATACTGCATATGGCCACGGTTTTCCACTCCATAATTCTCTTGGTACAAACATTATCACTGTAAACAAATAACTCTGGAAGGGATGATCAAGTATCTCCAATTTTTCAGGGGAAACTTGCGCGTAAATAGCCATCTTTGTTACATCGTCACGCCCCATATCAACCCGTAAATTTTGGTAAACTTCCTCCCAATTATTTATTTGTAGCATGTTATAACGAAACGTCTGCTGGTACAACGAAGAAAATGAAAGGAGCATTCCTGTAAAAACGATAGTAACAAGTAATAGGTTAATTGGTCGTAGTACATTCCTTTTCCATAAAGCATAGATTAAAAGCACCAGTATCAAAGCAACAATTCCCCTTTTTCCATTCAACCAAATACTGATAAATAGAAACGGAGTGCCAAAAAGAATTACGAATATGCACTCTCTCCTCTTATTTTCTATTAATAGAAGAAAGTAAGAAATTGCACTCAAAAAGGTTGCACCACTTATAAAAGCATGGTAGGCTCCGGCTTCAAGAGTTGGAAACCCCTGAACAGCCCTTCCATACTGTTCATACATAAAAGGGCTTGGAGAAAATAGTAATAAAAGAATCGGGCTCAGAAGCCCAATAATATAAATAATCATGGAAATCGGTTGTTTATTTTTTAAAGCTATACCTACCCTGTTCACCCGGGAAATAGCAGTGTAGGACCATATGACTGGTACCATAGCAATAAATATATTGTAAATAAGCGAGGTTTTAGTGTCATGGGATGCCAATATAAAACTTGTTTCATAAGTATAAACTGGAATACCAAATACAATATCCAATCCTATTGGGATAAAATAAAAAACGTAAAAGATGATCATGATAAAATTAATTGAATATCTAGAACCTTGTAGAATACTAGAAACTGCTTTAAACACCCAAAAGGTTCCCCATAAAAAAACAAGGAAATTGCACAGATTGACCATAGATTTTCCCCATTCCCTAATCTATCCAATACTCACTCCAGACCCTAATTCCTTTGCCACCGCCGTAAGCGCTTCACCAATTACTTGGTGCATGTCATAATATTTATACGATGCCAATCTGCCCCCAAATATTACATTATTCTCTTTATCAGCTAGAGCTTTATACATTTTATATAAAGAATTGTTCTTCTTATCATTGATTGGATAATAGGGATCACACCCAGGTTTCCATTCAGAAGGATATTCCTTTGTAATAACCGTTTTCTCTTGTGAGCCAAACTCAAAATGCTTATGCTCAATAATTCTTGTAAACGGGGTATCAGCATCCGTATAATTTATAACCGCATTACCTTGATAATTGTCTGTTTCCTCTAATACATTCACTTCAAAATGAAGACTTCGATACTCCAATACCCCATACTGATAATCAAAATATTGATCTATCATTCCTGTAAATACTGTTTTTTTCGCTATGGCTTGTAAATCGCGGTTGACAAAAAAATCCACATTAAGAATAATATCACTTCCAAGTAGCATTTTTTCAATGATAGGAGTATACCCACCTCCTGGTATTCCTTGAAAACGATCATTAAAATAATTATTATCAAATGTAAACCGAACGGGAATCCGTTTAATGATAAAGGCCGGCAAATCCTTTGCATCCCTACCCCACTGTTTTTCGGTGTAGCCTTTAATTAATTTTTCGTAAACATCTGTTCCAACAAGTGAAATTGCTTGTTCCTCCAAATTCTTTGGTTCCGTTATTCCAGCTTTTCGCTTTTGTTCCGCAATTTTCTCTTTAGCCTCCTGAGGGGATACAACACCCCAAAGTTGGTTAAAGGTATTCATATTAAATGGTAAATTATAGATTTCACCTTTATAATTAGCCAGTGGAGAATTAGTAAATCGATTAAACTCCACAAAACTATTTACATAATCCCAGATTTTTTTATTATTCGTGTGAAAAATATGTGCACCATATTTATGTACATTTATTCCTTCAATATTTTCTGTATAGACATTTCCACCCACATGGTCACGCTTGTCGATGATAAGGCATTTCTTCCCCTGCTTAGTTGCTTCATAGGCAAATACTGAACCAAATAAACCAGCACCAACAATTAAATAATCATACATTTTTTAAACCATCCCATCTAATCCCCCGTTTTTCTAATTCTTCCATTCGAAACCTTATTAATAATACTAAATAAAAAATCGTCCTTTATCAGCAGCAGTATTCCGAGATAGATGAAAATACCAGCTCCAACTTGGATTAAAGGAACCAATAAAGTGGCGTTATGTAGGAAATAACCCATGATAAATACTACAAGACCCATAAGAGCAGATAGGAGACCATATTTCATAAAGGATTTCATCAATTCCTTTAGTTCGATAAGTTTAAATACATAAAGGAATTGAACAAGCATCACACTTGCTTCAGCAATAAGTGTAGCAATGGCAGTACCCAAGCTTTCATATTTTTTAATTAAAAGGATGTTAACGATAATACTGACTGCTGCACCAACTGCGACGGAAATAGTTAATTTATTTTGTTGCTGGGTTGGCAATAAGATTTGGATGCCAAATAAGTTAGAAAAACCAATAAATACAATAATAGGACTCATAATAACTATTAATATGACAACCTTTTCATAACCAGGCCCAAGAAACCATGGTACGAGTGTATCGGCTACGCTAGCCATTCCCACCATCAAAGGCAAGGTTAAAAAAAGAATGAACTTCATGGAGAAATGATTATAATGCTTAATTTTCTCATGATTCCCTCTAGAAAATTCTGAAGCTATCCTTGGAAGCATGACTATTCCTAATGAAAAAATAAAACTAAGGGATAGATTTATTATTTTTAATGCTTGCTCATAAAAGCCTACTTCCTTTTCATTAACGAAGACACCTAGAAGTACTTTATCCAAAACAATATATACATGGATAATTATTTGCGATGAGAAAATAATGAACATTGGTTTTAAATGTCTAATGATATCAGTACGTTTTATTCTTGTTGGTTTTACATATTTATTAAGATGAACCCATAATACAGCTTGTCCAATAAACTGAGTTATTCCATTTATATACATATAGTTTAGTAAATCATCTGGTTGTTTTATAAAAATAAAGATTAATAGCAAAGATACTATTCGTACCGTTGCATTCCTAATTATTGTTTTCTTTAATTCTTCTAACCCTATATAGAACCATGAGATATCAATCATCGAAGCGAGCAAAATGAATAATTGAGAAATAAAGATCGATCGATAATTATCTATAGTTAAGAAGACAAACAAGAGGTAAATAATCATTACAATAAGCGAAGTTACAATTTGAATGAGATAGAGACTCCAAAATTCCCTTGATAATTTTCCTTGACCACTATCCTTAGCTGATGCTATTTGTCGATTGCCATATAGAGGTATACCAACTACGGAAAAGAGCACAAAAATTTGGACAACCGATAACGAGTAAGCATTCATCCCAATCCCTTCTGGTCCAAGTGCCCTTGATAAATACGGGATAGTGATGACCGGCAATGCTAATAACAAAAATTGATAAATGGTATTATATAAATAATTTGATATTAATTTGCTCATAAAGGTTCCCTACGTTTCGGGATCACTGCGACCATTACATTGATTACTATCCAACTTATTAATCATGTTGATATACTGTTTACTAAATGCTTCCATTGTGAAGTTCTCCTGGAATAGTTTTTTATTGTCTTTCTCCAATTTAACTTTTTCTAGACTTGATAGTCGTTTTACATCGTTAATTAGTTTGATTGCTTCATCTTTTGAATCATATAGTAAAACACCCTTTGCCTTTATTTTGCTAAAGTATTTGTTTCCTCCTGTATTACTTGCAATAATCACGTTTCCTAAGGATAATACTTCTAGCATCACAAGATCAAAATAGGTTTCTTTATTAGGCAGAATAAAAACATCCGAAGCTGAAATTAGAGAGTGTGGATCATTAGTCCATCCCACCTCAACCCACCTTTTGTGATTCAAGCCGGTAAGTGGAGCTTCATTTCCTGCAATTAAGAAATAAGTATCCTCATTTTCTGCTAATATTTCTTCACCTATTTTTTTTAGATGATCATACCCCTTCGTTTCATTGTGTCTACCAGCATATGAAACAACAAATGCATTTTCAGGTATATTATATTTTTTTAATACTTCTACTCTAGTTGATTTGGGTGAACAGGGCTTAATCCCGCTCAAGAGATATCTATATTTATTAAAATTTCGTTCTTTTATATAATTGTAGTTTTTCCAATTATTTCGATATGGCTCTTCCGCTTCTTCACAAGGAAAAACAATATAATCGGCTTTGTTAAACGCAAATTCATCAATTTCCATAATATTGCGCCATCTTTTTTTATAAATCTTCCTTTCGATATCAGTCAAAGTATCTTGAATGATCTCTAGGTGACATGGTTTTGGAGTGTGAGAGGTTAAAATAACTTTGCCTTTATATTCCTTAAGACTGTCACGAACAGCATACATAGATGGAGTACTATGAAAATGAACATAATCATAGTCATTAAGTTCAACAGCAGCTCCATGCTCAGTCTTTCCAAACAGTTTGTGAAAAAATAGATACCGTTTGATTGCTTGGTAAAATATCCTAACTGAGAAAGGCAATTTATCAAATATCATTTTCAATTTTAGGTTACTATTTTCTGTTCTCAGGAATTCCACATTTTCAACTTTCAGTTTCAATAATCCCATTTTTAAGTTTAATAAATAGCCTGCGGGTCCTCCGATCGGCTTTAAGTTTCTTTCACTCATGTATATTAATACTTTCTTGTTGGTATCCATATTCCAAGATCCCCTTTATACAGCTCATACTTCATATTTACCTCCAGCCTTTTGCGAAAAGAATAACAAGGATGGACTTTATAGCAATCTTCGTATCTAGCAACAGGGATATTTTTTCTATATAAAATAGATCCAGATTAAGCTTTTCCTTAGGGGTTAATTCGTATCCTCCATTTATTTGAGCCCATCCTGTAATTCCAGGCTTTACTCTTAACCGCTCCCTGAAATGGGGAAGTTCACTTTCAAACTCCTCAACAAAAACCATTCTTTCCGGCCTCGGACCAATTAGAGACATCTCTCCTTTAATCACATTAACTAACTGAGGAATTTCATCTAAACGATGTTTTCTCAGAAAATAACCAACCCTAGTAATACGCAAGTCGTTTTTATTGGCCAACTGTGGCCCATTTTTCTCTGCATCAATATACATCGTTCGGAACTTGATGATATTAAAAGGTTTGCCCGATTCGCCAATTCGTTCTTGAATAAAAAATACTGGTCCATTTGAATCAAATTTGATTAGAATACTTATAAGCAAAAACACAGGGCAAAGAATAACTAATGTAGCAATACTAATCAAAATATCCATTTGCTGTTTATAATAGAAATAAGAGTTTCTTTTTGTAGGAAAGGTTATTGTTTTAACATTTTCATTAATAATTTTCATATATTCACCTCTAGAACAAACACCTAAATGTTACTGGATACTGAGCATTAATGATAAATATAACGTTAAAACACTTACTACACTTAAGTTAAAAGATAAGAAAGATGACGCTTTTTTGATAAATGCTAAAATAGATAAGCTAATAAAGAACAGTGCTACTAATAACAAACTAATACTGTTGAAACCAAATGATAAAAAAACACCCATTTCAGCGGTTATATTCCCAGGATAAAAAAAATCAAATAGCTTTGATGGACCTTCAAGTGCAAATATAGTCTCAAAATCACTTGGCGGTGCTGTGTTTCCTAAAACAGAGGTTGCAGTGAATATGAATAGAACAACCAAACTTTCTGTCTTTATCCAAGGTATAGGGTTGAAAGTAATATCATTCTTCAATCTTCTTCTTATTAAAATGCTATTAATAAATGCAAAGGCAAGCAAAGGTATAATGAAAATGTGTTTTAGCAAAAGCGCTTGACCATATGTTAGTTTCCATGCATTCGTATACTCATCAAATCCTACTACTAACTTCATTAAGTATAGTCCTGTTACAAAGGTTGTCAGTACACAAAGGATTGCAATAGGAGTAAACCATTTTAGAAATTTTTCCCAATTATTATAATTAGTTGAGAGCCATCCAGCGACAAATAAAATTCCAATCCATACACATACCGCTAGAAAATGAAAAGAATGAGCTAGAAACCCAGAATAGCCTACCATGGAACTAGCATGGCTTCCCCAACAAACTGCAAATATTAAACCAACAGTAATTAAAAGACCAATGTATGAATACGATGCTTTCTTTTTAATATCAAACATGATGAGATAGATGAATATGATTAGCGAATATGCAACTGTTAGAATCCAAACTTTTCCAACCTCAAATGTAAATAAAACTGAATGAATTGTATTACTTAATCCAGTATCTTTATAAAACGCTAAAATTAATTGCAAGGGCTGCATAAATGATAAAATCACTATTCCTATAATCGAAATTAATAGAACCTTTCTTGAAACATGGATCTCTGGTCGTATCTCTTTCGGAACAAAATATAATATAAGAGTTCCGATAAGAACTGAGAAACATAGATATAGTAGAAGGTCACTAATAACTCCTAAAACCAACAATTACTTCTTCCTCCTTACTAACCACCAGAACAATCCAGCTCCAATTATTAACAAAATGAATACAATAGTTGGGATTAAATAATTTGGCATCGTTTGTTCCGATTCCTGATTAGTTTTCGGTTCTTCTACTTTTACATCTTCCTTTTGATTATCAACATTTTTCTCTATATTTTCTTCTTTTATATTGTCTGTTTGATTTTCTGTTTTATCTTCTGCTGGTGTTTCCTCAACAGGTGCATCGACTGTAAATGAAAACCCTCCATCAATTATATGTCCATCTGCACCTACTATTTTCCATACAACTTTATAACTTCCATTTTCTAATGATTGAGAGAATGAACCTTTCATTAAGTCTTCTTCAATTATAAAGCTCTCAAAGCTTACAGATTCTCCATTAGAATTCATAACTTCAAACTTACTTGTCTGTTCAATTTTTGTTTCATATACCAACGAAATTTCTTGCAATGGTTCTTTTACCACTTGACCATCACTCGGTGAAGATTCCTTTAATGCAGTATGAGCAAACACTTGATTTGAAGTAAATACAAACAGAAGAACAAATATCGTTATAACTCTCTTAATCATTTAAACAACTCCCTAAAAGTAAAACCACTCTATATTGCTTCAATAGGATGGAAGCTAAACATATTAGTAATGTATATATGAATGAGGTGGATATTTTATGATATAAAAGCACTATCCTTAAGTAGTTATTCACTACGTTACGATAATTGGAATCCTCCCTCTAAGGAGGAAATTTTCGCTTAAATGATGTCTATACTCGACCTGAGCATAGGCATTTATCTTTTCCTTCGTTCTAAATAAGACATCTCTACGCTGAGCAGTACATAATTCAATTGGAGTTCCGGCTTTAACTGAATATGGATGATTGTAATTGCCAAAGGGTGGTACCCCTAAAGCTCTCCCATCAGCGGCAATCACAACAACATCAAAAGGGAAGGTAACTTTGATCTTTGTGTACGCCGCGCAAAGGATACGTACAAGAACGTTTTGATTTGTCGTAGCATTAATAGACACCTGCATTCCTGTTACACCACTATTCAGATCTGGAGGGATTGTTATTTCAGGCTGGATGGCTACAGTGCTTCCAACCCTACCTGGAAAATTCACACCTGTTACAACAAAATAATCAGGGTTGTAATCATGAAAGGAGAAGAATCCATTTCCTCCTGGTCGCATAAAAAATTCATCGTTAACTCCTGGCTTATCCCCGTGGACAGCAAAAGTATGGCGCCCATGATCAGCCTCTTCACGCCAAGTAGAATCAATGTCATCGATTACCCATAGTGCTTCCACATCATAAGGTACGGTCATTGCATGTGGATCTCCACTTTCCAAATCGCCACCGATAAATCCGGAAAATTCAGTAAATTTACCAAGGTCTGCAGCCGTTCGTCTCGGATAACCACCTACATTTTTGCCATCAGCCGGATCATAGGCATCTGGGGGTTCAATAATCAAGAATCCGTAAAGGCCATACTCAAAATGCTGAAAAGTATTCCGATGGCAATGGTAAAAATAACTTCCAATGTGGTTTGGTTGAAACTGATACGTATAATGTCCGATCTCCATGGAGGTATGTCCAACTCCGTCATTCATTGCAGTAGGTTCAATTCCATGCCAGTGAATCGTATGAGGGGAATGCCCGTAACCATATACTGCACCATGAAAGATGACCCCTCGAGGGATACGAATCGTTGGAGCCGGAAATGTTCCATTTGCCGCTACAGGGACATCCGGATTCCCAATAAGGAAAAATTCAATCTCATTTCCATCCCACATTTGGATAGAACGAGTACGCATTAAATTTACTCTAAGTGTATTTGGATAGATCTCCTGATGGTTTTCCTCATGCTCCTCATGTTCTTCGTGTTCCTCATCTTCATCAAATAATTCATCTTCAGACCAGTATTGTGGTGGCATGGTAGCTCCAGGTACATTTTCAGCCACAAAAGCAGGTACTGGATTTGTGGGCAGGATAAGCTCAGGAGTAGGAGGCTCTTCTCTAGGCGGATTAAAGGATTTTACCCATTCACCTTCATGTCCAACAACGGAACGTCGAGGGATGTGATATTTTGGATTATCAACGGCCATATTTTTCCTCCTTTGCGGACTATTCACCTATTCATATAGTTGTTTTGAACTACTCTATTAATAATACTAAGTTATGATTATTCCAAAGTATACGAATATCAGTAGACAATTTACTACAATCAGATCAGCAAACTAATATTTAGGCACTTTCTAGCACCAAATTTTGTTGAATTTAGTCAATAATAGTCATTTTTTTCCGTATCTTTCCTATTAAACACATATAAAAATGGGCTGTTCCAAAAGTCATAAGAGTGACCTTTGAGAACAACCCAATTTTAATCCATTAATTGTTAAGTTTCATATAATGAAACCCCGACTTTAAATTTTGAGTTAAAAATCTAAAACATCTATACTATCAGGAGACTGAGGTGATGAAATGGCAAAGAATGAGGTTTCCACATTTAAAAAAGGACTTCTCGTTTTAGAATTAGTAAAACAACGTAAAGGTATTACGTTAAAAGAAGTGATGGATGAACTGGATTTAAGTAAATCGACAGCTTTTCGGATGTTAACAACCCTTGAAGAAATGGGATATGTATATAAGCTTCAAACTCAATATTTTATTCATCATAAAATGTTTTGCGAAAGTTTCGAGAAGCGTTCAGAAATGGATTGGGCTTCCTTACGCTCGATTTATCAAGTTGCAAAAGATTTGCAGATGAGCACATATATTGGAAAAGTGGACGGAACCGATCTTGTGATGACACAGGTAGTACACGCTCCATTTCAAGAGTCGACTGAAGAAGAAATTGGGAATCGTTCAAAACTACATCAATCCGCTTTGGGTAAGGTAATTTTAGCTAATTTAGATGAAGAATCACTAGCTTTCACATTGAATAAATTGTCACTTGAAAAAGCAACAAAAAATACGTTTCAAGATTCGCAACTATTCCGTTATCATTTAAAAGCTATACATGAGGATGGATATGCGTTTGATGATGAGGAACGGATTGTCGGAATCCGTTGTGTGGCTGTTCCAGTTTTTCGAAATAAGGAGGTAATTGCTGCTCTAGCAATTGCAGCGCCTGCCGAACAAATTTCTCGTAGCAATCTTAAACACATTTCTACAAAGCTACATGCAGGCAGTAAAGCCATAACAACAGAAATAGAAACCTTAGTTAATATACATTAATCCGGAGGAATTCCATGACTAGTAAATATCAAAACTTATTTCAAGATTTCACATTTAAGAGTGGTGTCCATGTAAAAAACCGTCTCATGATGGCACCAATGACAACTTTTTCTGCAGATGAAAATGACTTTGTTTCCCAAGAAGAACTTGCATATTACGGAGAGCGTGCAAATGGTGTGGGAACGATTATTACAGCCTGTGCATACGTTTCGAAAAATGGTAAAGGCTTTGAGGGGCAAATGGGGATTGATCACGATGGGACTACCCACGGTCTTTCCAAATTAGCAGATGTTATTCACTCTGGTGGAGCAAAGGGAGTTGTTCAACTTTATCATGGAGGGCGATTGGCAGTTCCAAGACTTGTTCCAAATGGAGAAACTGTAAGTGCAAGTGCTGTCTCCCCCCTTGGAGACCGTGGTTTTTATAGTGTCGAGCAAACACCTAGAGCATTAACAACTGAGGAAGTATATGAAATTATAGATGACTTTGGCGAAGCAACACGCCGTTCTATTGAAGCTGGGTTTGACGGAGTAGAATTGCACGGTGCAACAGGTTATTTACTACAACAGTTTGTTTCACCACATTCGAATCACCGAACAGATGAGTTCGAAAATCGCTATTTATTCGCAATAAAATTAATTGATAAAGTAAAGCAAGTAATCAAAGAACATGCAACAAAACCATTCTTAATTGGTTATCGTTTTTCACCTGAAGAGCCTGAAACTCCAGGTATTACCATGAAAGAAACATTTGAATTACTTGACGAATTAATTCATGCAGATATTGATTATATTCATATTGCTACAACAAATGCTTGGGCAAAGCCACGTAGAGGAATCGATAGCGAAAAATCACGTACAGAATTAATTTCAGAATATAATGGTGGACGTGTGCCTGTTATTGGTGTTGGAAACATTCATACACCGGATGAAGCAGCGCTTGTATATGAGAAAGGGCAAACAGACTTTGTCGCACTCGGACGAACACTTGTAGTTGATCCACATTGGGTAGAAAAAGTTCAAAATGATGAAGAAGAAACAATCAGATACCAACTATCAACATCTGATCAACACAAAGCCATTATTCCTACACCTTTATGGAAATTAATTTTAGAAATCGAAGGATGGTTTCCGGTAGTACGATAGGGACTTAAGGGACAGGTTCGTTGTCCCAGATTATAAGCGTAAGTGGGTCACGGTACCTGTCCCCGTGACCCACTTATTTTTCTTTTTGTTTTTTACTTATATTTCTTAATAAATAGATTATCCCTGCTATCGAAAGGATTGTTAAGACGAGCTTTCCTTCTGTTGTCCAGTTGGTTACTTGGTTCACTGAATATGCTTCAATTAGTAGTGATGGAATCTTTCCGATTGAGCTTGCAAATATGAAAACGATTAACGACACTTCACCTATTGCGGAGGTAAAGGTCACTAAACCAGACGGTACAAAAGGTAATAATCGTAAAGAAAGGATTAGAAAAAAGGCATCCTTCCCATTTGTGTCAAGGAGTTTTGATATCTGTGGATATTTATCCAGCTTTTGTCCCACATACCTTTTAAAACCCTTTCGGTATAGCCAAAAAGAGACTATGGCACCTATTGTTTCTCCTAAGTAAGAAATGAGGGTTCCCTCCCAAAAACCAAAGACTAGTAGGTTGGCAGCTGTAATAAAAACACTGGGAATAAAGCCAAAAATGCTGATTACTATATTAACCAGCAAACTGACTATAACTGCGAATTCTTTATAGTTAACCAGAACCTCCACTAGCCAATCTTGCATACTCTTCCTCCGCGTACATGGGCCACATCTTGATATACAAGACGAACCTTTATTTATCTAAAGCTATCATTTAGTTCACATTATAAATTCGATCGTTTTGGCAGTTCTTTCAGCTGTAGATCCCCCCATAGTTTGCTCAACAAGATATAGTGCCATATTAATTCCTGAAGTAACTCCACCAGAGGATATGATGTTACCATCCTGTACTACTTTTCTGTCGGATAAAACTTCAATCTCAGGATATTTTTCTTGTAACAATTTCAATGCTAAATGATGGGTGGTTGCCTTCTTTCCATCTAACAAGCCAGTTTCACCTAATATGTATGATCCGGTGCAAACTGAGCATATATAATCAATGCTTTTACGAGTAATAATCCAATCTATGATTTTCTGGTTTTTAGCTATTGACTGTACTGCTCTTAAAGGTCCACCAGGAACTATTAGAATATCTAATTCTGGACTACTATCAATGCTAAAGTCAGGTTTTACTTTTATGCCTGAATGAGTAGTAATTTCCATTCCTGTTTCCGAAAGCGTATATACTTCGAATGGTCTTGTTGGTAGTAAATGCTTTTTGTAAAGGGATAATGCTTGTTCGGCTTTGTTATTAGCTGTTAATGATAAAACTTCAGCAGGACCAGCAAAATCTAAAATATCCACAAAGTCAAACAGTAATATACCAACCTTTCGCTTTTTCATTTTCTTATCCCCTTTATCTGAAACTATTTTTCTAATAGTTTCATTTTTAATCCCTTGAACGGAACCATTTGAAGGTGATTTAGAAAATTTATATAACTGACTCTTTTATGTTTTCTAAACCATAACGTGTTACAAATTTGGAAAATTGTTCTCTTTTCTTGCCTTGTTCTGCATAGATATTTATTATTTTCTCAACAACTTCATAAAGTTGTTCTGGGGTTAGCTGCTCCATTAATAAAGTACCTGTTCTAGCATCTTTTCCTTTTGCTTTACCACCAATATATAAATCATATCCGTCTCTTACTTTGATTACACCGATATCATTAACTAAAGGTTCACCACAACCAACTGGACATCCTGTATAGGCTGGGCGAAGTGTAAATGGAGCTGGTTTTCCCGCTATTCGCTTATTTAGTTCTATGGCCACAGGCATCCCTTCTTCTTCCGCGCCTTTACAAAAATTGCAGGTTCTTAAGCTTTTTACAAAATTCCCTACTGGGTAACAGGACAATCCGACTTCCTTAAATTTTTCTTTAACGAATTCGATTTCACTCTCTAATACATCAATGTATAGTTGTTGGAAAGTTGTTAACTCCAGTTCATCACCATCATTCATGTACTCAGCAATGACAACCAGTTGTTTCGCATTTAATTTTGCTCCGAATGATATTCCGCCGTTCACAGCCAATTTGACCTTTTTTTCTTTTTGATCCATCCTCATTCTCACATCCTAAAATCTATTTCCCGAAATATTTTCAAGTATGAATACTCTAGAGTAAACCTCGTTATCATAGCTTACTCTAGAGCTAACAGTGACTTTAATTTTTTAATTTTACTCTTTGTAATCGTAATGCGTTTAATACAACTGATACAGAACTGAACGCCATCGCTGCACCTGCCACCCATGGAGCGAGTAATCCTATTGCAGCAATCGGAATCCCAATAGTGTTATAGGCAAATGCCCAGAATAAGTTTTGTTTAATATTTCGCATTGTTTTGCGGCTCATTAATATCGCATCGGCAATGCTATTGAGATCACCACGAATAAGTGTAATATCCGCCGCTTCCATTGCAACATCTGTCCCTGTACCAATGGCCATTCCAATATCAGCAGTAGCAAGTGCTGGTGCGTCATTAATACCGTCACCGACCATCGCCACTTTTTTACCCTGTTGTTGTAACTTTTTCACTTCTTCTGCTTTACCTTCAGGAAGTACTTCCGCAATAACAGAATCAACGCCAACCTCTTTACCAATAGCTTGTGCTGTACGCTCATTATCACCAGTCATCATAATGACATGAATGCCCATGTCATGTAAGCGACGGACAGCTTCTTTAGATGTATCTTTAACGGTATCCGCAACAGCAACTAATCCTGCGTACTGTCCATTAATACCAGCTAACATTGCTGTTTTACCATCACTCTCTAACTTTTCCATCGTTGGTAAAACCGATTGTATATCAATCCCGTATTGCTGCATAAGTTTACGTGTACCAATCACAATCCCTTGGCCTGAAACTGTTGCAATGACACCATAACCTGGAATTGCTTCAAAGAATTGAACATCCCCAAGTTCGATGCCTTTTTCTTGGATACCTTCAACAATCGCTTGTGCTAATGGATGCTCAGATTGTTTTTCTGCTGCACCGATCAGAGATAAAAATTTCCCTTCATCTTGACCATCTGCAAGTAAAACATCTGTTAAAACCGGTTTACCATGAGTTACAGTACCAGTTTTATCGACTACTACAGTATCAATACCTTGTGTTAGTTCTAAATGCTCGCCACCTTTGAATAAAATCCCAAATTCAGCTGCACGACCAGAGCCCGCCATAATAGAAGTCGGTGTTGCGAGTCCTAGGGCACATGGACAAGCAATAACAAGTATTGCAATCAACACTTCAAGTGCTGGTGTAAACTCTCCCGGGCTTACCCAAATGATCCATACGAGGAATGTAAGTATGGCAATCCCCACTACGATTGGAACAAAAATGCCTGAAATTCTATCCGCCATACGTTGGATCGGTGCTTTAGAGCCTTGAGCATCTTCAACTACTTTAATAATTTGAGCTAATGCTGTGTCGCGTCCCACTTTTGTTGCCGTCATTTTGATAAAACCGTTTTTGTTAATCGTTGACCCGTATAATACGTCACCCGCATTTTTATCTACTGGTAAGCTTTCACCAGTTAACATAGATTCATCAACAGCTGTTGCTCCTTCTATTACTTCACCATCTACTGGAATTTTCTCACCTGGCTTTACTAAAATGGTGTCACCGATTACGACTTCTTCTAACGGTACTTCTTTTTCAACTCCATCACGTACAACGATAGCTGTTTTTGCCTGAAGCCCCATTAATTTTTTGATCGCTTCAGATGAACGGCCTTTTGCTCTTGCTTCAAATAATTTACCTAAAACAATGAGTGTAATCAGGACTGCACTTGTTTCAAAATATAGGTGTGGAGCGTGATGTGTTCCAGCTGTAACAATTGCTTGATAGACACTATAAAAATAAGCTGCTGAAGTACCCATGGCTACAAGTACATCCATGTTTGCACTTCCATTACGAAGTGCTTTATAGGCACCTACATAAAACTGCTTCCCGATAATAAATTGTACAGGTGCTGCTAAGATCATTTGTATCCATGGATTCATTAAGATGTCTGGTACATATAAAAATGATGTAAATGAAAAATGCCCTACCATCGTCCAAAGTAACGGTAACGACAAGATAGCTGATATTATAAATTTTCGTTGCTGATCTTTTATTGCCTTTTCGCGGTGGTCTACCTGTTCTTTATCCTCTTGCTTTTGGTGTGCACCGTAACCGAGTTTTTCAACTTTTGCAATAATATCTGCAATGGTTATTTCTGAAGGATTAAATTCAATCGTTGCTTTTTCAAGTGCTAAATTGACAGTTGCATTTGCAACACCTTCCATCTTATTTAACCCTTTTTCAATACGAGTAGAACAAGCTGCACAAGTCATTCCTGTAATATCAAACTCCGCTTTTTGTTTCACAACACCATAGCCTAGTGCTTCTATTTTCTTTTCAAAATCTGCTTCACTTAGTTTGGATGGGTCATATTTAATCGATGACTTTTCGAGGGCTAGGTTAACGGATGCCAGTTCGACACCCTCCATTTTATTTAACCCTTTTTCGATTCGCGTCGCACACGCTGCACAAGTCATACCTGTAATTTGAATGCTCGCTTCTTTTACTTTACTTGCTTTAATTGCTTCTGTACTCATGATTTTCCCTACTCCCTTATACCTCCTAGGGGTATATTTTTATGAAAATGAGAGAGTGCTATGGAAGCACTCTTACTCTACATCATATCCTTGATCTTCAATTGTTTCTTTAATTGTATCAAGGGTAACTTGGGACTCATTAAAGGCTACTTCAACCAAAGCTTCATCTAATTTTACTTTAACTTCGTTAACACCTTCTAACACGCCAACGCTACCTTCTACAGCCTTTACACAATGTCCACATGACATTCCTTGTACGTTTAATGTTACTGTTTGCATATTTTTTCTCTCCTTTTAAAAATGGATTAATATATTGTTCCATACTCCACTGGGGTATATACAACTTAAAAAATTTTACTTTTTCATTAGCTTTTGGATGGTTACAACTAATTCGTCTAGGACTTCATTATCACCTTCCGAAAGGCGGTCAATGACACACCCTTTTAAATGGCCTTCCAAAAGAATTTTGGCCACACTATTTAAAGCGGATTGTGTTGCAGAAATCTGAGTAATAACATCATCACAATATACGTCCTTATCGATCATTCCTTTAATGCCTCGAATCTGACCTTCGATACGATTTAATCGATTGGTTAAATCCTTTTTCACACGTTCAGGATGATGGCTTTTACGTTCAGACGTGGCATCCCCAGGATGACAAGCTACTTCTTCAGCTTTGTTTTCCATAGCACAACCTCCTAACTTGATTCCATCATACTATACCCCCTTAAGGTATGTAAAGCATGAAATATTTAATTTTCTAAAATTTTTTTGCGTGTTGTAGCATGAGGTATTCAGTCGAGATATATGAGCTTTACTTGTTTTGACCAATAAACTTCCAAAAATTATTCTTAGTGTGGCAGTTTGATTTCATGTATAGTAAAGGTATACGTAATCGAAAAGTGGTGAAAATCCTTTGTTATTAGATTTCCTTATACTAGATCCAGAATTTTATGCTCTAATGGCACTTAACGTTAATCTCTGTATAGGCTTCATCATTTTACTAACAGTGCAAAGGGTTGAATTTGGTTTTCGCTCACCCCTATCCTATATTACAGATATACAAAAAAATGAGAGTAAGAAATTTGATATAAATAGGAGTCTTTTAATTAAGTTCTTTATCACAAGGAGAATGACAAGATCTATTAGAAATAGAGTCTTTACGAGTGATGATGCTGATTGCTTTGTTTCCTTTCATCTTAACAGTTAAATTTCAACTTTTAAGGAGGAAACATGAAAAAGTATCGTTCTGTCACCAATCTCATTGCCCTTTTTATCGCACTTACAGCACTTCTTTCTGGATGTGGGGTAAATTCGAGTGGCAATGATCAAGGTATTTTCAATAGTTATTTAGTGGAGCCTTTAACACATCTCATAAATTTTATCGCAAATACATTTTCTGGTAGTTATGGGGTGGCCATTATTATTGTAACCATATTAATCCGTTTGGTTATGATGCCATCCATGCTGAAACAGTATAAAAATCAAACCCTTATGAAAGAAAAGATGGCGTTTATTAAGCCCGAAATGGAAAGGATTCAGAAGGAAATAACCGCTGAAACTGATCCGAAAAAGAAACAAGACTTACAACGAGAAATGATGGGACTTTATCGACAACATGGAATTAACCCTCTTAATATGGGGTGTTTGCCATTACTTATTCAAATGCCTATTTTAACTGGGCTCTATTATGCAATTCGTGGTTCAGCAGAAATCTCTCACCATACGTTTTTATGGTTTAGTTTAGGGCATCCGGATATATTTTTAACAATTATTGCGGGAGTCATTTATTTTATTCAATTTAAAATCTCTCAATTACACATGACACAAGAACAACAACAACAATTTAAATTTATGGGGTTGTTGTCGCCAATTATGATTGTTGTTATTTCATTTAGAGCTCCAGCTGCATTACCACTTTATTGGGCAGTAGGTGGAATCTTCCTAACCATTCAGGCATTTATTGGTCAGCGGCTTTATCGAAATAAGAAGGTAGAGACTGTCATAGAAAGTAAACAAATATAACAAATTTCAACAAGGCCAATTTCGTAAAAGAGATTGGCCTTTGGATTGTCGTTTGGCTTAAGTCCGTTTTCGTATCTTACTGAACAAGCCAAGCAAATTGACGAAGCGTGGTTTCGTTTGAAATTCGTACACGTTTCAAAAGTAATAATTCGTTCGGTTGATCTTTACTGATAAATTGGCCAGGCTTTGTTGTGACTGCAAATGTATAATATTTCTTTGTTTCTTCAACGACATTATGATTAAATCGCCCTGCTGGGTATGCGATTGCCACCACAGGATAACCTGTTAGATTTTCAATTGTTTGTTTAGAAGCATTTAGTTCGTTATCGTAATTAGAGATGATTGGAAGATCCGCATGGGACATCGTATGGGACTGAATAGAAAAAATCCCTGAGCTCACCATTTCTTTTATATCTTCTGATGATAGCAAATATGGTGATGCACCGATTCGACCTGCAACAACAAATTCAGTTGCTCTGGGAAGGAAATGTTCATCTTCTAAAGCTTGGAGGACACGAAGTGCATTCATATTATTCTTCATTCCATCGTCAAATGTGACCAAGATGGGTTTGTTTACCTTATTCCTTTCATCCCACTGCTCAAATGTAAGAAGAGTATACTCATTTTCTTTTAAATACCTCATTTGCGCCGCAAAATTTGCAGGGGAGACAAATAAACCTTTTAGACCTTGTCCTTTATATTCTTCGATTGCATGATACATGAGAATTGGCACACGTTGCTCAAAACAAAATGTATTCTGAGCAATTAATTTTCTCATTCCTTGTTCATCGACCTTGTATGCCTCAATTTGATATTCGCCACGTTGCCCTAAAAATTCCCCTATATCAAATAAAATTGAAAAGTGAATATCCTTATCCGTAGAAGTAAATCTTTTCATAGTCAATGGACCATCTGCCGTTCGCCAAATATGGTAATCGATTTGATTTATATTATTTTCTTTAAGTTCAACCGCTGTAATTGTTGTTTTGGTTGAATTGTATGTAGTAGATGCAATAGAAATGGTTGCCATTGGTCGATACACATTTCGTTTTATTAATTCTTCTTTTTCTTCAAATAAAGTTGGAGTATACGTCGTGAGTATTAATGGAGGCTGTAGTTCTTGTTTCATATCGCGAGCATCAATCTCATTATTAGTAAGTAGAAAAATTGTACAAAGAGGAACCCAAAAATACCTCAACATGCCACCCATCCTAACCTATAATTTACTAAATTTAGTTTGCGAAGGGTGCTAAAAATTACAAGTGGGTAATTTTGGAATAACTAAGCAGTGCCTGACCCCAGGTAGCGGTAACGCTTTGGTTCGCTGGGGGGCAGGCCCTTTAATAAAGCGATGATAATCGTACCAGGGGCAGGTAAAAAAACAATGGATGAATTGAATTTTTTTTGTGAAAACTATATAAAAAAAAAGGGTTAGTTATGAAAATAAAATTTCTTATCATTGCTCTTTTATTCTTTAGTTTCACAACTGGGGTTAATGCAAAGAATTTAGAAGACCCAAGAAAAGTACTTGCAATTGTGATTGACGATTTCGGTAATGGGATGGATGGAACTGAAGAAATGCTTGAACTTCCAATTCCTCTTACAGTTGCCGTTATGCCATTTTTGCCAACAACTGAACAAGATGCAAACCTTGCTCATGCGAAGGGGCATGAAGTCATTGTCCATGTTCCTATGGAGCCAAAGCGAGGGAAGAAGAGCTGGCTAGGACCTGGGGCAATTACAACCGATTTAAGTAATGAACAAATAAGAAAGCAAATTGAAAGCGCGATAGATAATGTTCCTTATGCAGTGGGAATGAACCATCATATGGGTTCAAAGGCTACAGAAGATGAAAGGGTGATGAGAATTATTTTAGAGGTATGTAAGGAACGAAATCTTTATTATCTAGATAGTAAAACAGCCAAAAAAAGTGTAATTCCTAAACTAGCAGAAGAATTATCGGTTCCTTATTTAGAAAATGACATATTCTTTGACCACGTCTATTCTGAGTCACATATTTATCGACAAGCCTCTAAGATTGCCCAGCATTTAAATAAACATGAACAAATCATTGCAATCGGCCATGTAGGTATTACAGGGAATCGAGTTGTAAGTGCATTAAAAACGTATATCCCTGAATACGAAAGACAAGCTGAACTTGTTCCCCTTTCTGAATTAATTCCAATACATTTATTACACTAATACTTTAAAACGGAGGGCCTGACCCCAAGTACGGTAATACTTTAGTACGCCGAGGGGTCAGGCCTATTTAATTGTCAATTATAAAAAAGGAACCAAAAGAACCGTCCCTCTGGTCCCTATTCTGTAATTAAACCATAAGCAGAAATTTTCTTGATTCTTCGAGATACGAACATTGAGACAATGTATGCTAATATAAGGATACCTATACAGAGCATTAGAATAGTTGGTAAATGTATGATAAAATCCAAACGTTTTACTCCTGCACTGGATAGTAATACGGAGAGCATCGGATTAGTGAAAAAATAGCCAAGCACACCACCAATTCCAACACCTGTCATAACCACAGGTAGAAAACTAATGGATATTTGATTCATCAGTTGAATCGTTGAATAGCCTATTGCTTTCATTACACCAAACTCTTTCTTACGCTTAATAATCATTGTTTTGATAACCAGATATAGAATCATCACAACGACTAGAACAGTAATTGTCAAAACCATCACCATAACCGCAAATACTGCAGCTGTATACATACCTGTTTGGCTCTCGATATTTTCATCGATATCTAACGTTTCTACTATATGATTTCCGTACTGTTCCTGGACATTATCGATAAAGTCTTTGTTTGATAAACCGTCTAGATATACATAAAGGGTCGAACCTTGATAATCTTCTTGTAATTGCTGAATTCCTTCCATTGCTATTGCTGCTACCTGGCCTAAATTACCAATTGATTGACTGAGTCCGGTTACCAAGTAACTTTTGGTTTCGGTTCCGTATTCTACTTCAACCGTATCACCAATTCCTTTTTCAATTTGACTTGATACAACCCAGGAGATGGATATTTCATTTTCATGCTTTGGCTGACGCCCTTCATAGACGATATTATTTTCTAACCGGTCATAACTATCAGTTACATTTGTATATACGTTTTGACCATCAATCTTTGTGGTAATTAAATCGAATATATTCACTTTCCTTACATGGTCCATTTGTTCAATATCTCTCAAAAGCTCTCTTGTATCTGTATCTGGCTTAACAGCGATATATACATTTGAAGGTTCTGAGCCGAATAAGTTAACAAATGCTGTTTTATCTGAACTAATGTTGTAATATAGCACCATTGAAAAGACAGAAGCAAAGGTTAATGCAATAATGATTAATAGAATCATCATATTTTGTTTTGCATTTGACAGCAACGATTTAATAGCAAGTGTGAAATGAAGACTACCTTTCGCTTTCTCCAAAGGAAAATGATTTTTTCTAAAACTGTGCGTTTGAATCCCCCCACGAAGTGCCGCAACAGGTAGAATTTTTCGAACGCGGAAAGCCGATAGTAATGTAACGACTACAACACTAAAAACAACAAGGAAAATACTAACTAAATTAATGATTATGTCAAAGCTTTGAATCCATATTAAGCCGGATAAGGATGAAATAATACCACCGATGAAAGGCATTAGACCATATGACAATGCTACACCTACCGTACTCGCACAAAAAGCAATTAAGATAAACTGTAGAATAATTGATGAAAGAATTTGCCCGCTTGTATAGCCTATCGCTTTAAGTGCTCCAATATTTGCCATCCCATCTTCAATGCTATTTGAAACACGGAACTTAATGACAATTAGTGATACAAGCACGATAATGGCTGCAAAAGCTACTAATATTGTCGCAACGATGTTAATAGTCAATGTGCTCACATTTTTCACTAATTCAATATCTAATCCCCAAATATATGAAGTTGTATCCCCTACTATTGATTGTGGAAATTCCTTAGTAAAATCATTTAGTACCTTCGAAGATTGAGTTTTGTCTTCCATCACTGCAGATAAGATCATCCCATTTGATTGATCGTCTAGATTACCTGCTAATGTTTGATAGGAAGTCTCTGGTAGCATAAATTTCATAATACCGATGTTGTTTGTACCCATGATCGTTGTTTCTAAGAATCCAGCAATTCGAAATTCATAGTCCTTGTCTAGATAGGTGATGATAAAGGTATCACCTAATTCATAATCCCCGTTTGTTTTAAAACTATAAGGCAAATAAATATCATTGGTACTCGATGTATTTAGCTTTTCAATCAACTTTAGCGGTCCAATATTGCGACTGTTCTCAGCATTAAAAATAGCAACACTGCTATTTAATTCACTGCTACCAAAAATAAATTTAGCACTGTTCATAATGACAATCTCTTCGGTTTCTGTTCCAGTTACCCCTGAATAGCTCGCTAAAAATTCGGTATATGTTGAATTATAACTAGCTTGATCCATCATAATCGTTACATGAGGATCTTTTAACTGTTCAACTTTCTTATCAAAAAATGGATTGATTTGAGTAATGACCATTAGACCAATATTAAGAAGTAGCGCAGCAATCAAAATAAAGATAAATAAAGAAGTAGTAGCAGATTTACTTTTTCTAATATTCGCCATAGCTAAATTCATAATTTTCACCTTACCACCCCATTTCTGCAAGGAAATGTTTTAGTTTTTCATGGCGCTCGAAATTCTCACTCTCACTGTATGCACCTAACTGTAAGTCACCACAAATTATGCCATCTCTTAAATAAATAATTCTATTTCCGCGCAATGCAGTTTTAGTATCATGAGTTACCAAGACAATACTTTGTCCATTACGATTTACATTTGTGAATACATCTAAAACATTATCACTAGAAGCAGAGTTTAATGCACCAGTTGGTTCATCTGCAAACAATACTTTTGGTCTGTTAATGACCGCTCGAACTATCCCAACTCGTTGAGCCTCACCGCCAGAAAGCTGGGTAGGAAATTTTGTCCATGAGTTTTCATTGATCCCTACTTGTATTAATAGTTCTTTCGCTTTTTTAACAAGTTCACGCTTATTTTTATTTACCAAAAGACCACTTGCCAGTACATTATCGAGTACACTCATATTGTCTAGTAAATAAATTTGTTGGAATACAAATCCACAATTATTTCTTCTAAAAATCGCTAGTTGATCATTATTTAATTTAGCTAAATTTTTTCCTGCAAAATTGATTTCACCTAATGTTGGTTTATCCATACCACTAATTGCGTAAAGTAGAGTGGATTTCCCGGATCCCGAACTACCCATTATGATTGTAAAATCCCCTTCTCCTAAACTGATATCTAGATTTTTTAAAACATGCTGCTGAATTCCTCCGCTAGAAAAGGATTTACACAGTTTCTCCGTTCTAATAATTGTGTTTGTCATGATTTATTCGCATCTCCCTTAATAAAATTCGTTTTTAACCAAAAGAAAAAAGACCGCAATAAAGATTACAGTCTTATCATACAAAATGAATTCTTATTAAATCTTTGTGCAATTCTTAACTAATTCTTAAATCTAAGCAAGCTTGATTTTCAAGACTACTTTGAAGCCGTCTTTTAGGTTGTAACAGCTAATTTGACCATCCATATTTTCCATGAAGTACTTCGATATGTATAGACCAAGGCCTGAACCATTCTTGCCTTCGATATTTTTCCCTCGATAATATTTATTAAATAGTAGAGGTAATTCTTCCTCACTGATTCCTGGTCCGTAGTCGATAATGTGAAGTTCAAGGTAACCCTGATTGACTAGAGACTTAACCGTAACCTCTGTTCCTGCATATTTATATGAATTACTGATAATATTGTCTATTACCTGCTGCATACGTAGGGGATCCATTAAAAGAATACATTGTGGAATTGGATCATAGACTATTTTGTGATCATAATTGACATTCTCAATCATATCAACAAGTACTTCACTCGTTTCTTCGGTTACCGTTAATTTTAACTGTTGCAGTTCTTCTAAAGTGGCGTGAAACATATCCGTAACAAGCAAGTTAATTTGCTCTGCTTTCGAATAGATCGTATTCACTTGCTTAATCACCTTATCATCTTTGCTACGCAAAAGCATTAATTCACTAACCGCTTTGATTGAAGCGATAGGCGTCTTAATATCATGACTTAATGTAGCAACAAGCTCCTTCTTACTTTGGTTGGATTCATACTCTCTTTGGCGCGCAACATCAAGCTCCTCACGCAATATATCAAAACTTTCGGTGAACGCACCAAAGTAATTATTCTTGCCCATGTTTAATGGTATATCTAAATTGCCTCTTGCCACATTCGCTGCGAAATATTGAAGCTGGTGAAATGGTTTCAATAACGTTTTGTAAATATAAATCATATAAAGGATAATAACAATCATTAATAGACTACCTATCAAACTAATGGATGTGACCAGTTCACGTTTCATTTGTTCCACGATTTCTTGCTCGTTATTGTGAATAACTATTTTTCCTACAATCTCATTATTTTGCTTCAGATCGATAATAGTATCCCGTTTTTTTATGGCACTGTATAAATCAGTAAAATGATTGCCTGGTGTTTGATAAATTACGTTTTCCAAATGATCTACGATCGAAAATGGTTGCTTTATATCACTGCTGTGAAACGTTTCTTCACTAACTTGTCCCCAATTTTTTTCGACTGTCTTTACCACATCATTTATGGCCACAAAATCCAACTCTGAAATATTATTATTCTTAATAACTATTACTGACAGAACAATACCTATACTAAAAACAACCAGAATCGTTACAATTAGTAATTTGATTCTCATTGGTTGGTATCCTCTAGTACATATCCTGTTCCCCATACAGTTTTTATAAATTGCGGGTCCTTTGGATTACTTTCAATTTTCTCACGTAAATGCCGAATATGTACATTTAGGGTCCCATCCCCTACAAAAGAATCTCCCCATACATTTTGAAACAATTCATCTTTTGTGATGATACGATTTTTATTTTTCGCCAAATAAGACAGAAGTTTATACTCCATTGTTTTTAGCTGAATATCGACACCTTTTACTCGTACACGATGCAGCTTTGTATCAATTTGGATCTGTCCAAACTCTAAAATTTCTTGTTGGTTGCTAGATCCACTACCAATTCTTTTGAGTACTGCTTTTACTTTTGCGAGTAAGATACTTAGGGTATAAGGTTTATGGATGTAATCATCTCCACCTATGTTTAGAGCAATCAGAACATCGTCATCGCTAGAGCGTGCACTTATAAATAGAATTGGAATCTGCGTTGTCTTGCGCAACTTTTTACATAAATCAAATCCAGAAGAATCCCCAAGGTTAATATCAAGAAGGACCAGTGATGGTTCATGTTCTTCCAAAAAACGTTCGCACTCCTCCGCGCTCGTTACAAATGCCGTTTTGACTTCAAACATATTAAAATATTCACAGGTTGTTTCAGCTAAAGCAATCTCATCATCAACAATCAAACAATCTAATTTCATCGCCAATCTCCCCAAAAAAAGGATTATCCTACTTTGGTAACAGGATTATTTACAGTATACATTAGATTTGATAAGCTAGTTTAAATTTTGGCAATGGAACAGGTTTGGTGCCCATTTTATGAATATGCTTGGACGGAGACACACGTCAAATGAAAAACAGGTTGAGAAAATACTTCAGCATGTTTCCCAACACGGATCCGTTTAGTTCCTAGTCATTACACCCATTAATCGAAAACTTTCCAGCAATAATATATTCATACTGAGCCACACCCCTCCGAAAACATAGCCCGCAACAATTTCACTCGGTAATTGAATTCTAAAATAGACTCTACTAATTGCCATAAGAAGAAAAAGAAAAAGTACACCAATAGCTCCTACTGTATGAACCCGAGTGCTTCTTATATGACGTAGGAACATAAAGATAAAGAATCCATAAATGACAAACGCCATTAAGGACTGTTCACTAGGAAAGGAATAAGAAATTGGTTCCACTTGTTTACTTTCAATAGGACCAATTTGATGAAAAATCCGTCTTAAACTCTCTTCATAAAGTTCACCACCCACTAAAAGAATCAATAAAAATATACTTTCAAGCAACTTGTCTCTTCCTTTCCAAAGAACGAAAAGGAATGTCACAATTGTGACGGCGATAAGTACTTTCTGTAAACCAATATATAAAAGTAGTTCCATTATCGACTCCCAGCTTTTATCGAAAATTTGGAGAACCAATAGAACTACAATTTCATTGAAATCATTAAACTCATTTGCGAGAAAATCCTGTGTCATACCTATCATTAATAAAACAAACCCTAAAGTAGCTACCATAATTCCCGCTATAAATACCCCAGCCCGTTTTTGTGTTCGAAACAAATTTATGACTTTGTTTATCCAATGCACCGCACCTTCTTTGATTTGAACTTTGTATTTTTTTATTATATAAATTACACCTAGAAAGATTGCAGCAATAATACATGCAATCACTAAATATTTCTTAATAGTCGTATGAAATTGCTCCCATTGTGGTCCAAGTATTTTTCCTAAAGAAATAAAAACACTGACCCAAATAAACGCCCCTCCATATGCATAAAATGCATAATTTTGGAATGGTATCTGTGTTATTCCCGAAAAGTAGCCTGTAATGTGACGAATACCAGGAATGTAATAGGCAATCATAATCACTTTATTTCCATAGACTGTAAACCACTGTGATACCTTTTTTATTCTTTCAGGACCTAGATGGAGACGATGCCCATGTTTTTCAAAAAACGGTGAGCCTAATTTAAAGCCAATCCAATACGAAATCGTCATCCCAATCGAACTACCAGTTCCAGCAATTACAATACTTACGAACCAGTTAAGATGACCTTGATATACAAAATAACCCGTATACATCATAATTACTTCACCAGGTAATGGCAGCGCCAGTAGCTCCATTAATAATGCAAAAAACAATACCAAGTAACCATGTTGATCAATAGATGTCGTTATAAAGTCCATATAAAACGATCTCCTTCTCAGCCTTTTGAAATCCCTTTAACCATTTTAGACATAGACATTTATTAGTAGACAGCGTTTTGGCTGAACGCGATTATGACGAAGAAGGAATGAATGAATGAAGATTTAAGCGAAACAATTGCCTAGGGTACAGTCACGTATAAAAAACAAATAAGCCACTCATATACGAGTGGCTTGCTTACAACAGTATTTTTTAAAGAGATTTCCCTTTTCGTTTTTTATGATTATTACCGAGATGTGTATCCAGCATCAGCGTGGATAGTTGTTCCTGTTATATAAGATGATGCGTCAGATGCTAACCAAAGACTTGCTTCAGCGATTTCTCTTGGCTGTCCAAAACGATTTAGTAAACTTAATTGAGGCGCGTAACTTTCTTCAGTTAAACCAAATTGTTCTAGGGCTCCACGAAGCATAGGAGTGTCGATTGCACCTGGAGCTACATTATTTACACGGATATTATATTGCCCATTTTCTAAAGCAGCTACTTTTGTCATACCAACGACACCATGTTTTGCCGCAACATACGCAATATTATTTGGCTGCGGGCGGAAACCACTAACAGAGGAAATATTAATAATAGACCCTCCATTGCCTTGCTTGATCATCTGTTGTAATTCATACTTCATACAAAGGGCTGTACCGGTTAAATCGACAGAAATTAAACGATGCCAATAATCCTCATCGAACTCAGCTGCAGGCTTGTCATCAGGTGTTAGTGCAGCATTATTAACAGCAACGTCTAGCTTTCCATATGTATCGACTGCAAATTTAACCATTTCTTGTACCTGTTCGGATTTTGAAATATCCACTTTTACAAACGCTGCTTCTCCACCATTTGCTACAATGTCCTCTACAGTTGCACGTCCTTTTTCTTCATTAAAGTCCGCAATTATTACTTTAGCTTTTGCTTCGGCAAATAGTCTTGCAGTTGCTTCCCCCATACCCATAGCTGCACCTGTAACAATTGCTACCTTACCTTCTAATACTGGAAAAGTCATAATAAAAACCTCCTATATAGATTTTTTTAGGACTACAAGTTTATTATGTCACGAATTTTAGTAACTACAATGACGAGAAAAATAACATTATATGAATATTTCGTGTCTTCAGTTTAAAAGAAGTGCAATGTAAAAATCCAGTGGGATTCCACTGGATTTTTAGTCTATTTCTTAATATAGTCTTTTCGTATAACTTTCTTCTAGTCTTTCATTTATAGAATCAACACTGCTATTAGGGAGCTGGGCGTGTTCGAATAGGATCTTGGCGGCGGATGGCAATGCGGCTTTATCTGGCCAAGTATTTGGATCCCAGAGCCCAGATCGTTTAAAGGCTTTTGCACAATGAATGAAACATTCTTCCACATCTACACCGATCCCCAAAAGTGGACGCTTATCCTTCACAGCCATTTTTCCTAGCAATTCTTCATCTTTTACTATTGTAGCATTGCCGTTAATTCTTAGCGTCTCACCTAGTCCGGGAATCAAAAAGAGAAGACCTATCTTGGGATTGGACAAGATATTCCGCAACGAATCTATTCTTTTATTACCTGGTCTGTCTGGTATGAGTAACTGTTTCTCATTTAAAACAAGAACAGATCCTGGTTGATCTCCCCTTGGCGAGACATCACAAAAACCGAATTCATCAGATGTAGACATAACCAAAAATGGTGAGTTAGAGATAAAATCTTCACAATGTTGATCAATGTATGTAATGGTCTTATTTTCTACTAATTCACTTGGAAAACCTACCATTGCACGTAATTCTTCTTCTGTTTTAACTGAGTTTTCAAACGGCCTGCTATTTATCAATATGGTCACCCCTCGTTTAAGGATTACTAAATCCTATTTTATCACGAAGGTTCATAATTATCCCCATATTCAAACTATTTATCACAAAAACAGGGCCTGACCCTCAGCGCAGTACAGCTTTAGCACGCTGGGGAGCAGGCCCATTAAATTAAATATTAAACTAATACTGCTGATAATTTTTTTGCTACTGCTTCAACTTTTTCTAGCCCTTCAGCAATAATCTTTTCAGCTTGATCTGGTGCTGATGCATGACCTTCAATAATAACTTCGTCAATGATTTCCATACCGAATACGCCGCCAGCAACGTTTTTAATATAGGTAGCAGCCATTTCCATTGGAGCTGCTTCAGGTGTTGAGTAAACGCCACCACGCGCACTTAGAATCACTGCTTTTTTATCAGTCAATAATTGCACTGCTTGGCCATTTTCATCATATTTGAATGAGTAACCAGCTTGGTACACATAGTCGATGAATGTTTGTAATTTAGCTGGGATTGTTAAGTTCCATAATGGGAATGCGAATACCACTACGTCTGCAGCTGTTAATGCATCCATTGCTTTTTGTTTTGCAGCTAAAATACGTTTCTCTATGTCAGTCATTTCTTCGCCTGATTCTACTTTACCAAAAGCGTTGAATAAATCTTGTCCTAGGTAAGGCATATCTTCTGCAAACACATCGTAAGTTGTTACATTTACACCTTCAATGTTATTCATGAAAGTTTCATACATTTTACTTGATACAGCCTCTGAAGCTGGACGGTTATTTGCTTTTACTACTAATATGTTCATTATATTAAATTCTCCTCCATTTATCTCTAAATTAATTATCTCGAATCAATGATATGTTAAAATAATATCATAGTCAATGGATACATCTCACACGCTTTATAAGGAAAGCCTTATCTTTCTGGATCTTTTTCTTAAAAACGATGTTTGACCTCCGGTGTGGAAACGCTTAATCCGCTGGGGATAAGCACTTTAATTAATTGTCGTTCTTCTACTGTTATTTCAAAGTATTACCAAGTTGGGAAATCTATTTTAGGGGGTAATGATTAGATAATTTTTTCATGACCTGTCCTAGTAAGCCTCTCATTCTGACACTCTACGGAATTTTTCTGCTTGTCTTGTCGGAATACGTCTTTCATTCGGACTCTCTGCTGGCTTGCTACTTCACGCCCTGTCCAAATAAGCCTTTTATTCCCTTTTCCTCAACTGTCTTTTATGTAAAAATTAATCAATCAATCCTCTATAAAAAGTACACGCACTCGAATAGACAGAACAGTGCTCTAAATCAGAATGGTTTATCATGAAAAATGCTCGTAAAAAAAACGTACTTCTTACTGAAGTACGTTTTCATTCTAAGCTTTATTAATTAAACGTTATATAGAGCACCATCGACAGTGAATGAAGATGAGCTTACATAAGAAGCTTCGTCAGAAAGAAGGAATGCAATTACGTTAGCAACCTCTTCAGGTTCACCATAGCGCTTCATTGGTACTGCTTCGTTATAAGCGGCTTGTGCTGCTTCTGCTGCACCTGGCGCAACATTTGATTCAATTTTACGCATCATTTGTGTATTAATGACACCTGGGTTAACTGTGTTTACACGAACGTTAAATGGCGCTGCTTCTAGAGCCGCAACTTTATTAATACCCATTACAGCATGTTTAGATGAGTTGTATAACAACATGCTTGGTGATCCAATTAAGCCTGCTACTGATGAAGTATTAACGATTGAACCAGATTTTTGTTCTTTCATGATTGGTAATACATATTTTAGACCAAAGAGTACACCTTTTACGTTAATACCATAAACGAAATCAAAATCTTTTTCTGTAATTTCTTCAAGTGGTTTAGCTGGTCCCTCAACACCTGCGTTATTTACGAAGCCATCGATACGGCCAAATTTCGAAACTGTTTGTTCTACATAGTTTTTAACATTTTCTTCATTCGAAACATCTGCTTTTACCACTAAGCTGTTATCTTCTGTTAAACCAAGCTCAGATTGTACAGCTTTGACTGCGTCTTCATTTAAATCCACTAAGACAACGTTTGCTTTTTCGTTTGCTAATTTTCGTACAACTTCTTTCCCGATACCACCTGCTGCACCTGTAACAATGACTACTTTACCCTCAAAATTCATTTGTTAACCTCTCCTTATTTATTCGGATTAGCTTTAAAACAATCTCGAATTTATTTATCTTGAATTTAAGATATAATTAAATTGTATTCCTAATATAATAATAAATCAAAGAATTTGCTTATTTGAACAAAAAAAATCCGCCCTTGAGAGACAGAGAGAGACAGGTTATATTTCCTAAAATGTTGGAAAACAATGGCCTGACCCCCAGTACAGTATTGCTTTAGTACGCTGAGGGGCAGGCCCAATAATTAATAATTAGATTTTCATCAATAAATCTAAATTTGCCCGATTGATCCACTTCCTCCCCTGATAAATAAGGAACTCCTGAACCATCGTATTGGAGACCATTTCTTTTCCTTTTAACGAATAAAATCGAGTTTGTAATAGGCATCGAATCTCTGACTGATCCCCGTTTTCACCAAATCTGGTGGGGTAACGACGATGAATTAGAATTTCAGTTTTTCAGTTTCAGCAACAGCGAAAATCGGGTCAAGGACATGGGCTGATGCCGCTTGTCCGAATGGATTATCACAGATTAGCTTTTTCTCAAAAAATCCGCCTTCTCAAACGGAATGAGAAAACAAAGACAATAGCAAAAAACGGAATGAATCTTATACCAAAGGGGGAACGTAAAAAAATTCCTCCCCGAGATGAATTCCCGTCCATTATTCCTCTAAATGTCCTACCATTACGGAGTCTAACCTCAACTGGTTCACCTCGAAATCTCACTAAAGGATTCAAGCTTATCACTCTCCTTTCTTCTCATCGATATAAAAAAGGACAGGGCCTTTTAAGATAATGTATGAAGAAATAAACAAATGGAACTGGACAAATATTTAAAAGTTTTATTAATCCGCACTTGTCCATTTCGTATTATTTAAATTTCATAAGTATGTATTATCTCTTAGATAAAGGAGGTAATATATGATGTCTTGGGAAAATTGCGATCAAAGTGGTGGTTACAGTAGCGGTTCTGGATTTGCTTTAATTGTTGTTCTCTTCGTCCTATTGATTATTGTAGGAACTGCATTTGTTTTCAAAGGTTACTAATATTACCTTTCATGACCGTATACCTTTAGGGAGCACAATCACCAAGTGCTCCCTATTATACTTTTAAAATGAGGCTTTCAATTATAGATTCAACCATTCAGCATTGTAGGCTGATTAAGGATGTTTTAATAAATTTATTCTTTACTACATATTTTCTTCAAATATTTCCCGATTCAGTGCTTCTCTTATCGATTATTCTTTTATTGCGAATAGTACGGCATGATTATCAAAAAGGAGTTTTCAAGTATCAGAGAAAAAATAATCCCTAAAATGAATCAACTACTCAGTTCTTTCATTTGTTGGTACTTTTTAGCATTACACTATTCACGATAATTCCAACAAACCCAGTAATAGAGAAGATATATGATTGTTCAAAGGTATTAAAGAATGTGATTCAGTAAGTTCAGTATTTTATTACTTTTTATTGATCTATTGTTAATTAGGAAATCCTCTGTTAGAATTCAAAAATCAACTTCATAACGTCCTTATATATCTATGGAAATATGGTCCATAAGTCTCTACCTGGCAGCCGTAAAGTGCCGGACTATAAGGAAAGTTAGAGTGCGACATGTGGCACATGTAACCTAGTGCATTCTCTTCTTTCTTTATAGATTGAGAGGATGCACTTTTTTATTTTCACAAAAAGGTCAGACCTCCAACAACAATAAAGGACGTCTATGAAGCTTTTATAAGGAGGCTATTCATGAATATTTTATATGGTTTATTATCCCTAGTCGGGTTACTATTTTTCGCTTGGCTTCTAAGTAAAAATAAAAAGGCCATCAAATGGCGTACGATAATGATAGGTGTTGTGTTAGAAGGGATATTCGTTTACTTTATGCTCAATGTTCCCCTTGGTAGTTGGATTTTAACAAGTGCTGCTCAAGGTGTTCAGCATGTCTTGAACTATAGCCAAGAAGGCATTGAATTCTTATTTGGTGGTTTTTTTGCAGAAGGAACGAATATAGGATTTGTTTTCGCAATTCAGGTATTATCTGTCATTATTTTTATCTCAGCACTCGTCTCAGCTCTATATTATTTACGAATCATCCCAATTGTTGTACGCGGACTCGGGTTGATTGTTGGTAAAGTGTTTGGTACCACTCGTATTGAATCTTTTAATACAGTTGCCAATACGATGTTAGGCGTAGTAGAATCCCCATTACTTATTAAACCTTATCTTGCAAAACTTACTCGTTCGGAATTGTTCACCGTTATGGTTGGAGGCACAGCTTCAGCAAGTGGTGCGATTCTGTTGTCATATGCTCAAATGGGTATTGATATCAAGTATTTACTCATTTCTATTTTCTCCGTACCATTTGTCGCTATTGTCATATCCAAAATCATGGAACCTGAAACAGAAGAGTCTGAAACGATTGAAGATGTCAAAATGGAAAATGCAGGTCACACAAATATTTTTGAAGCCATTTCTGAAGGGGCTGTAAGTGGAGTAAAGCTTGCCGCAAATATTGGTGGTTTGCTGATTGCGTTTATCAGTTTATTGGCTCTCGTTAACGGCGTTCTAGGCATGGTCGCAACGGATTTAGCGACTATATTTGGATATGCATTCTTTCCTTTTGCTTTACTTGTCGGGATACCGTTTGAAGATGCTTTCCGTGCTGCATCCATTATCGGAACAAAGATTACAGCCAATGAACTTATTGCCTATCAGGACTTACTCAAATTACAAGAGGAACTAAAGCCACAAACGGTTGCGATTTTATCGGTTGCATTATGTAACTTTGCGAACTTATCTACTGTCGGACAATTAATTGTTGGTCTCGGTTCGTTAGCACCATCAAAGAAAAAACAAATTGCATCTATGAGTTTTAAAGCCATTATTGCCGGTACTTTGGCAGGATTTATTACTGCTATTTTTGTAAATATGTTTATCTAAACTTTTCCCCATGAAAACGGACCCGGATTTCGCAAAAGATTATTTTTATGAAATCTGGGTCCGTTTCGCAAATGTTAATTTAATTGGTTTTTAGCCTTTGGGCTTAACTCTATATCTTAATACAGTTTTTTGTTTTGCTGGCTCTACTTTTCTTGCGTCGGAAAGATATATTTCTCTATGTACAAGGGTAACTATTTCAAGATTATTTGTTGAAATAAATTCATTCATTTTTTCAAAACTTTGTGGTTCATCATCATAGGGACCGATATGAAGCATTTGGACAGATAAGCCATCCTCCATTACACCGAATTTTACTTCCTTTAAAAGTGGATGTGGCTTCTTTTTTCTTACATTCTCAAAGGCTCTCTCTACGATCTCTTCGGTTACAAACTCTGGCTGTCTGATCATGATCGTATAGATTAATTCGTCTTTATTTAAACTATCTAATTTCCTTCCTTCTTCAGTCAAATCCCATATTCCTTCCAATGGATAGACTGTATATTCAACATATCCTTCCGGAGTATATCCTCCTTTTGGCATCATTCTGATTGCATAAGTTAAAGAGTATAGAACTTTTATTTTTTCAGCGAACTCCTCACTATTCGGATTACCTGTTCCATTTATCATCAAAAATTTTTGCTCTGGAACTGTGATAAGTTCTGGTTTGCTTTTTGGTACATATAAATTTTTTTCATGTTTTCTCCACTCGTGTTTCATGTCTTACTCCTTTATTTAATTTTTTAAAAAACAATTATCATATCTTAAATGAATAATATCACTATTTCTGTAACTATTAAAAATGCCTGAAGCCCCGTGTAAAAAATTAAGGACCCCGTTTAAGGGGGTCCTTAATGAGCAATTAGTTATTTCATCTTTTTTGTAGCGAATAACAATAAACAGGTAACAAGAAGTTATTGCTTTGCATCCAAAAGTAATTTAATCTCTTTGATTTGTGCGAGATGTCGCTGTTCATGCAAATAGATTTGTTCAATCCATTGGTCAAGTGGTAATTCACCAAGAGCAGGATGCATTGTTGATTTTTCCGCTAATACCGATTTATCCTCTACTGTACTTAGGAAAGTCAGCAATTTTTTTCTCGAATCGTTTAACATGTCTATGATTGTCTGAACTTCAAATGGTCCTATATCTGGTTCAACGATTTTGGGAGCTTTAAGCTTTTTCGTTCGATCCAATATAAGCTTTACGTTTTTCCGTTCTGTTTGATTATTGTCAATCTCTTTTAATCCCCATGCAATAGCCTTTATTGTTGCCTGTTCTACTAAAACTAAGTGATGACAAACTTGTGCTATACTCCATTTATTAATCCCAGGACTACTATTAAATTGTGTATAACCTAATGAAGCAATCTCCATTACCAAGTCATTTCTCGTTTCATACAGATTGTCATTTACTAAGTTACTCATGAAATTCTCCCCTCACGAGAAAGTAAATACATAGATTCCTATTCTGTATATATTCTCTAAGCTGAAAAGTATTCTTTAAGTTTTATTTTTCTAGACTAAGGAACATCTCAAATTTTGCATTCATTGGTGGAGTAAATCATTTGTAATTATAGTGTAGAGCCTGCCCCCACTGCAAAAAATTAAGGACCCTATTTAAGGGCCCTTAATATTTAAACATTAGATAAAATTTTCTCATTATGAACGTACTAACGTACGTTTTAGGAATTCCCTAGTACGGTCTTGTGTAGGATTATTGAAAATTTGCTCTGGACTTCCTTCTTCAGCAATAACTCCCTTGTCCATAAATACGATTCGATCAGATACTTCTTTTGCAAATTCCATTTCGTGCGTTACGATTAGCATCGTAAGACCAGATTCTGCGAGCTCCTTCATGACTTTTAGAACTTCTCCTACCATTTCTGGATCAAGAGCTGATGTTGGTTCATCAAATAGCATCACATCTGGTTCCATCGAAAGTGCTCTTGCAATCGCCACGCGTTGCTTTTGCCCACCGGATAATTGCTTTGGCTTGGCGTTAATATATTTGTCCATGCCAACAACCTTCAAGTATTTCATCGCTACTCTCTCGGCTTCTTCCTTGGAGCGTTTCAGTACTTTTACTTGTCCCACCACACAATTGCTAAGGACATTATGATTATTAAATAAGTTAAATTGTTGGAAAACCATCCCTAAATGACGTCGGTAGGCTGCGACATCATGCATGTCATCCAATATATTTTTACCATGATAGATAATTTGGCCGCCGCTTGGTTTTTCTAACAGATTAATGCAACGAAGAAGAGTTGATTTACCAGATCCTGAAGAACCGATAATGGAGACTACTTCTCCTTTATTCACCGAGAAATCAATATCTTTTAATACTTCATGAGTTCCAAAGGATTTGTTTAAATGTTGAATATCAATAATCTTTTCCATATTCTCTCCTCCTTCTTCTATTGCTTTTGATTTGCTTGTAATGGTCTATCGTTCCCAATCATCGTATAGTTATCAGAGCCATCTAATTTTTTTTCAAAGTATAATAGTATTCTAGTGACAATGAAGGTCATTACAAAGTAGATCATACATGCTACGAAGAATGATTCAAAATATCTAAAATTATTACCTGAAATCGATTTTGTCACGAAATATAATTCTGTAACGGAAATTACATTCAGAACGGACGTATCTTTAATATTTATCACAAATTGATTACCCGTTGCAGGTAGAATATTACGTATAACCTGTGGTAATACAACATTCCACATCGTTTGGAAATGATTCATTCCTATTGCATGCGCTGCTTCAAACTGTCCTTTATCAATCGAAACAATCCCACCACGAACATATTCAGCCATATAGGCTCCTGTATTGATTGATACAACAATAATCGCTGCAACAAAAACATTCATATCTATACCAAATGCTAACGCAGAACCATAATAAATAACCATGGCTTGTACAATCATTGGTGTTCCACGGAAGAATTCTATATAGATTGAGAGGATTACATTAATCACTTTTAAAAATATTTTGTTCACTCCACGTTCAGGCATTGGAATTGTACGGACTACTCCTGCTAACAATCCAATCGCTGCCCCAATAATCGTCCCAATAAGAGCAATCAAAAGTGTTACACCCGCACCACGAAGGAACATTGGCCAGTTTTCTGTGATTATTCGAATGACCCACTCAAAACTCATCTTTTTTCCTCCTTTACCCTATAAAACCGACTGTATGTTGATATACAGCCGGTTTCTGGCATTTATTATTGTGCTGCTGGTTGATTTTTAATTGCCGAATCCATAATGCTTGTTTGTTCTTCTTCTGAGATACCTGCTAAAATTTCATTGATTTTATCTGTTAATTCACTGCCCTTTTGAAGTCCAACAGCGATTGCTGTATCATCTGCTGATGTTTTAAAACCTTCATCAAACTCAACCATGACAAAGTTCTCATTTGCAGATGAAGCACTAATTCCTTCAGGACGCTCTGAAACGTATCCATCAATTATTCCTGATTCAAGAGCAACTCTCATTGCTGGGAAGTTGTCCATTGCTGTTTTCTTCTCCACACCTTCAATTTGATCAATCACTGAATAGTGGAACGTATTTAATTGAGCTGTAACTTTTGCACTGTTGAAATCTTGAATAGAAGTAGCATTTTCATACTTACTACCTTTCTTCACAACCATCACTAAATTTGAAGTATAGTAAGTATCTGAGAAATCGATTGCTTCCTTACGTTCTGCTGTCGGTGACATACCCGCTATGATTGCATCAATTTTCCCTGATTGTAAAGCTGGTACAAGACCATCCCACTCTGTTTTGACAATAACTAATTCTTTTCCTAATCCTTCAGCTACTTTTTTAGCGATTTCTACATCATATCCACCCGCATATTCTTTAGAGCCATCAATTTTAACTGCACCGTTTGAATCATCGTTTTGAGTCCAGTTAAATGGCGCATATCCAGCTTCAAGGCCGACTTTAAATGTATTATCTTCTGACGACCCGGAACCAGAACTATTACTTGTCCCACATCCTGCTAATAAAAGAATAGTTGAAATCAATAAAACTATGAATAATGATAACTTGTTTCTCATCATCTATTTCCCCCTGTTTTTTGATAAATTTCGACAAAAAAAACGACCCGAGATTTACTCAGGTCGCTGTATCGTCACCCTAAAGTCCTCTCTTTTATCTCAAATGAGATAGCACAACTCAATAAACCGGGGTTTATTGAGACAGTCCTGCAGCTCTTAACTGCAGACCCAGCATGTAATACTGAGAATATTACAAACTTCGGCGACATTTCCTTCTCCTTAGCATCACTGCTTCTCAAACTCCACTAAAGACTGTTAAATATCGCGCCTCTACCTCACTATTAAAAAGTGAGGTCTTATTTAATTAGTTTCTATACTACTATAATACCTATAAAACCGTCAACCAGTATTTATTAGCAATATCTAGTAAGTCACTCCGGTGCAAAATCTACTGCTTGGCGAATGGCTTCAATTAAGCTTCTCTCATCCGCAATCCCTTTGCCTGCAATATCAAAAGCCGTGCCATGGTCAACACTAGTACGAATAATGGGTAAGCCGACTGTTATATTCACGCCAACATCAAGCCCTAGTACTTTTACAGGTCCGTGCCCTTGATCATGGTACATTGCGACAACAATGTCGAAATCCCCACGAGTTGCACGGAAAAATAGAGTATCAGCAGGCAATGGACCAAATACTTCTATTCCTTCAGCTTGAGCTTTCTGTACACCAGGAATCACTTTCTCTTCTTCTTCGCCGTAACCGAATAGTCCATTTTCACCAGCATGAGGATTGATTCCACAAACAGCAATTTTTGGATTTTTAATTCCGGATTTTTTTAAAGTCTCGTCCGCTAATTTGATCACTTTATATACACGTTCAGAATTGATCATCTTGACCGCATCAAGAATCCCTACATGTGTTGTAACATGAATGACTTTCAAATTGGGTGCAGATAGCATCATCGAAAAATCTGTTGTCCCGGTTAAATCAGCCAAAATTTCCGTGTGACCAGGGTAAAAATGGCCAGCCTTATGCAAGGCTTCTTTATTTAAAGGTGCCGTGCAAATTGCATCTATTTGCTTCCGGTTTGCTAGTTCAATAGCTTTTGCCAAATATTCATAAGCTGCATGACCTGCTTCTGCAGAGACTTTTCCAATAGGCAAATCCTCCGGCAATAATTTAAGATCAAGACAATTGACAATCCCCATTTGAAAATCTGCATCATCAATATGTTGGATGGAATGAATATGGAGCTTAGAATGGACATAAGCTTTTGCCCGCTCAAGAATTTTCGCATCTCCGATTACAATTGGCTTACATTTTTCATGTACTTCTTGTTCAGCTAAGCTTTTTAAAATAATTTCCGGTCCAACTCCTGCAGCATCTCCCATTGTAATCCCAATGATTGGTCTTTGCTTCGTCACGTTCACACATCCCTTATCAAAAAGTGCATTGCATTTATCAATGACTCACGATTCCCAAAACCCCCGGCTTTCGTGACAGCCCACATATCTCTTTCATATCCTATTAATCTTCCAAACGGCAAACCTGGTTCTATTTCAGAAGCTAATTCCATTTCGTTAATCCCAAGCATAGAACAGACTGCCTTCGCCGTATCTCCACCGGTTAATATCAACCCATTAATTAATTGGTTTTGGTTACAAATATCTTTTGCCAAAGTTCCTAAGCTGATTGCAATTCGTTCACTAATTTCCACCTTAGTTAAACCTTGTATTTCACCCTCATTTTGGGCAATTTCGCGATTTTCTTCATTCGACTCAACATACACAATATAATGCTTAGCATTGGAATGTGATTTCATTTCTTTTAAAATGGAGCTTGACTCAAAGACTGGTTGAATTAATTTCCGGACATCTAATTTAATGGAATACACATCTTCTAATCGAGTTGCTTCCTCAAGTTGAAGGTTTGTAATATGCGAGAGGCTACCTGAAACAGTCAATGTTTTACATATGGGTGGTTGTGAACTTCGAATTGTTTTCCCTTTTATTTGTAGGGCTTCAGGAATATATTCAATTAAACCAGCTGATCCTACCCAAACAATCCTTTTTCCTGTCAAAATGAATCGGTCTAGAATCATTTGAAAGTCAGATTCTCTCTCTACATCACATACAACCCATGATTTTGCTTGTTTCAGACAATCATCAATTTGCTTCAGAAATTCTGCTTCTGCAAGGTGAAGCAGGTCTTCAGAAAAAACCGCAGCTTTTCTCCCGCCTTTTTTGATTAGCAAATGTGGAATATAACTATCAGTAACAGGCGTCTTCGGATCCCTTCCAAATTCTGTTTCCGAGATTAAAGCTCCATTAATGTAGTGATAACCTAACTTTGTCGTTCTTCCCATCTTTGGTAGTGCTGGAGCAATTACTATTAGTTCTGGTTGAAAGACTTCTTCGATTGCTTCAAGTTCAGCTTTAATATTTCCTCTTAATGTCGAATCAATTTTTTTATAAATATGTTGATAACCTAATTTTTGCAGCATGAGGGCTGCTTTTTTTACAGCCGCCTTTGCTTCTTTCGGACCTAAAGAGCGGCTATTTGTATCAATAATTAACACATCACGATTTGACATGCTGCCTTCATTCTTACAGTCGTGGATGACCGAAGAACGAAGGCCCTTTAAAGCAAGCTGCACACCTGAGTCGTTTGCCCCTGTAAAATCATCTGCTATAATACCAATTTTATTGTTCAATCCATCCACACATCCTAATAGAAGACAAGAATCAAATACGCCAAGGCGTATTTGCGCCCGTTTTTAGGCCCACATGAAGTGGGTCATAAAGAAGTTGCCACAGGAAGTGGCGTACTTAGTCTTTGATCTTATGGTAGATACTGTGAAACTTCAATCTGTGGATTCACTACTCCACAGATTGTTAGTTGAGGCCCACAGGATGTGGGTCACAAAGATGTTGCCACAGGATGTGGCGTTCTTAGTCTTTGTTCAAATTTTCAGGCTTTTACTGGCAGTTGCCCTCTTTGAGGGCTTAGTGCCAGTTAAAGCTGAAAATTTACCTTTGAAAAATCATGGCATCCGCTGGAGGCTTTAGGCCCACACGAGGTGGGTCACTCAGACGTTGCCACAGGAAGTGGCGTTTTTAGTCTGAGTTCCTTAATTACAGTAGGGGTTTGAGCATCTACTATATAAGTTAAAAGGTTGGTCCAATTCTCCAAATACCAAAGTCGTTTTGTTTCAATATTTCTGATTTTGTTAGTTTACCAGATGAGACAGATTTAATTTCTTCAAAGATCGATTGTCCAACTGATTGTACGGTTTCTTTTCCTTCTATAATTGTTCCAGCATTTAAATCCATATTATCTCTCATACTATTAAACATTGGTGTATTTGTTGAAATTTTAATAACAGGGGCTATTGGTGATCCCGTTGGCGTACCACGACCAGTTGTGAACAGGACCACCTGTGCACCTCCCGCGACCATTCCGGTAAGCTGTTCAATATCCTGCCCTGGAGTATCCATCCAGACAAGTCCTTTTTTGGTTGGAATGTCCGCATAGTCAATTAGTTCTTGAAGCGGGCTCGTGCCAGATTTTGTAGCTGCTCCAAGTGACTTTTCCTCGAGCGAACTTAATCCTCCAGCTATGTTCCCAGGTGTAGGATTACCTGTGCGGATATCTATACCCATCATTAGTGCTCGACCTTCAGCCTGCTTAATCTTTTCATACACACGCTCAACAGTAAGATCATTGACCGCTCGATTAGCAAGTAAATGTTCGGCACCGATTAATTCTGTAGTTTCTGCAAGGATTGCGGTTCCACCGGCTTTTACAATCAAATCACTTACATGACCAACTGCAGGGTTTGCAGATAGGCCAGAACATGCGTCCGAACCACCGCATTCCGTTCCAATGATTAACTCACTGACATGGCATGGCTCTCTCATAATTGCAGAGGCATCCTGAACCATTTTTGCGGCAATTTTAGCAGCGTTAGCTATCGTTTGCAAGGTACCTCCATTTTCCTGAATGGAAACAGTCTCAACCGGCTTTCCACTTTTGGCGATTTCTTCCGCTACACTTCTTGCTTGATGTGTTTCACAGCCTAGTCCTAGCACGACAACGCCATACACATTTGGATTAAGCCCTACACCGACGTATGTTCGGAAGGTTTGATCATAATCCACCCCAACTTGTGTGCAGCCATGCTGGTGAATAAAACTAACGGTACCATGCACGAGCTGGGTAATTTGGTAGGCAGCCTGTGTTGCACAGGTGATGGTAGGAAGAATCAATACATGATTGCGAACCCCAACTTTTCCATCCGGACGTCTATACCCCATAAAATATTGTTGATTATCCATTTATATCGCCCCTTCCACGTGTTCCTTCGAGATTATGAACATGGACGTGCTCACCTGTAGCAATATCACAAGATGCAACACCGATGATTTCACCGTATTTATAAATCTTTTCACCCTTTTTAATCAGAGCAACGGCAAATTTATGTCCAAAGGGAATTGATTGCAAGAGCTTTACCTCAAGCTTCTTATCGCCATTTGAAGCAGAAACAAATGATTCTGCCTCTAAATCAGCCAAAACAGTCGCAACATTATCATTCTCATTCATTAATACCGCTGAAAAACTTTGGGACATGCCTCATTCCTCCTCTATCAAAATCGTAAAAATTATACTTCATTGAAATAGCTACTAAATACCCTTTTAAACAATGTAAAATTAGCAATATATTTTAATAGTTTGGAAGGTATCGGGTTTAGTCCTCGGTATCAACATACGGAATGGTCAATGGCCCTAATGGTAGTACAGCAACAGACATGTCTTTTCCATACTTTTCTTTAAGCTGCTCTAACGTTTCTTCAATATTATGTGTTGGCTTCAGCATCGCCTGTGTCACTTGTTCATCTGTAAGTAATGAATATACATACACATCAGCCCATACTTGGATGACAGCCTGCTTTTGCACTTGCCACTGGTCGAATGTTTTAAATTCAGGATTATTGATCATGTCTAAGATTTCTTGTGGGGATTTGGCCATCTTTAATATGTCCGCATAATTCCCATGGCTTGGAAGACCATCTGAACATTCTGAAGCAACAATAATCGTTCCACCTTTTTTCACAATTTTATGAGCTGCACTCATTCCTTTTACGGCCTGGTACAGATTCTGATCGAGTGGATAGCCGGAATTTGATGTGATAACGATATCAAAACGCTGATCACATTTTGACATGGCATGCTCTTTTACATAGGCACAACCTTTGTCATGTGCAGCAATTAGTTCCCCAGCAAACACATTTGTAATCTGTTTATCACGATTCAAGGTAACATTCAGCATAAAATGGGGTTTACACATCATGTTGATTTCCCTTGTCATATCCTGGAGAGGGTTATTGACCATATTTCCCCATGTCGATAACGGGTCTCCGATCATCCTTGCATTATGAAAGGTCATGATGGTCTCAATCCCTGCAATCCCTGGCATGATTCCCTTTGGTCCACCGGAAAATCCAGCAAAAAAGTGAGGCTCGATAAAACCCGTTACAATTCGAAAATCAGCTTCAACATATTCTTTATTTAAATAAACATCACAGCCAAATTGACTATGTCCTACTTTGACAAGCGTTTCTTTATCGTGACAGTGATTATTAATGATGCGAATGTTATCAACTACCCATTGACCAAGCATTTGAACAAACTCTTCCTCGGTTTGGTCACGATGCGTTCCAGTTCCATTTATAATCACAAAATTTTCAAGCGGTACATGGCTTAATTCTTTAATTAAAGCTGGAACAAGTTTTTCATTAGGGGTTGGCCGTGTGATATCACTAATGACGATAGCTACCTTATCCGTTGCTTTCACCATTTCCGCTAAAGGAGGTGATCCAATTGGATTTTTAAGTGCCTCTTGTAAGGCTTCCATCTCATTAGCTAGGCCTGAGGGATTTTGTGGTTCTAAAATGAGTGCATTATCCGGAACGTTAATCGTTAAATTCTCTTTTCCATATAACAAAGTTGTTTGCATTTTCTTCTCCTTTGTGAATCAATATTTCAATAAATAACCGCACCCCTAGCCTCTTAATCGACCAGGGGTGGAGTCTGTTTTTTACACCGGTACTCCAGGATCTTTTGGCGCCCTAGGATTTTCCAGCTTACCATCAATACCTTTACTTCTTTGGTATTTATCCATTAATATAACGGCAATTGGACAAAGAATAGCAGTCGTTAAAGTAGAAATTGAAATTTGCATCGTAGCAATGTTCGCTATATCCTGATAAGCTTGGGCTTCAGCGGCGCTCATCATGCCAGCACCAGATGCAACGACTGCAGCAGCTGCAATTGCTGCAGGTGTACCTACCGCATTCCCCGCTGTGGACGCCTCTGCCACCGGGGCAATATAACTTTTTTCTTTAAACAGCTTGAACACGAGAATACCGGTTAATCCGGTTAATACTACTGTCATAATCCCAAGTAGTAACCCAGCCCCAACAACGCTTGGGTTAAAGAATGTCATAAAGTTCATCCCAGCGCCAAGTGCAAACGCAAAGAACGGAACTGGCAGGATTTCTCCTGGTGCTAGAAATTCTCGAATCTCAGGGTCAAGATTTCCGAGTAGCATTCCTATTCCAATCGGTAATAAAACAGCGATAAACGCAATAATTGGGAATTTAGAACCTAAAAGCCCTAATGACATTAATGTAAAAAATGGCCCATCATTCAATGATAGGACAGATACTGCACCGACATCTGACCTGTTTCCATATTGACCTGTCAATGCAGCATACATACCACCATTTCCATTGGTCATTGCCGCAATAATTGCCATTGTCGATAAGCCCAGAAAGCCGTTCATTGGATCAAAAAAGTATCCAAATATTACTCCAACAGCAAGTCCAGTTAAATATTTTGATGTTGTCAGCAATACTCCTTTTTTCATAGCAATACCACCGACTCTAAGATTCATCTGACTACCCGCACAAAATAGGAATAATGCAATCAATGTAAATGCGCCAGTTTTAAATAATGCTTCTGAAAATCCACCAATACGTAAAAGCTCATAATTACCATCAGCAGTTGGAGCAACCCCTAAAGATTTTAAAGCGTCCATAACTACTGGGATGTGCATTTGGTCCACAGTATTAAATAACGCCCCTAGCATCAAAGGTACAACCATCAATCCACCAGGTACTTTCTCAATCGTTTGCTTGATCTTCATTTCCATTTACCCCCTCTTTATTGAAAAAATAAATACGGCTTACCTGCTCAGCTGTATGTTCTAACAATTTTTTTGATTCTTTCATCGCTTCGTCTAAGCTTATTGGACGATTAATAATGCTAAAAACCCCAATGATTCCATATGGATATAATGTTTGAATTCTTTCACCAATTGAGCCCGCAATAACAACGGCCGGAATATTCAGTTTTTTTGCTGTTTGGGCCACCCCCATGGGAGTTTTTCCGTAAGCTGTTTGAAAATCTACCTGCCCTTCCCCAGTGATTACAAGGTCAGCACCTTTAAGATTTTCTTCAAGCTTGGAATATTGAATAACGACATCTATCCCTCTTTTCATAGTGGACGGGAAAAACGCTTGAAATGCTCCTCCTATCCCTCCTGCAGCCCCAGCTCCTGGCAAATCATGCAACCGGATACCTGTAACTTGTTCCACTAAATTACCCCAATGAGTAAGATTTTGGTCGAGGACCTGGACCATATCATCTGTAGCCCCTTTTTGTGGTCCAAACACATGAGAGGCTCCGTTATCACCAACGAGTGGATTTTCCACATCAGAGGCAATTAAAAAATGACTTTCTTGAATTCGTGTATCAAAATGGTTCATGCGTACTTCATGAATTTGATTTAATGCACCTCCACCAAAGCCAACTTCCTTTCCAGACTTGTCAAGAATTTGCATACCCAGTGCCTGTAGCATTCCAACGCCACCATCATTTGTGGCAGATCCACCTATCGCTAAGACGAAATTCCGATATCCATCGTCAAGTGCTCTTTTAATTAATTCACCGGTTCCATACGTCGTTGCAGTTAATGGATCACGCTCAGAGCGACTAATTAAATCCAAGCCTGATGCACTTGCCATTTCTATAATGCATGTCTCATTATCACCCAACACCCCGAAAGAAGTCTCGATAGGTCTGCCAAGTGGACCTGTTACAGTCACAGGAACTTTATGTCCTTTCGTCGAAGTAACGAGATTTTCCATCGTTCCTTCTCCTCCATCTGCCACAGGTATTAAAATCGTTTCTGCATTCGGAAATGCATTTTTAATTCCCTTTTCAATTGATAAGGCCGCTTCCATCGCAGTTACACTGCCCTTAAATGAATCAGGTGCAATTATTATCTTTATTTTGTTCCCCTCCTCTCCGAAAACGCTTACAATAATCTGTTTATTTTATTATAATCTACTTGCTTCAAATCTTCTTTATATGTAGAATACAAATAATTGTATAAATTCTAAAAATTTTTTGTATTCAATAACCAAAAGGAGAATTAGATGATTACTAGGGAAATTGCTGAGATGCTAGTAAAAGAAACTTCGAAAGTTATGAACCTAAATATCAATATAATGAATAAAAAAGGAGTTATTATTGCAACGGGCGATCCCTCACGCCTGGATTCAATCCATGAAGGCGCATCAATAGTCGTTGAAACTGGAAAGGAACTAGAAATTACATCTGAAAATCAAGGACAACTTCGTGGAACACAACAAGGAATTAATTTACCGATTCATTTTCATGATGAGGTTGTTGGAGTAATCGGTATTACAGGGGAACCCAAAATAATAGGAGATCGTGGAGGCCTTGTAAAAATGATGGCCGAGTTATTGATTAAGCAAGCTTACATGGCTTCCCAAACGGAATGGCGCCAAAGAACGAAAGAGACGATTATAGAGGAACTTTTAAAAGAGAAACCTAACACTATCACTATCGAACGATGGCTAAGTCTACTTAATATGAAGCTTACTGGTCCTTTTGTCGTTGGCTTAATTGAGGTGTTTGATTATTCTTTTTCAAGTCACTTACTTATTAAAAACACAGAAGAAGTGATTGGTAAAGGAAAGGTGTTGGCAGGATTTGTTCATGGAAATAAATTACTGCTGCTTTTAACTGGTTTTTCTCACGAAGGTGCAAAAAAGAAGTTAACTTACCTTGGTAAAGAATTTGAAAAAATGAAGGTTCATGTTCGTTTGGCATTCTCTCCGCTTATTCACCAACTTCTACACGTTAACCAGGGTTATCGTGAATGTGAAATTGCCTTAGCCATCAGTAAATCTGAACAAAAGATCATTTCTTATACAGACATTGAACCAGAGGCACTCATTCACCAAATCGGTCCAAAGCTTGCTGAACAGTTTTCCGAAAGAATACTAAAGAGCAAGGGTGATCTTATAAATCAATTAGACACGCTTCAAGCATTCTTTGACTCGAATTTAAATATTAAAGAAGCAGCAGGAAAACTTTATATCCATCGTAACACCTTAATTTACCGTCTTAATAAAATCAAAATGGAAAGTGGCTATGACCCACAAAACTTTAAAGATGCCTTTGCATTGCAATTGGTCATTTGGTTAAATAACAGAACCAGCTCTCCACCGCATTGAAAATGTGGAGAGCTTATAAGTTGCTGATTGTCCTTTAAAAACTCTTTCTTCTAGGTTAATTCAATCTGCTTTGTTTCTCTCCCTAAAAATGCAAGTGTAATCACACCGACGACGATACTTATGCAAAACAGTGTAAAAATGAAACTAATGGAATTACCTGCAGCTACAAGTGAGCCAACAAGTAGCGGTCCAAGAATCCCACCTACACGGCCAATCGCTGCGGCCATACCAGCGCCTGTCCCACGAATGACAGCCGGATATTGTTCAGGGGTGTAAGCATATAAAGCCCCCCATGCACCTAGGTTGAAGAATGATAAAAAGATACCCGAAAGGATCAGGGCTGCAGTCGTTTCTGCCTGTCCGAAAACTAGGGCCGAACCTGCCGTCCCTAGCAAATAGGTGACAAGTACAAACTTTCTACCCATTCGTTCAATAAGCCATGCTGCTGTAAAATAACCTGGTAGCTGAGCCAGAGTCATGATTAATACATATTCGAAGCTTTGAATCATACTAAAACCTTTCATCACCATCACACTTGGGAGCCAAAGGAACATTCCATAGTATGAAAAGACGACCGTGAACCAGACCATCCAAAGGACGAATGTGGAACGTGCATATTTCTTCGACCATACCTCGCGTACATTTTGAACAATAGACCGTTTCTCCGCTTTTTTGGGTGAAAATGCCGGAGAGTCCGGAAGATTCAACCGTAAATAAATAGCATATAAGGCAGGTAGAGCACCTATGATTAGAGCAACTCGCCAGCCAAATGATGGGATAACAAAATATGATATAAGTGCTGCAAGTAGCCAGCCAAATGCCCAGAAGCTTTCAAGTAAAACGACAACTCGCCCACGATCCTTCGCCGGTACACTCTCTGAAACAAGCGTTGAAGCGACAGGTAATTCTCCACCTAGCCCCATGCCTACAAAAAAGCGTAGAACTAAAAAAGCAAAAAGAGTAGTTGTCAATGCGGAAACACCACTCGCAAGTGAAAACAATACCAATGTGATAATAAAAATATTTTTCCGACCAATCCTATCCGCCCATAGGCCGAAAAGTAGAGCACCAACAGCCATCCCGATTGAGTTTACACTTCCAATCCACCCCATCTGTTCTGGTGTTAAACCCCAATCCGCGTTCAGTGCTGCAATAATAAACGATAGCATCCCTACATCCAGTGCATCAAACATCCAGCCGAGCCCTGCGATACCAAGAAGCTTTCGCTGTGAAATTGTTTTTTCTGTCATAATCCATACCCCCCCAAGTGTCTTGACAGCTGTCATTACCTTCTTCACTATAATCGGCTTTAATTGAAAAGACAAGGTTTTTTTTCGTAGTATGGTTTTAGTATGAACCCATTAATCTCATATAATCTACTATGTATAAATGACAGTTTAATCATGAATACTTTTTCATGTCCATTTTCTATTTGCTTGTCGTAATATAAAGAATAAGAAATGCAAAAGTGAGCTTACGTTGTCATACAGAAGACAATGCAAGCTCACTTTTTAGTTACTACCTCTTATCTAAAGACCCTGAAGAAAAAATACCCTTATGCAGTACAGCCAAACGCTTTGGCAAGCGTGCTACAGTTTCTGCTGAACAGCTCGCTGAGACGAGGACGACAGTCGCTTCATCTCCAACCTTTGGCCAGATTTGATTTCCTTCTTTATCTAAAGGTGTAATGCCTCTAGTAGCAAGGGATAAGGCACGAGACAATTGATACTCATTGCTCCAACCATATAATTGTGCTGCAAGATGTGCCTTCTGAAGAATGTCTCCGATCCCAAATGGTGACCAATGATCTGTTATACTGTCATTTCCGAGAAGGACCTCTACTCCCTGCTTTTGAAGAAGAGGAATTGGCATGATAGTTTTACCAATTGGAACAGTTGAGGCGATTGAAATACCTAATGAGGATAGGCGGTTTGCAAGCTCGATTCCTGATTCTTCAGATAATGAAGCGAGTGAGAATGCATGACTGATTGTTACTTTTCCCTTTAGACCAGCTTCTTCTGTAAAATCTGCCAACCTATTAATGGCTTTTATCCCTGTTTCTCCACCTTCATGAAGATGAATATCAATGCCTACGTTATATTCCACTGCGATTTGTACCATTCTTTCCAAAGACTTCTCCATATTTCCGTCAACAACGGTTGGATCAAGACCTCCTACATGTGTTACTCCAAGATCCATGGCCTCTCGTAGTAGCCCTTCTACATTTGAACGAAGCAGTCCATGTTGAGGAAAAGCCACGATTTCATGTGAAATTTTATCTGAATAATTCTCTAAAGCTGCCTTTAATTTTTCGAGATTTTTTAACCCGATAGTCTGGTCGATATTACAATGACTTCGAACATATGTTGAACCGTAGCTCACGATTAACTCAATTAATTTTTCCGCACGCTCTTGTGCTGTTGGAAGCAGTTCAGGTAGTAGCTTTTCTTCAAATTCAATCATGTCGAAAATAGTTTTTCGATTTGCTCCTGCTTTCCATGGACCTCCAAAGTAGGTTTTATCTAAATGGATATGCATTTCCTTAAAAGCAGGGAGGAGAAGCATACCCTTCGCATCATAGCAATCTATATCTCTTCTATATGGTATCTTGGTATCTTGTATTTTCGCAATAATGCCGTTCTCGATTTCGATATTACGTAGTTGGGTTTCAGTCTCGACAACCTGTCCGTCTTCATACTTATATCCACTTTCTAAACGAACATTCAGTAGCATATAGAAGTTCTTTTTAAGCATATTTCTATCTTTCATTTGTTTATTCTCCTTTGTGTTTTTTCCCTAACAATTCGAGAGATTGCTCTTTATGCAAATGGTACAAAGGATTAGTGGGATCATGCTTGATTGCATTCTCAATGGCATCAATTGCTTCTTCATGTCTTCCTAATGACCTTAGGCTGTTTGCCTTGTGGAATGAAAAATCGTATCGATGTGGTTGGAAAGCCAAAAGCTTGTCCATTTCGATGACGGCTTCCTTATGTCTGCCAAGTTCTCTCAAATAATTTGATTTATGGTATCTGTAAAAGGTTTCATTTGGATCAAGTGCACAGGCTTTATCATATTCAGTAAGTGCTTCATCTGGTTTCTTCATCAACCGCAAGCAATTGGCCGTATAGAAATAAAAGTCTAAGTCAGTTGGATCTTTAGCTTTGGCAGTCTCGAACTGAACTAAAGCCTCTTCATACCTCTTTGCCTCTTGTAAAAAATACCCTTTATAAAAATATAAATCTAAGTTTTCACTCTCCCTTTCAAGTTCACGGTTCATGATTGCGATAGCCTCTTCGTACTTATCTTCTTTGTAGAGTGATTTTGCCTTTTCGATACTTTTATTACTCTCCGCATATTCCTTGTTTAAGATTTTGACGACCTTTGTTTGATTGAGTTCTTCTGCATATTGAAGTGCAGACTTGCCATCTCGATCAGGCAGTTTTATATCCGCCCCCGCTTCAACAAGAAGCTGAATAACATCAGAATACAGTCGCCCACCGTTTCCCAAAATAACAGCTTCTAGTAAGGCCGACCACCCTAAATCATTCACATGATTTACTGGGACACCAGCATCCAAGCAAATTTGAACGGTTTTCAGATACCCTTTTTCACTAGAAGGCAGTAATGCTGTACCACCAAATCGATTTACACTTTTGCGATCAGCTCCATATTTCAGCATCATGCTTAAAATTTCATGAAATCCGTTTGCACCAGCGCAAATAAACGGAGTTAACTGAGTCACATCTCTCGCATTCACATCACTTTCAGCTTTTACTAACAATTGAACAACTGAAATTTGATTATTTTGTGTGGCCGCCATTAAGGCAGTTCTACTGTTTTTATCTTTATAATGAATGCGTGCTCCTTCTTGTAGAAGACGCTCAACACCCTCCAATGCTCCAATTTCACTTGCACTAATAAGTTTTTCATTTAAGGATTGTTTTTGCATCATACTAACTCCCTCAGTAGCTTAATTGATTTCTCCATCGATAGAATTTATTTTGCTCCTGCCCGTTGAAGTATTTCTTCTATTTCTTTAAATCCTCTAGACCTTGCGTGTTCCATGGGTGTTACATCATCACTATCAGGAATATTTACGTCTGCCCCATGTTGAATTAACAATTGAATGATTTCTTGTTGTCTTTTTCCGCCATCACTAAGAATAATTGCTTCTAATAATGCTGTCCAACCTAAATTATTAATATGGTTGACATCAACATCCGTATTTTCTAATAACTCTTTTACTACATCTACATACCCATGTTCTGATGCTGGAATAAGTGCTGTGCCACCATATCTATTTAAGAGGGTATTGTCAGCACCGGCTTCAATTGTAAGCCTAAGAATTTCTAAATAGCCTTCTGCTCCAGCATATAGGAACGGATTGTTTTTCATATTATCTTGGATATCAATATTAACGCCATGTTCTATTAAGACCTTTACTACCTCTGGTTGATTTGCATATGTAGCAATCATCGCCGCTGTTCTTTCCTGTTCATCAACAGCATTAATGTCTACGCCAGCTTCGATCAATTCCTGAAGTTTTGAAACATCCCCTTGCTCAGCCGCTTGAAAGTATTGCTCTTTCATATTTTTATTCCCCCCTTCTGACTTCTGATCTTTTTTTGAATCTAATGGTTGGTATATATAATCTGATTCTTGGCTATTCTGACAACCAAGAAGTAATGCAAATAACAAAAAAGGGATAATTTTCTTTAACATTTTATCCAAGTCACCCCTGCCTAACATTATTAATTTTTCTATACTCATTATATATCAGGTTCCCCCTAATAAAATCCATAAAAAGAATGTCAATGCCCTTCTACAAAAGTTTTTCCTTTGGTAAAAACTCTTTCCTTACTAGTTATTTTGTTGCTATTTCACAAAAACGTTGCCATAGACTAACACGAAACCCCTTTGTTACAATAAGATTCAATGTTATTTTTTGGAGGAAGAGAAATGGAGCAGAGGTATCAAGATCTGAAGTTAGGAGAACGTGGTGCGATTTTAAGTATTGCAGTTTATATTCTTTTATCAATTGTGAAATTAATCATAGGATATATAGCCGATTCAGAGGCTCTAAAAGCTGATGGATTAAATAACACAACTGATATAGTTGCTTCTGTTGCAGTATTGATTGGTTTAAAACTATCGCAAAAACCCGCTGATGACGATCACCCTTATGGCCATTGGAAAGCCGAAACAGTTTCTTCTTTAATTGCATCTTTAATCATGATGGTTGTTGGTATTCAAGTTTTATATAGTGCAGCATCATCTGTTTTTAGTGGTAATAATGAATCACCTGATATGATAGCAGCATGGACAGGGTTTATTTCCGCTTTTATTATGATATTGGTTTACCGATATAATAAAAATCTAGCTAAAAAAGTAAAAAGTCATGCAGTTATGGCTGCTGCTAAAGATAATCTCTCTGATGCATGGGTAAGTATTGGTACCGCAATCGGAATTTTAGGTTCCCAACTTGGTATACCTTGGCTCGATCCAGTGACTGCATTTGTTGTTGGATTATTAATCTGTAAAACGGGATGGGACATTTTCCGAGAATCTTCACATTATTTAACAGATGGCTTTGATATAGAGGATTTAGAAGAATATAAACAGACGATTATGAATGTAAACGGGGTATTAGAAGTAAAAGATATTAAAGGAAGAACATATGGAAATAGCAATGTCGTTGATGTTGTGATATCTGTTCCGAAGAATTTAGATATTACCCAAGCGCATGAAATATCTTCAAAAGTAGAGGTAACTTTAATGAACCAACATAACGTTCATGATGTTCATGTGCATGTTGAGCCAGTTGGAGATAACAAGTTAATTATGAATTGATTTAAAAAACAAAAAACGATTGGGTAGTCCGTAGACTACCCAATCGTTTTTTGTTTGAAATATGAAGTATAGTTAAACCCTAACACTAACTGCAATTAAGAAGTCTACTATCTAATTAAGAATTTTAATTTCCAAATTGGATCACCCGGTGACAAATTCTTTGAATCAGCTTTGCTTTCTGACTGACCTCGACTATTCCATTGTTTCTTTCTTCTTGATAAACGATATATATTTTGTTTTAGTTTGTGACTTATAACAAAAAGTCACAGTTTTTTCATATTAACATGGCTTACCCTTATTTAAATTAAAGATAAAAATGTTAGAATGAGTGTTGTAGATTGTTATTTTAAGAAAATAGTTTCACCATCTAACAAAGAGGTGTAGAAGATGCTACCGATTGAAAGGCAAAGCCAAATTAGAAGGTTGATCCAAAAACACAAGACATTGAAAATTAGTGAGCTAAGTGAACAGTTTAATGTTTCAGAAATGACGATTTATCGAGATATTAAGCCTTTAGTTGAAGAAGGTCTCATCTCTAAAACCTTTGGTGGGATTTCACTTAATGAAACAGATAAACATGTGTTTCCAAGTCAAAGTCAATGTATTTACTGTCACAAACCAAACAATCCTAAAATGGAGTATCGAATAATCTTAACTGACAACAAGATTGAAACGACTTGCTGTGCTCACTGCGGACTCCTACGCCACCGCCAACTGGGGGAGGATGTTTTACAGGCAATATGTCATGATTTTTTTATGAATACAACGATAAGTGCTCCTTTAACTTGGTTTGTTTTGGACACCACCCTTAACGTCGCTTGTTGTCAACCACAAGTATTAACGTTTGAAAACCGGGAACATGCTGAAAAGTTTGTTAAAGGTTTTGGCGGAGAAATCTTTGGTTTGCAGGATGCTATGGAAGTGATTTATCAAAAAATGCAATGTCCTTCAGGGGGCTGTAGCAAACATCATTAAGGAAACCACTACGTAGATGCATTGAAAACTTAATAAACCGTGGATTGTATATGGAACAGATGGTGGTACGTACACAATCACCCAAATTGAAAATGACAATGGCTTACATGAGCATGAAGAGTATAGAGTTGAAGTAAGTAAACAATAAACATAATAGTAATAAGAGGTATTGGAGGAATTTATTATGAAACGTATAATTACAGCTTTAACAGCAATATTATTGGCACTGACTATTTCGAATAGCGTGTTCGCTCATTCACATTTGCAAGAATCGAATCCTGCAGATGGCGAGATCATAACGGAGCCCATTACTGAAATTGTACTTGAGTTTGATGGGAAAATTGAACAGGGTAGTTTCATTGAGGTAACAACTACTTCCGGGCAAGTTGTTGAAATTCAAGACATTATCATAGGTGAAGGAATATTAACAGGTACTGTTTCTGAGCCCCTTGCAAATGACGATTATCAAGTAAACTGGAATATTATGAGTGCAGATGGTCACCAATTAGATGGCGAATTCTCATTTACAGTAAATGCACCAGATGTAGAAACTGAAGAGGAAGTTGCAGAAGAACCTTCAGAAACTCCTGAAGCAGTTGAAGATACAACAGACGGAGAAAAACAGTCAACAGAAAGTCAAGATGAAGTTTCTTCCGATGAAGCGAAGGAAGAATCATCCTTTATGACAGTCATTCTAATTGTTCTTTTAATAGTTATCATAGCTGGTGGATTAACCCTACTTATTAAGAAAAGGAAATAATAAATGGATTTATTCATTATTATTAGTCAGACGCTTTTATATTTATCCTTTTCGGTTTTAGTAGGAGGTTTTATCCTTTTACTTGTTCCAAACGAATATCGTCCAGGTATCAAGTTTCCTAAGCGTTTATTGCTAATTTGTGCAATTACGATACCAGTTTACACGTTTGTTCCTGTGTTGGACATTATATTATTTCTTGCTCCACGTTTAGGTTTGCTTGAATCATTGAAAATTGTATTAACTACCTACACAATTGGCACTGCCTGGGACTTTACCCTTCTTGGTTCTCTACTATTAGTATTACTAATTGCTTTTACGAAAACTAATGAAAAGGCAAGTTTTGCTTACTTAGGTACACTACTGACATTGGGGTTAATTTTAACGGTTGCTTGGTCAAGTCATGCTGGTGCTCTAGATCAAAACATAGGAATTATTAGTGACTTTATTCATTTAGTTGCTGTGAGTATTTGGGTTGGAATTCTCTTAATAATTGGATGGTTCTCAACAAATCATAACAATTGGCTCAAATTTTTAAGCTGGTTTTCAGCGGTCGCCTTCGGGTGTCTAATTGCTACGATTCTTAGTGGTTTATTTATGATGGATGTTATTATGGATGAATATGTTGATTCATGGATGATTTCCTATGGACAAGGAATATTATTAAAACATTTATTCTTACTGCCACTTCTTTTTTACGCATTAGTGAATGGTTTTATTGTGAAATATAAACTATCAAAAGACGCTACGTTCAACCCGATCTCTTGGATACGTTTAGAAAGCTTTATTTTATTTACAATTTTCACGATTACAGCTATCTATTCACAACAACCACCACCCCACGGAAATTTTTTAACTAGTGATGCAATATCACCTTTATTTCGTCTATTTCATGATGATATCATTGATGTAGGCAATACTATCGGCTTTGCTCTAAACTTAAATACGATATGTTTCTTTTTCATATCCATTTTATTTTTTATATTAATGGTACTCTCGTACTTCAAGAAAGCATCCATAATTATATCATTCCTTTTTAGTTGCTTATTTGTAACAAGTATCTATTTAATGTTAATGGTGACAGTCGTGATAATCTAAAAAAAGAAGAGTGGCTCAATTTAATTGAGTCATTCTTTTTTTAAGGGGCAAAAATTAGCCTTTTACATTTTTATAACTTACTATTGAACACACTAAAAAAACTAAGCCGCACACTTTAATAGAATAAGCACTATGCTGATCCAGTTGGTGATGACAAGTTAATTATGACTTGATTAAATTAATTTGAAAAAGCAACGTCTTTATGCAGACGTTGCTTTTTCAAATTCCTATCATAAATAATGATTGTAAATGCCGTAAAACCAAAAAAGAAATTCTTATCAATTCTAGCTAATTGATATTTTAATCTTACAAGGAACTCCCTTCCACAAGGTTTAATTTCCGCAAATCCTGGAACCTTTTGTTTGAAAGAATGAAAAAGTGAAATGTACTCCCTAATGCGAAAGTCATTTGTACCCTCTATTTTACAGCTGTTAGCTTTTCATTATACGTTTCCTTTGTACCTCCAAATACGATGCTACGATCACAAATTGCATCCACATCATTTCGATCATGCGTAACAATGATGCAGGTCATATTAGCTTTTTTTAAAATGGATTGAAGGTCTTCACGAATTGATTCCCTTAGGTCTGCATCTAAATTACTGAAGGGCTCATCCATCAATAATAGGTTCGGCTTAGGTGCTAATGCTCTTGCCAGAGCCACACGTTGTTGCTGACCGCCACTTAATTCATGAGGAAATCTTGACTCGAATTCCTCCATTTTAACCAGTTCAAGCATTTCTTGAACACGTTGTTTCCGTTGCTTCCTAGGTAAACCTTCTAATCCAAATAAAACATTATTCCTCACATTCATATGCGGAAACAAGGCATAATCTTGAAATACCATTCCAACTTCCCGATCCTCAGGCTGGACAAATAGGCTTTCGTTGAAAACAGGCTTACCTGCGATTGTAATGCTTCCTTTCGTTGCCATCTCCAAGCCTGATATTAGTCTTAGTAAGGTACTTTTCCCACTTCCACTTTTCCCTAAAATCCCAACTATTTCTCCCTTTCCAATTGTAAGAGAAAAATTTTCAACAATAGGAGTAGCTTTCCGTGAAAATGAAAATGTAAGATTATTGATTTCGAGAATCTTCATTGTACCACCTTCTTCTTATCGATCATCTGAATAATGACAACAGACAATACACTAATGGCAATAATCATTAGAGAAGTAATTGATGCTTCGTAAATTAGCTCATCTTTTGCATATTGGTAGGTTTTTGTTGCTAATGTTTCGAAATTAAACGGTCTCAATAGTAGGACTAATGGTAATTCCTTAGTTATCTCAACAAATGTTAAAATAAATCCACTTGCAATTGCACCTTTCATTAAGGGCAAATCGATTTTGAAAAATGTTTTTGTAACATTTTTCCCAAGCATTCTTGAAGCTTCTGCATATTTCATGCCAACCTTTTCAAATCCAACCTCAATAGCGTTAAAGCCTGTAGCCATAAAGCGAATGGTGTATCCAACAATAAGCATAACGATTGAAAGACTCAAAATCAATGGAGCATTTCCATATCCCATATAAGAGTAAAATGGTGCAAGCCATTTATCAAGAGTAATGAATAATGCTAGGACTCCAATTGCGACAATGGCACCAGGTATTGAGTATCCTGACGTTATTAGTTTCGACAAAATATATGAAAAAGTTGAATGGGTACGACTGACATTCGCAACAATAACAGCTATAAGTAAAATAAGTGTCGTTGAAATTAGTGCAACATATACCGTTTGATACAAAAAGGTAACAAACGAATCACTCCAAACCTTGTGAAAGGTTAGTTTTGCCCATGATAGTAACTGAACAAAAGGGATTAAAAAGCCAAGCGCGAATACTATCGAGCAATAGCTGGACGCAGCAAATGCAGAAAATCCTTTTAGCTGTTTCGGAGAAAGTGGTCTTGTTTTATTACTTAAATTGTAACGTCTTCGTTTACGTAAAATGCGTTCCAAAATAAACAATCCTACAATAATTAACATTAACCAAGCAGCTAATCTCATCGCGGTATCTACATCATACATTCCAAACCATGTTTGAAAAATAGCGGTTGTAATCGTCTGAATCCCAAAATAGCTTGTGACACCATAGTCACTTAGTACCTCATAAATGACAAGTACAACTCCGCCAATTATTGCGGGTCTTGAAAGTGGTAATACTACCCTAAAAAATACAGCCATTGGCTTACTTCCTAATACTCTCGCATTTTCGATATACGCAGTACTTTGGTTTTCCAAAAACGCCTTTGTAATGATATAAACATATGGAAACAAAAATAACGAGAAGACAAAAATTGCACCTCGTAGTGAAGAAATGGATAATAACTCGGGGTTGATTTGGTAATCAAATGTATTCCTTATTGTAGATTGTATAACCCCTGTATAACCAAGCATGGTTCGATACGTATATGCTGCTATATATGGGGGTATCGCAAGCGGAAGAATTAACCCCCATTTAAAAAATTTCTTGAAAGGAAAGTCGTATGCCGCAATGAGCCAGGCCAAAGTCACACCCAAACATGCTGTTACAAGCCCAGTAAAGGTCATAAGGACAAAGGTATTAAATACATAATTTGTTAGTAAATATTGTTTGATATGCATCCAATTTTCATTCGGTTCCTGAAACAATGAAAAGAATACAAAAAGGATGGGGAGCAGTATAATGACTGCTCCAATCATACTTATTATCCACCATCCATTTAGTTCCTTTTGTAAAAAACGCTTGATAGTCCCAGTTTTCATATTACTTCCAACCAGTTTTATTGAATATTTCAATTGCTTCTTTATTGTGTTCATCTAAAGTATCAAAATTCAGCTCTTGCATTTTGAAATCGCCCCATGATTGAAGGATCTCTGGTTTTTCAGCATTCGGATTTACCGGAAACTCATAGTTATTTTCTGATAGGTATTCCTGTGCCTCAACACTCGTCATATACTCAATAAGCTTAATGGCATTTTCTTTGTTTTTACTATGCTTTGTTAACGCTATTCCACTAATGTTTACATGAGTACCGTTCGTTTCTTGGTTAGGGAAAAACACGCCAATTCCTTCTGCAACTTTCTTTTCTTCAGGGTCTTCAGAATTTGCCATTAACCCAACATAATATGTGTTCATAATGGCTACATCACCAGTTCCAGCTGCGATTGCTTTTGCTTGGTCACGGTCACCACCGTCTGGCTGACGAGCAAAGTTTTTCACAATTCCTGCTGCCCATTCCTCAGCATCAGTTTCACCGTTTAATTCAATGAATGAAGCAAGTAATGACTGGTTATAAAGACTAGTTGAAGATCTAGCTAATACTTTTCCATTCCATTTCTCACTTGTTAAGTCCTCATATGTAGAAAGTTCATCAGGCGAAACTCGATCCTTTGAATAGACAATAACACGCGCTCTTGTTGCCATTCCAACCCAGTTTTTGTCAACATCTCTTAGGTTTTCTGGAACATTCTCATTTACTGCGTCGGATTCAATCGGTTGAAGAATGCCATTTTTCTTTGCGTGGGCAAGAACACCGCCATCAACTGTAACAAATAAATCTGCTTGAGTGCTTTCTCCTTCACGTTTAATACGTTCAATGAGTTCTTCAGCTTCGGCTTTGATTACATTTACTTTTATTCCGGTTTTTTCAGTGAAATTTTTATACACTGTATCGTCTGTTTCATAATGTCTAGCCGTATATACATTCACTTCATGTGATTTTGCAACATCTTTTTTTGTACCATCTGTTCCTTCTTCTGCGTTATTTGTGCCACAACCTACTAAAGCAATTGTTAAGGCAGATGTAACAAGTACAGGTTTTAAAAGCTTTTTGAGTTTCATGTTATGTAACACCCTTTTCACATTATATTTATGATAATGAAAATCGTTATCAATTAGCATGATTTTATTTTACTTACTATCTTTAAATACGTCAACAAGAATATGAAAAAAATTCACAAAAATCGTTCATTTCCCTCTAATGCTGTTATTTTTCGTGATAAAAATGATTTATGATTCGTTTACTGAAGGTGGGAAAGTCGTTCTATAAATCCACTTGATAATAAAATGTTATTGCTTCTTTCTTTAGCAAAGAGTATTGATGCTTTAGAAGCAGGTGTTACCAATGCCCTTTCTAGAAAGCCTTCAAATTCGTTTAGCAAAGGTTATCCTAAACAAATAGCGGTATATTCATAATACTTATTTCATATGAATAGGGTAAATGATTGCGATTATTGGAGGGATTGGAATGAATAGAAATAAAGATTTGCATGCTGATACTGGCGTCACGTCAACAATGTTTGTAGAGCGATCTTTAAATGAAATTCGTTTTTGGTCTAGGATTATGAAAGAACATTCATTATTTCTCCGATTAGGTTTTAGAGCAGAGGACACTCAGCTAATCCAAGAAGCTAATCAATTTTATCGAATATTCGAACGCATCGAACAAATGGCACATTCCCTTTCCAATCAAACAGACCCTGAACAAATAAGAAGATTTAATTCAGAAGTACAACAATCCGCAACTGGTATATTTGCATTTAAACGAAAAGTATTAGGATTAATTCTCACTTGTAAATTACCAGGTGCAAACAATTTCCCTCTACTTGTTGATCATACAAGCAGAGAGGCAAATTATTTTAGAAAAAGATTGATTGAATTAAATGAAGGTAAACTAAAACCACTTCCTGAAGCTATTATTAAAGAAAATGTTTTCTTCTTAAGGATTATGGCTGACCATGCAAAATTTATTGGCCATTTGCTGGATCCATCTGAAAGGAAGTTAGTTGATATGGCCCGAAATTTTAGTAATGATTTTGATCAATTAATGTATCAAGCAGTAGACTTAGAATCAATGAAGCCACAATCTCAAACTGTTCCGCTTTTAGATCAATTTCTGGATCAAAATCGTGTGTCAGTCGCATCACTTCGGGACTTCAAGAAAACAGCGCGTGATCTAATAGAACAATGTAAAATAAAGAGTATTATTCATCCGTTATTAGCAGATCATGTTTTCCGTGAGGCTGATAGATTCCTAGAAATAATCGATATGTTTGATGCTCATCTTACAGGTATGCACCCTCAATCAAGGTAGTGTATCAAGCTCTTTTATGATTTTGATAATGATAATTATATTCCCCATTTTTTGAATGGGATTTGTAAATGCCAAAAAACCAAAAAAAGAAGTAATTCCATTTTAGAAATTACTTCTTTTTTTTATGAGCAGGATTTCTCCTTCCCTCAGGCATTCAGTTCAGTTAACAGATATTCTTCAAACGCTTCACTGTTCAATGGTTTGCTAAAATAAAAACCTTGTCCAAACATTAAACCATCTTTGTTTAGTTCATTAACGTGTTCCTGAAGTTCGATTCCTTCTGCAATTACATTTAATCCTAAAGTTGTTGCTAGTGTTAACACGGATTTTACAATAGCTCTGCTTTCTTCATTCACATGAATATCTTTAATGAATGAGGCATCAACCTTTAATGTATCAATCGGAAGATGCTTTAGATAACTTAGTGAACTATATCCCGTTCCGAAATCATCAATCGAAATTTGAATCCCCAACTGGCGGATTTCCTCAAGGATGGACGCAGCATCATTCACATCCATAAAAACACTTTCGGTCAATTCAATTTCTAGCCATTTTGGGTCTAAATCCGTTTCTTTTAGTATGTTCTTAACTGACTTGATAAAATTAGCGTCCTCAAGCTGTCGGATCGATACATTAACCGAAATGACCAATGATTGATAGCCACTTTCTTGCCATTTCTTCATTTGCCTACAGCTTTCCCGCATGATCCATTCCCCTAATGGCACAATTAATCCTGTTTCTTCAGCCAATGATATAAATTTACCCGGTGGAATGGTACCTAACTCAGGATGATTCCATCTCACTAGAGCCTCCATACCAATTAATTGTTTAGTAGAGAGATTTAGTTTAGGCTGGTACTCTAAATAAAATTGTTCTTCTTTAATAGCATTTCTCAATGCAGTTTCTAGCAACCTACGTTCTAGAGATTCATTTTTAATTTTACTATTAAAGATTAAATAATGATTCTTCCCTTTATTTTTGACGCTATAGAGGGCATCGTCTGCATTCTTAATCAGTTCCTTTGAATTATCACCATCGATAGGATATGTAGCAACCCCAATACTGCACGTCATGATATGCTCCTGATCGGAAATTGAGATTGGGGAGTTAAATTTTGTTACAATTCGATTCACATATTTTTTTAAATCCGCTTCACCTTTTATATCCTTTAGCAATACAATAAATTCATCACCGCCTATACGACCTACTAGATCGCTAGGGCGAATCGCGTCCTTTATTTTTCTTGCGGATTCAATTAATACTTGATCACCTTCATCGTGCCCCCACTGATCATTAATTGATTTAAAGTTATCTAGATCAATGATTAGTACTGACATTTTAGATGTTGAGACTCTATTCTTCCTGTCGAGAATTTCCCTGTTTAATTCATTCATAAAAGAACGTCGATTCGGCAGATTTGTTAATGTGTCATGATACGCAAGATGATATATTTTCTGTTCAAAAATCTTCCTGAATCGAATATCACGCATGACAACAAGAATTAAATCGTTTTTTGAAAATGATGATTTGTCTATTACACTAAAACTCGCCTCTATATCAATATAATCCCCTTTGTTATCACGGATACGAATTTCAATATGTCTAACTGTTTTTTTCCTCTTACAAAAAATCCTTATTTCCTTGCTAATCGTTGCCTGATCATCTGGATGGATCAGATCAAAAAAATTATGATGTCTAATAGAAGATAAATCATAATTTAATATTGCTTCAAAGGACGGCGAAGCATATTGAAAAGAGCCGTCAACTTCAATGAGACTAATTAAATCTGTCGTGTTTTCAGCTATTAATCTATATTTTTCATTTTGCTCGTCTTCTACTTGTTTTTGTTTTGCTATATCTGGGCTAATGGATTTGTCAAAATAATCTAGGGTACTATTCGTATTTTCCACTTTATTAAACTCCTTTAAAGTTTAAGATTACCTTCTTTAACACAATGTTGAAAATAGTGAACCTTTTTGAATGATTTTATAGTAGCATCAAATATATTTTGCGTCAATTTTAAGATTCTTGAATTCAAGATATTTTAGACTTCGAATAAAAGAGAAACAAAAAAATGAGCACACTGGCTCATTATCAATTGGAACGCTAAGTCATCCACCAATTCTTAGTTTCCCATTCAATCTTTTTAATGTCCCCAGAATACTCATAGCGGCTAAATAACTCGTCTTTGGATTTTCCGGAAGTGGATTATTCGTAATAGTAAATGTTGCTTCTCCAAACTCTCCTGTAATGTCCACTTGATGTACGTTCTTTTCAATATGCGGATCAGCTACAAGGCACACGCTCGTCTTCTCTATCCCTATACCAGCCAGTGATAAGACAATGGAGACATTCATGTTTTTCGGGAATTGCCTTATTGCATCAATCGCTCTCCCCTCAAATACAACTTTCGCTTCATCGATGGCTTCTTTAATTAGCGCCCTAGCAGGTTTCCGTGTTGTCAACGAAACGCTTGTAACCGTGCCAAGAGCATGTGCATTTTGCAATAAGTCCAAACCGCCTATTGCACCAGACGGTAAGTGAACGGCATACTTATATTCATTAACAAGATTACTAATTTCCGTCAGCAGTGCTTCATCTGCAAATGCACCAACACTGATTAATACTGCATCCTTTTTCTTTATAACCGATGGTAACAAGGTTTTCACTACATTTATGTTCGCTGCCTCTACAACAATATCAATTTCTGAATCAAGAAATGCTTTGAGGTCAGTAAATAATTTCACACCAAAGTTTGATTCCAACAACCGATATTTTTCCTTATTCCGTACCAAAATACTTTTAATCCGTAAATTTTCATGTTGATTTTGATTGATTTCTTTCAATAAAAAATTAGCAACCGCTCCCGCACCGATTAAACCAATATTCATTGTTGGCCTCCATATTTTAAGTGATTTGTTTTCTAACTCCATCCTTTAACCATTTCGCTGTCAATGTCTCTGCATGTAACATTTCTTCTGGCGTACCTTCTAATATAATTTCTCCGCCTTGTTTTCCTCCACCTGGACCCAACTCTATTACCCAGTCGCTTGCCGCTATAAAGTTTAGATTGTGTTCGATTATGATGACAGAATTACCTCTATTTACGAGATTTTGAAATACGTCTAAGAGTTTTTCATTATCTTCTGTGTGCAGTCCTAATGATGGCTCGTCTAATAAGTAGATTTGTCCTTCTTTTTGCAAGTGGCTTGCGAGTTTTAGACGTTGGATTTCTCCTCCGCTTAGAGAACTATTCGTCTGCCCTAAGGTTAGATATCCTAATCCTACTTCTTTTAGTTTATGTACTCTTTTTATGACCTTTGGTATTTTAAAATAATTTATAGCCTCATCTATTGTTAAATCTAAAATCTCTACTATATTTTTATCCTGATATCGATAGACAAGCGCTTCGTCTGAGTATCTCGTACCGCCACAAGTTTCACAAGGGATTGTCACCGGATCTGCAAATGCCACGTCTGGCGTTAGGACTCCTTTTCCTTTGCAGATAGGACATGCTCCTATGGAGTTAAAGCTGAACAAACCCGCTGGTTGACCTGTTTCTTTTGAAAATGTTGTACGAATATCATCCATTATTCCCATATATGTAGCTAGGTTCGAACGGTTGGATATCCCTATACTTCCTTGTCCTACCATTATCGTTTCAGGATACTTGTTCGCGAATGCTTCCAACATTAAGGAGCTTTTACCTGAACCTGATACTCCACAGATAGAGACTAAGACATTCTTAGGAATATTTACGCTTATATTTTTCAAATTATTGTTACTAGCTCTGTTTATTGTAAAATAACTTTTTATATTCCTCGGATGTTTATTTAATTTTAACTTATGGTTTAGAGCTGTTGCGGTAGGAGAGTTTTTCAGACCTTCTACTTTTCCTTGATAGACAACCTCTCCTCCCTTTACACCTGCTCCTGTTCCCATTTCTATGATTTCATCCGCTACTTTTATTACTGATAGATTGTGTTCGATTACGATGACCGTATTATGTTGGTCTTTTAGCCTTTTTAGCATTTGTATTAACATATCCACTTCTTCTGGATGGAGTCCAGCACTTGGTTCGTCGAATATGTATGTGATGTTGTTTAGACTGCTCCCTAAATGACGAGCAATTTTTACCCTCTGAGCTTCGCCACTGGACAGGGTACCCATTTTTCTTGATAAACTCAAATACCCTAATCCCATATCGACTAGCTGCTTTACATGTGGGATTGCTTGTTGTGCTATCGATTCACCCATCGGGTCTTTTATTTTCTTTAGTTCTTCTAGTAATTCTGGAAGCTCTAACTGATCATATTCTGCGATATTTAGGCCATTTATTCTACATTCTAATACCTTTGGGTTTAGGCCTGAGCCTTTACAAATTGTGCAGAATGAATTTGTTGATACGGCTAAGACGTCATCCTGGGATACTTCTTTAAGCTTTGAGATATCTCTATTAATATAAAGGCGATTAAATCGAGGCAGTAGCCCATCCCATTCATGATCTTGAGGTCCGTTTTTTGTGTGAAACGGCGCATAGACTCTTTCTCCTTCTCGTGGACCATATAATAGCAGGTGGAGCTTTTCTTCTGAGTAGTCTTTTATCGGTTTATCTGGATCGAATAACCCACCGGTCATCATCCATCTGCCTTGCCAACCTGAAGGTGATAATGGCTTGAATTTTACAGCATAATCTCGAAGTGACTTATCGAAATCGATGATTTTATTTAGGTCTGGTGCAATTACCTCTCCATACCCACTACATTCTGGACATCTACCAAAGGAGCTTTGACTCGAAAAATCGGTGGCAGAACCAATTGATGGACTTCCTATTCTCGAGAACAAAAGTCTAATTAATGGATTTATATCCATATAGGTACCTACTGTTGAGTGAGAATTCCCTCCAACTTGTCGTTGTTCCACTACTACAACTGGGCTTAAGTTTTGCATAAGATCAGCATGGGGTCTTTCGTACCTTGGCATTTGATTTCTGACATAGAGAGGATAGTTCAAAGTCATTTGTCTTCTACTTTCTGTTGCCAATGTATCGAATACGACCGAGCTCTTACCTGAGCCTGAAAGCCCTGTAAATACGATAATTTTTTGTTTTGGTATGTTTAAATCTACATTTTTCAAATTATGTTCTTTAAGCCCTCTTAAAATGATTTCATCTTTTATTTCTGACATTTTGCTATCCTTTCTGATTTTATTTTTAGATTCATAGATTATTGAGCAATTATATAATCTAGCTTACCCTATAAATCTCTATATAAGCTAATGATTGAATAGAAAAAGATACCTGAAGTAAAAAAACTATCCTGACTGCTATGTTCACGGCAAAAAGCAGTCAGGATAGTACTGTTTATTTTATTTCGATTGAGTCAAAGATTCTTTGTAATTTTATATATGAATCTTCTGCTATATCCGTTTCTTTAGCATTTTCAAGATGCTTAATTGCATCTTGGAAATGTTTACTTGCTTCCACTTGTCTGCCCATATCCCGGTGATGAATAGCTGAAGTTATAGAATTGAACAGTTGCTTGCTTAATGAATTTGTGATTTTCCCCTCGCTTGTTTGCTTTGTAACAAATTTCTGTGCAGATTCTAAAGTTTCTGCTACTTCAATTTTCATTAAATTGGCTCTGTCTGCATAATAAATATTTCCATCATCCCCTAGGGTCATCAACTCAGTTTCAGCAAGTGTTTCATGCTCAAATGAATCAGGATCGATTACTGTTAGTTTACCAGCAAGAGTCGTGTACAATAGTCCGTCTTCACTCCAGCGGATATGGATTGGTCTCCATCTTCCGTAATCTTTTACTTCTGGATAAATGTTTTTGCTCTTCACAATTTCTAAGTTTTCTGGATCCATTGCAAAGATTGTTCCTCCCGCTGCTGACCATAACAAACCATCTGGTCCTAGACTCATTCCACTAATCATCTTCGGCTGAACTGTAACACCTGGTATGTCTGGAACAAACTCAGTGATTTTTTCACCTTTTTCCATATCCCATACGAATATTTTGGCTGCCGACTCTGTTGGGTCTATTCCCAGTCCGCCAGCAACAGTGGTTGAGCCATAAAGCTTTCCATTCACTTCTGCTAATCCGGCAATGGCTTGATTATGAACAACGTCTTCATAAACAACTGGATCTTTTGCACCGGATGGATCAAGTACTGTTAATGAACCTCCCAAATGACCGTAATCAGGTATCGTACCAATATATAATTCATCGTTAACTGCAGTCATTATAAATGGACGATCCTGATTTGGTATATCGTAAATTTGCTTAGTAGAGAGTGAAGGATTTGTAACATCCATTTCAAAAATAGTAGCACCAGGGTAAACCCCAAAATACGTTTTGTTGCCAAGGGAAACCATACCTTCTGCTTGTCCCAAGGTGAAATTGTTGTATTCATTTGTTTCTGTGTTAAAAACCGAACCCTTCCCTCCTGGATATCCACTTAAATATAAATGACCTTCAGGGCCTTTCTCCAATGTTTGAATAGGAATAGGATTTCCGACAATTGGATATTGAATGGTTTTTACCTTTTTTGTTTGTAAGTTCATATAAGTGACCTGTCCACCAAATTGAACGGTAACTAATGATTGACCAGGGAGGTCAGGATCATTTTCTACTTCAACCCAGGTTGTATTTCGTAAAAAGGTTCCAAACACTACTCCTGTATCAACCGCATTAAGGGTATCTAGGTCCACTTCCTTCAATCTACTTCCTTCTAGAAAATATACTTTGTTGCTTCCAGGAAGGCCGTGAATCAGGCGTAACCCTTTATTGTTAGTATAGTACTTGTCACTCCATTGGCCTGTTTCTGTATCATAAAACAGGAGCGTATTACTGCCGCCGCCAACACCAGCTATGATATATTTGCCTGCTGCATCTAATTGCCAAACACTGCTGCCAGGAACAACATGATTAGGCACCTTTATCGCTTCATATTCACCTGTTTCCACATTTAGTTTCACTATGCGATTATCAACACCGATACCTAAGTATAGGAAACCATTATGATACGCAGTGGATCTGGAGTAGTTTTGTCCCGGAGCAATACTACCATAATCCTTCATCTCTCCAGTCTTCGGATCATATCTTCCAGCTTTTGCATTCGGATATGAACCGAAATATACTCTACCCTGTTCATCATAAGATAAACCGTACACCACACTTTCCCCTATACCACCAAGATTTTTTACCTCCTTAGTTACTGGGGAATATTCATATAAATACCCATTACCACCTATATAGACATTGCCATTTGGTACAGTAATATGTGTCCAGACTGCCCCTGTACCTTCTAGGGGATATGTCCTTACTACTTTCTGGCTTTTAAGGTCGATCACCTGAAAAATGGCAGGGTCACCACTAGCAGTTGTGTACATCATATCCCTTCCATCTTCCGTGCCATAGGTACAATCATAGATGGCAATACTTTGAATAGTAGACCCCAAATTTATGGGTTCTTTAAACCCTTTTTCTACTTCTGCATTAACCGGAAGACTATAAAATAAAGAAGAAACAATTAATAGACATACAGCAAAAAGAATTGAAATTAATTTAGTAAACGTTTTCAATTATTCTGCTCCTTTCATTCAATTTTTTAATAGATCGATTACTGTGTGTCCCTCCCTCTTTTTGGTATATTTTTAAAATAACAAATCCAAAAATGGATGAATATGACGAAAAATAGCCCATAAATAATACAGTTATAAAGTCATGTAGAATATTAAAGGGATTATGATTTAATCAGCAAAAAACAGTTCTAATGAACTGTACCTAAAAAACTATTATCAAAAGAATGAGTTTTCTAGTATTAGTAAAATAAAATAGTTATAATGTTCAAAGTCATTTGTCTTCTACTTTCTGTCGGGAATACCTTCTATTCTAAATATAAGAAAAACTATTCCTGATTGTACTGATTAAAAAGCTTTTTCACTACCGTGAATTCGTAAAGGAGCCATTCCGATTCCATTTTCCGATCAAAGTTGATTGAAAAGTTGCCTTTTTACGCTTTACATCCGTTTTATGATTTTTCAACCAGATTCATCATTGAGAAAATAATGCCTTATTCCAGTCACTAAAGAAAAAGGCACAACTAACAGTAATAACTGCTAATTGTGCCGTCTTTTTTTCGTAAAACTTCCGGTTGTTAGGTTAAGCATTGCTTGTAAGGAGCTAGTTGCTCCGTTGTTGGTGAATGCTCCTTCTTCTAATAAGCGATTAATGTCTTATTTCGTATAAGATAGTCCGAAACCTAAATCATAGTCATCGCCTACTGCATTCGTATAGGCATAGTCGAAAGTTTCAGCATAACCTGGAACATCGGATGCATTCTTTTCTGCTGCTTCTTTGTTTGCTGGAACAGTATATGGCATTTTCCCTGTAGGATTAAACTTGCCGCGAATTACATCGACAATCGCATCTGGTGTTGTACTGAATGTTGCGAGTACCGCGTCTGCTCCTGGTTCAATTTCGTCGATAAGCCATGGGTTGGTCATATTAATAACAAGAATATTGGTGTCTACTTTTTCTTGGATTTCTAAAATGCGCTCGGAATCAATACCCGTATCCGAATCTTTCTTCAGTTCGATAGATGGCGGATCATCCTCTGTGTCATCCCGTGACCAGCTTAAGGATGGCAATACGAACGATAGCGCATGTGTAGCGTCATCCAGTGAATCTACAATTTTAATATCTGGATCGGCTAATTGGATGGAAGTAGCCAAGCCCTTACTTGCTTCTTTGGCTGCTGCTTCATTTTTCTGGAATACTTCTACATAAAGCTTCACATCTTCTACTTCTTCATCGGCAATCGGCAACACTGGGTTTGCTTTTTCTTGGCCGTTGCGTAGAAGCACGATGGATTTACGATGTGCTTCATCAGCAAGTGCTTGTGACTCTGGATCATCCCCAATTTCCTGTGCTTTTTCTGGATCCACATATGGATTTTCAAATAATCCAAGTTGATACATTTCCGTTAGTAAATAGGAAATAGAACGATCAATTTCCGATTCATCAACCAAACCTGTTTTAATGGCTTCGATTAACGGTTTTACATCTGTTCCACCGGAAAATAGATTGGTTCCAGCTTTGATTGCCTTCGCATAGCGTTGAGGTTCTGTCAGATTCTCGACCCCCCAAACCATACTACTAATAATACCAGTGTCGGAGTTTACATAGCCCTCATAACCAAGCTCGTCCCGAAGAAGTCCCTGCAATATTGTCTTATTATAAGCAAATGCGACTTCCTCGAATTGCTGATCTTCGGAATACCATAGATGCTTCGGAAGTTGAACGGTACTTGGCTCATTTACTGGTTTTGCATAGTATGGCATGATTGATGTCGTTCCCGCTTCAATGGCTGCGATAAATGGTGGTAAGTGATAGTCATATAAACTACCTTCCGTTGGGTATTCATTCGTACTTCCCCATGCATGGTGTGGGTCCGTACCTTCAACGCGCGGTCCGCCACCAGCAAAGTGTTTGATGGTTAGAGAAACACTGTTTTCATCTAATTCTTCCCCTTGAAAGCCTTCTACAATGGATGTGACCATGTCAGAAACCAATTCTGGATCTTCCCCAAAAGTCCCATCTGTTCTAGTCCAGCGTGGTTCTGTTAGAACATCGGCCATGTATCCGTATAATTTGTGCATCCCTGCTGCACGCCATTCCTTGGCAGCGATTTCAGCAAACTGTTTAACAAGTTCAGGGTCCTGTGTAGCAGCAAGACCAAGCTCACCAGGCCATGTAGAAATCTGTCCGCCAGCCTCTGCGTGACCAAAAGTTCGGTTCGGGTTTACGTGGTTACGTGGATTGGATGTCATGACAACTGGAATCCCTAGTCGGGAAGCTTCTCCAAGTTCTTGAAACTCATTATTCCGAGCAGCTAAATCCCGTGGCTCTGGATCATCGCGAACGATAAAATAGCGCAAATGATCCTCGTTAAGTTTTGTACGGCTAGAATTGTTGTTGAACGTAGAAATCAGCATCATTCCAGCCTTTTCTTCAATTGTCATCTTCTTCACAAGATCCTTAACGCGGACATGTGTAGGGAGATGCCAGTTTTCATATTGGTCTACTTTTCCATTATTATTTAAGTCTTTAAATTTTTTGCCCCCTTGAACAAGAATGTTTTTGGACCTTGCTTCGAGTTCTGGTGCATTTTGCTTATTGCCATTTGATTTTCCAGATTCTGCACTTACGGAAGGTAATAATAGCGAAAAACTTAAAGCTGAAACAAGTGAGATCTGCATTGCTTTTTTTAGTTTAGTAGAGATTTGTGGCATTTCCTTCCTCCTCATTTTATAAAATGTAGCGCTTTCAAAAGATTAAGGCACTGAATTCCTTAAGTTTTTCACCTCCTTAAATTGGTACACAAATTTAACTTATAGGGAACCCTAGGTTAAAATCGCGTATTTTTACATTCCGTTCCTGATAAAGGACAATTTTGAAATAAAGATACTGTCATTTTTTTACAAAATAGTATGTGAATTTGTTATTTCCTGGTGTTTTGAAAATTCAATTGTGGAATAGAGTAAATTTTTAATAACCTTTGGTAACATAAAATTTGATTAATCATAGGTGGCTTTAATCCCCGTAAATTAGGGAAAGGAGTTTGTAATTGTATGTATTATTCTTAAAAAAATGGTTGCTAGAAAAAGAAAAAATATTATCAGTAGAACAAATTTATTATTTGTTTATTGTTTAAACAAATTATTATAGATATATTACCATGGCTAGTATATTTACGTCCACAATATTCTTTTAATTTTGAAAAGTTAGTTATTTTATACTATAACAAGAAATAGTCCATCCTAAAAAAGATGGACTAACTCAATAAAATTCAAGGACTGATTGATTACTTTTTACCTAAATCAAGTTAACCTTACAGGTTTTCCTAGTTTAGCGGATTCGTAAATAGATTTCCTTGCTTCCTCACCAGTTACATGTAGTTTACGATTTTTATTAATAGAATTTACAATATCCTCATACTATCGTTTCTTGATTCATAGGAAGTCATTCGCTTTGATGAAGAACTCGTTTTCACTCGTTCTTTAGGTTGCTTGGCAAATTCAAGGTCAGATTAGAAGCAGTTTTTATAACTAGCAAATATTTATTTTAGAGTTACATTTGCAATGCTAGCTTCGCCACGCACTCCACGTGTCCAGAGTATATATGGCAGCACATGGGGTGCTGGTGACTAATTACTCGCTATTTACATATGGAATTCATAAAAATACACATGAATAAATTTTTTCCAAACAAATTAAACTTCAAGGATAGCTTTGATATTTTTCAAATCTTTCATATTTGCTCTTCTCATCATATATGGCATGAAAAGAGAAAGAATCTTATTAAAGCCAGTAGGGTTCCCTCTATTTCTTAGAGTCATTCGAGTATGATTTTCATCAATCGCTTGCCATGTATAGATGGTCTCCATTGGGAATGGACCATCCGCTGTCTTCATCACAAATTTCTTGTCAGGAATAAATTCAACAATTTCATACACATACGCAAGTTCCCTACCGAGAAATTTTGCTTTAAAAGCAATTTGCGATCCTTTTGTGAGTGTTTTTGGTGTTTTCCACTCTACTGATTGTATATTTACATACCATTCAGGTGCATGATCTGGGTTTATTGCATATTCTGATACCTTCGAAATTGGACACTTTATTATTATTTCTGTTAATACATCTACCATTTTAGCCACCTATTTTATTTCTTTTCAACATAATTTTTAAGTAAAGTTCCAAGTAGGTACTCCCAGCCTTTAGAGTGCTCATCTTTCCAGTGCTCTTGTATTAAGCCCGAAGCTGTATGAGACAGTTGGAGCAACGTTCCTCCATCTTTTTCTTGAAGACGATACGTATAGGCACTGTTTACCGCTCCTTGCATGCCGAGATGGCCATGCAAACGGATTTCTTCAGGAGCATTTACATAATAGACATTTCCCCAGATTGCCCCTTCTTTTTCACCCCAATTTTCGATAAAACGTCCTCCGAGGACAGGTTCAAATGTAAAGTGGGATTTTACTCCTTTTGGAGCTAGACGAAATTCCCACCAGTCTTCCACTCTTTCTGTTAATGCTTTAAAAACCTCTTCACGTGTTGCTTCTAGGAATAACTCCTGTTCAATACGAAAATCTTTCGTTGTTTCCATTGTATCGTTTCCTCCTTTTTCTTGAACTACTGCCCGCAAGTTTAACAGAGAACTAGCAGTATATTGCATGTATTTACCTACCCAGCGGTTATACATTTCTTGAAGAGGTATGGCATTAAGGAAATTCCTTTTATACTTCCCTTCACGCCGTACTACCACCAAATTTCCATCCTCTAGAATCTTTAAATGTTTCATAATGGCATACCTAGTTACTTCCGGAAAATAGTCGTCTAGTTCTCCAGTCGTTTTCGGTGAAGCCCTAAGAATATCAAGAATTTCTCTTCGGATCGGATGCCCTAATGCTTTAAAAACGGTTGATAGTTCTTCGCCCATAACATCGATCCTTTCATTAATATTTGATTACTTGTGACTAAAAGGTCACACGTTTTTATGTGACCTTATGGTAACACGTGATTCAACCCAAGTCAAGGTTGCAATTATGTAGTTATTTTCTGGATAAAAAAGAGGACAAATCCTAGTTTGTCCTCTTCCAAATTATTGAATACTTACATGAAAAGTCCGTGTATGGTACCAAGCAGTGTGAATATGATTAAATGGTCTCCTATCGCAACCAAAAATGACCTCCTGGACATTAGCCCAAATAACGTATTTTTCAAATAAACCAATGAAATCAATAACCCTATGATGAAACCGACTCCTACTCCTTCTATCAAATGATCGGATCCTACTGATTGAATGATCACACCTACTATCAATGAACTAATAAACGCAAGAATGATAGAGTAGATATATTTCAATGGACCTGCACTTTGATTTTCAAGAATATCTCGCTTCTTGTTTTTTTTAGATAAAACAACAGAGTAATAGACTCCCCCGTAAACTATATAAACAATTCCTCCAACTATTATGGGTAGGTACTGAAGGCTTCCAAAATCAATCAAAATAAAATAATTCCCCCTTATTTTGGTTCTATCGCTAAACAAATCGCCTTAATTTTGCATTTGATTGCAAGCGACCCTTGTATCGGTTCCAGTTGGACCAATTCGATTGGATTTACCAACATTCAATATGACTATTTCAATTTTTTAAAAGTATGCTAGATGTTTAATTCACAAATTTGGGATACTACCAAGTTTAATTCCACACATTCTTACTAGTTTTATGGCTCTACTTTAAAACATAGTATGGATTTTCTATTAATTCAATTCCTGCTGTTTCATATCTTATAAACAAACTTTCATAGTCCCATTCCTCATTAACACACATTACCCTTCTTAGCCCTTTTTCATCTAATTTTTTATCTTCATCCTTGGTTATAAGAGCTGTAAAGTAATACTTTAATAGGATATTACCAATTATATCTTCGTTCGGTGACTCTTTTTTTAGCTCTTTAATTATTTCTTTGAAATATATGTTTTTACATACTACATGTTCTCTTATGTACGGGGTTTTCTTGTTAGTTTCAAAGGTTTCTAAAGCGATTGGGGTGACATATTTATGCACCCCAATACTATTCCAATCATAATTGATATCAAAAATTTCTTTAGCAGATGACTTTAAACATCTATAAACGAAGCCTTGAATGAAATTTGTACTATTTTGAAAGGTATTTACAGATTCTGGATCCATTAATCTTATTGCATTGTAGTTTCTTATTAACCAGTCGGTAGCCTTTTCATATACTAATTTCTCGGTGGATGTTGTTGTATTTGTTAACATATTCATACCTCACTATAGTGCTATAGGAAATACCATTATCAATAATCAGAATTCAATACTATCACAAGAAACCTTCCCTAGTATCGATATACTAACTTCGAGACCACTTCAACATACATACGGTGATACATTTCATTGTTGAAATGAAATATGGCTTTTTATAAATAAGGAAGGACTTTCGTCCTGAAATCAGCATAGTTATCGATGTGAAAGTCAGCCTCAATATCCGGATTTTCAAAGGCAACGGTTTTAATTCCTAATTCTCTAGCAGGTATTAAGTCTAACTCGCGATCGCCGATCACTAAATCAATCGGATGATCCTTTATCACATGTTGATAAGACGCTGCATGTGGTTTTCTAGTAAAGCCTTCTTCCTCGACCGAAACAACCACCTTAAAGTAGTCTAATAACTTAAACTTTTCCAAGAGGAACAGGGTGGACTCCTTGTCGCGATGCGTGACGATAAAATTGTCATCAGCTGCTTGTAAAACTTCTTCTAAATGTTCAAATGGCTGACTGTTAAAGGAATACTGATTATATAATTTAATGTATTCTTCGCGCTGGCTTTCATCAATTTCATATTGCTGAAAGGCCACTTTCGAGTTAACCTTGAGCCACTTCAATACTTCATTTGGATCCAAATCCTTGCCGCTTAAATGGATAAAACCTTTGACAAGTGCTGGATAGGTGTTAAACAATGTTCCATCAAAATCCCATAAAATATTAATGTGAATCCCTCTCTCTTCTTTTACATAATACATACCATTTCTGATGAAGCACAGTTACTGTCCCCGTGTCTCATCAACATTCTCTATCACAAAGTTATCAAGCAATGCACGCACTTCATCTGTTGACTTTGCACTCATCAATTGATTTCTTAATTCACTCGCCCCTCGAAAACCCTTGACATAAATCTTAAAAAAGCGACGAAGCTGTCCCAAAGAACGTGTTTGTAAATGGGAATATTTATCAAAAAGGTCAAGATGAAATCTTAGAAGATCAAGTAATTCCTTACTGCTATGATCTTTTGGCTCCTTTTCAAAGGCAAACGGGTTTTTAAAAATACCACGCCCAATCATAATCCCATCCACACCGTATTGATTAGCGAGCTTCAATCCAGTTTGACTGTCAGGAATATCCCCATTAATCGTCAAAAGTGTATCTGGTGCCACCTCGTCACGAAGTTTTTTGATTTCCGGAATCAGCTCCCAATGAGCATCTACTTTGCTCATTTCTTCTCTTGTACGCAAATGAATGGATAAATTAACAATGTCTTGTTTCAATATGTGTGTTAGCCAGTCGCGCCATTCATCTACTTCCGTGTAACCAAGCCTTGTCTTTACACTTACAGGCAATCCTCCTGCTTTTGCTGCTTGTATGATTTCAGCTGCAACCTCTGGACGACGGATGAGACCGCATCCCTTCCCATCCTCTGCCACATTATCTACAGGACAGCCCATATTGATATCTATACCTTTAAATCCTTGTTGCGCCATACCAATACTCATTTGTCGAAAGTGTTCGGGCTTATCTCCCCATATATGGGCCACCATGGGTTGTTCATCCTCTGTAAAAGTCAATCGCCCACGCACACTTTGCTGCCCCTCTGGGTGACAATAACTCTCCGTGTTTGTAAATTCTGTGAAAAACACATCAGGTCTTGCTGCTTTACTCACTACATGGCGGAAAACAACATCCGTCACATCTTCCATAGGTGCTAGTATAAAAAACGGCCGTGGTAAATCACGCCAAAAATTATCGATCATATTCAAACTCAGTTCCTCTCATCATGGGACATTAAGTCGAAAACTTGTCCCAAAATTAAAAAGCAAAAAGGTTCATGCTTCCTTTACACTTATACCATGTTTGAACACTTTTTATCAAATGCGCGTGTCGCTTGTCACAGTGACGACCTAATCATTTTCCCACGGATAAATGATAGGCAATAATCCCAATCTTTGATTTGATTGGGCTTATTGTTTGGCCTGTAAAAATAAAGCTATTTCATTAAATACGCGTCACAGCGACAACCTGAAATATTCTTGATTCACAAATTGTTCTACTGATAATGACAAAAAAAAATCCCATTTCTTTAATGGGATTTTTAGGTTTCATCAAGATAGTTTTATTTGCTTTGTATTCTTTAAATACTCCACCAACTTATCCGGAAAATTGATAGTCATGCCATCGACTCCACATTCAACTGCATGTTTCATGAGTTCCTCGTTTTTTGTATTCCATGTACGAATATCAAAAGAATGATTCCTCGCTTTTATCACATCATCTTTGGTTAGCTTTGTCACATCCACACAAAATTGTTGCGCTTGGATAGCCTTCATTTTTTGTATATTTAGGTCAGAAACCAGGTCTGTTAAATAGCCAATTCGGACATTGCTATCGAGCTGCCTTACTTTTTTTAAAATTGAATAATCAAAGGATGTAATGGTAAGTAAGCCATAGTCCACAGGATATTGTGATAATACATTCAGGACTTCTTCCTCGATATGTTTTCCTTTTATTTCAATTGCTAGATAGAGTCCCTTTTCTGAAAAGTAATGTAAAAATTCTTCAAAGGATACGATTTTCTCACCTTTGTATTTGTCGTGAAACCAAGATCCAAAGTCTAGTTTTCGTAATTCAGAAAAGGTCAGATCTTGAACTTCGCCAGTTCCATTGGAGATTCTATTTACAGTAGAATCATGATGAACGACCAATTTACCATCCTTTGTAGCGTGTAAATCTAGTTCAATCCCATTTGCCCCTAGTTCTATTGCTTTATAAAAAGCGGCCATTGTATTTTCGGGAGCATAACTAGATGCTCCCCGATGTGCTAATATCATCAATTTGTTTTACCCCTGATAATCTTCAAGAAATTGTGATACTTTTTTCTGCAATTGGTCTAAAATTTTCTGTACATCTGCATCCTGATCTTGTTCAACCATTTCTAGAATTGTGACAAGTTCGTTCCAAATTAGGGAATCGGAAGGGTTGATTGGTTGACCATAAAGAAATTCCATTTGATCAATCGTCACCTTTGCGTTTGGAAATTCCTCTAAGTGGTCTTTAAATTCCTGAAGCTCCATTGCTGATTGTCTAACTGGAATATACCCTGTTGCCATACTGATTTCTGCAACCTTTTCAGTAGAGGTTAAAAATTCTACTAGTTTTAGAGAAGCTTCTTGTTCCTCATCGGAAGATTTAAAAACTCCTAAACTATTACCGCCAATTGGCACATTTCTTTCATCAACAGCTGGGAGGAAAGTGGTCCCTACCTCAAATGAATCCCCAACATCACGGACGATCCCTTGGAAGGATGCACCTGATTTATAAAACAACGCTAATTTCCCAGCTTTAAAGTCATCATCTGCTGTATTGTGTTGGTTGATTGGCATCGCTTTTCTCTCATGAACAATGTCTTTAAATGATTCGATTGTTTCAACCATCTCTGGTGAGTTTAAATCAACCGTTCCATCTTCATTAATTAGCTTTGCTCCTCGATTCCAGGCCATTGGCTGAATATACCATGGTGTATCCTTGGCCATATTAAAGCCCCAAACTTCATTCGTGCCATCTCCATCTTCATCAATGGTTAATGCTTCAGCTGCTTGTACAAGCTCATCCCAAGTTTCTGGAACCTTCACCCCATGTTCCTCGAATAAGGTTTTATTATAATATAGTACCGGAGTGCTACTTTCGAAAGGGATGGTCCATAATTGATCTTTGTAGCGGAATCGGTCCCATAACTGTGAATGAATATCGTCGATTGTATCTTGATCAATGAGTTCCTCGATAGGAATCAATTGGCCACTATCCGCAATTTGCGGAATCGCGTGTCGTTGTCCGAGCTGGGCTACATCAGGCAGATTTTTTGCTACGACTGCAGCTTGAATCTTTTGTGCCATTTCGTCATATCCGCCGTGGTAGGATGCTACTACATCAATATCAGGGTGTTGCTCTTCAAACTCAGCAACTAATTCTGCATAATTTTCTTCATCGGTTGTCCAAAATTCGATTTGAACTTTGCCATCTTCTGTAGTAGAAGGGGAGTTTGACCCGCTCGTTTCACCGCCACAAGCAGCTAAAGTTAAAGCGGTGAGTGAAATTACACCAAATTGTAATAATTTATTTCTACGTAGGTTGAACTTAAACATGTTAATTCCTCCTAAGAGTTTTATAGTTTTTTATTTTGTCGCTGAACCTAGACCTATGTTTACCATGTACTTTTGAATAAACAAGAACAAGATGACGGATGGTATTGTAACAAAAGTGGATGCGGCTAGTAACTCAGGCCAATTGATGCCTCGTTCAGGGTCAATCATATACCGCAGCCCCATCTGAACCGTTCGCATATTATTTTCCGTTGTAATGAGCAATGGCCAGGTATAGTCATTCCACGCATTTCGGAATGCCAACAAACCTACCAGTGCCAGACTCGGCTTTGCATTTGGTAAAGCAATTTGGAAGAACATCCGTACCGTAGAAGCCCCATCCATTTGTGCTGCTTCGAAAAGTTCTTTTGGCATTGTTTTAAATTGTTGACGCATGATAAAAATTCCTAGAATAGTAGCTGCACTAGGTAAAATTAGGGCAGTATATGTATTCAATAAGCCTAATTCCGCAATCAGTAAATAGGATGGAACCATTGTTGATTCAAACGGAACCATCGAAGTAGCCAATAGAAAAATAAAGACTATTTTACTCCCTTTAAATTGGATGTTTGCAAAGGCAAAACCAGCTAAGGAGCAGGTGAACATTTGCAGAAACATTATGGATGCCGAAACGATAAATGTATTGGTGAAAAAGCTCGCCCATGGTGCTGATTTCCAAGCATTAATAAAGTTTTCAAAGTGCCACGTTTCTGGTAAAAGTTGAAATCCCCCACCAAACAACTCACCTGGACCTTTAAAGGCAGAAAGTAGCATATAAATAATCGGGTATGCCATAATGAACCCAAGGGTAAGTACAACTATAAGCCATACTGTGTTAAGCGAAATTTTTTTTGCATTTATCATCTTTACAAACCTTTCTGTTATCTTTGTAATCTATCGATAAAACACTTTCTTATTTCCGATTTTCAGGTTAATTAGTGTCAAAATGAGTACGACGATAAAAATAATAACTGAAATGGCTGAAGCATAGCCCATCTCAAAGGTTTGGAATGCTTTTTCATAAAGGAGCGAAACCATTAACCTTGTACTATTGGCAGGACCACCGCCAGTCAACGTATCAATAGAGGCAAATGTAAGATATTGATCAATTGTTTGCGTAACGATGATGACAAATGTCGTTGGAGCTAGTAAGGGAACTTTAATTTTTTGAATAATAGTCCATGTTCCGGCTCCATCCATTCTAGCTGCTTCAATGAGATCGTTACTGATATTCTGAAGACCGGCGATATATAGGACCATAACGAACCCAACATTACTCCATATCCCCATAATGATTACGGCCCATAAGGCAGTATCAGCTGAATTTAACCAAGGTATAGGCTGGATTCCAACCAATCCCAATAACTCATTAATAGCCCCATAGTCATTGTGGAACAACCACATCCATATCGATGAAATAGCCACCGATGATACAAGCATTGGTGTGAGAAATAGAGACCGATAAAAGCCAATTCCCCGGAATTTTCGGTCTAGCAATAGGGCAAAGGACAAGCCTATTATGACCGATGGAACAACAGTGAAAAAGCAATAGATCGTGGTTTGCCAAAGCGTATGATATAGCTCCCCGCTTGATATAAGTTCTTCATAATTTCGCAGACCAACAAATTGCGGACCACTTGTCAACATATCCCACTGAAAAAGACTTAGGCCAAAACTATACAGAATTGGGAATACCGAAAACACGAGAGCGATTAGTACAACTGGTGCTAGAAAAAGATATGCAACTATAGTGTTTGTCCTTTTTTGGCGAGCAACAGTATTCTTTGGAATTTTTCCCTTTTTAGGTCCACTCTTAACTGGATGCAACATAGAACGAACTTCACTTTGTTTGTTCTCATAAACAACAGAGCTATTGGAGGCACTTCTCATTTTCCGTTCCTTTCCTACTTGTTATTTTCTAGTATTATGCAAAAAAATTTGATTCTCCCATCTTCATTTAGTTGGCTCCTGTGTGTGTTGTATTCGGCCTACTATCATTAAGGGTTCGATTCACTCAGAGGGCTGAGTTGCGATTAGTTTTGCGCGTGTGTTATTACATTCCTTCAAGATTCATTTGGCTGAACAATAAATACATACACAGGAGTTTAAAATTAACTCTATAGCTATTTTGGAATTTGGATATTGAGTAGAAATTAATAACGGGTAAATTTTTATGAATATATAGTAAATTTCATTAATTTAGCGGACTTAAGTAATAGTGCTTTTGGTTGTAATATGGGGACGGTCGAAAAGAAGGTCTAAAAACTCTTTGAAAGGGTCAAAAAGGTTTCTGAAAATCAAGGAAGAAATCGAAAAGTTAAAACAAGATAAAGTAAATGCAATTCGAGCCAAGGTACGAAAGGAAATTAAATATGAGGAAAATCGATCAATTAACAATCTCATTTCAAAGAAAACTGCCCTCATACATACAATGTATTTTGAGGACAGTTTTTTTTGCTACACTATTAACTTAATAAGCTAATAATAAATCAGGTTCGTGAACCAATTTTTTAAATTCATTTACAGCCTTCTGTGCTGTAGCTCCATCAATTAATCGGTGATCATAGCTTAGTGACAAGGCCATTACTGGTCTAATTTCAATTGCATCATTGATGACAACTACTTTTTTCTCAATACGACCAAATCCTAGAATACAGGATTGTGGTGCATTAATAATAGGAGTAAACCAAGCCCCTCTTTCAGAACCTATATTTGAAATTGTACAAGTACCACCAGACATTTCATCTGCTTTAATAGAACCTTCCCTCGCTTTTTTAGAGAGTTCTTGAATCTCTTTGGCAATATCAAAAAGTGATTTTTGATCCGCATTTTTTATAACTGGAACCACTAATCCACGTTCTGTATCAGCCGCAATTCCCATATTATATTGTTTATGAAGAATGATATTATCTTTTTGATCATCCAGTGAAGCATTTAACATTGGATACTTTTTAAGAACTTTTGTTAAGGCTTTAACGATATACGCGAGGTATGTGAGTTTAACGTCTTCCTCACTGAAATATGCTTTCGTCTTTTGTCTATGGTCAACTAATCGAGAGACCTCTACTTCGTCAAAATGGGTAACATGTGGAATCGTTGTTTTGGAATGAACCATTGCATTCGAAATTACTTTACGAATACCTGAAAAAGGAATAATTTCATCATCAACTGTTGATGGAGATGCTGAAACTTCTACATTTGCTTGAAGTGCGCGATCCACATCCGTTTTAGTAACTCTTCCATTTGGACTCATTGCTTCAAGCTCTTCTAAGTTAATATTATGTTCACGTGCATATTTACGGACAGATGGTGCAGCAATAACTGTTCGCACTTTCTTCTCAACTATTTCAACAGGTTGGCTAACCACTTTTTCAATAGTTGGTTCTTTTGCAATTGGTTGTTTCAATGCCTCTGCCGCTTCTCGAATATCTTCTAAACAAAGTTTTCCATCTGGGCTAGCTGGTGTTACCTTTTGCCAGTCCACGCCAAGTTGTTTAGCAAGTCGTTTCACTCTCGGTGTTGCTCTGACTTCAACCACTGCTTCTACTTGTTGAGGTTTTTCCAATACTTCAACAGTTATAGCTGTTTCTAATTCTGCATCAGATTCACTTGAAGAATTTGTATCTAGGACAACGAGGACTTCATCAACTTTAACTGTATCTCCTCTTTGTTTTTTAATTTCCTTGATATAACTAGACTCCGGTGCTTCTATTTCAGATACAGCTTTGGCTGTTTGAACTTCTACTAATGTCTCCCCTTTTTCGATATAGTCACCTTCTGAAACATGCCAGAAGGTAATTAAGCTTTCATCATTTTCTTCAGATTGTCGAGGTAGTTTTACTTCGATTGCCATGATGTGAACCTCCTTTACTTCAGTTTTTATTCATTAACTAGTTCCCAAGCCGCTTTATAGATTTTTTCTGCATTTGGCAATACATATTGTTCTAATGGACGACTGTATGGAATAGGAACATCAGGGATTGCCATTCTTTTCACTGGTGCATCCAGGTCATATAAGCCATGTTCTGCAGCTAAAGCAGCAATTTCAGCAGTTAATCCATATGATAGATAATCCTCATCAACAACCATTAAACGATGTGTCTTTTTAATAGAGTTCAAGATTGTTTCTTTATCAAGTGGAACGAGTGAGCGAATATCAATTACTTCTGCACTAATTCCGTCTTCTTCCAATTTTTTCGCTGCTTCAAGTGCTTGGACAGTTGTCATTTGAATACCTACAATCGTTACATCTGTTCCTTCACGAACAACTTTTGCTTTATCTAGTGGAACTGTATATGCTTCTTCTGGAACATGTCCTAAGGAAGCATCGATTTGATCCATCCAGCCTAAACCTTGAAGTGTTTTATGGAACATGAAAACTACTGGGTTATCATCACGAATGGCTGAGATCATCATACCTTTTAAATCATAAGGTGTGGTTGGAGCTACCACTTTCATTCCTGGCATATGAGCAAATGTTGCATATAAAGTTTGAGAGTGTTGTGCCGCATCATTGTAACCACCGCCAACACCTGTCATAAGAACCATTGGAAGTTTTACATTACCACCAGACATGTAAGGGATTTTTGCCATTTGATTGTAAATTTGGTCCATACAAACGCCAAAGAAGTCTACAAACATTAATTCTACGATTGGACGCATCCCTTGTGATGCTGCTCCTACTGCTGCACCTATAAATGCAGTTTCAGATATTGGTGTGTCCATAATTCTTTCCGGGCCGAATTTATCATACAAACCTTCTGTAGAACCAAAGATTCCACCATATTTGCCGACATCTTCACCCAAAACAAAAACTTCTGGATCTTTTTCCATTTCTAAACGAATTCCTTCAGAAAGCGCTTTATTTCCAGTTAATAAACGTTTCTTTGTTTGTAACATAATAGACACCTCTCCTTTTAATTTTTCTATCAAATGCGCCTTAGCGTATTTGCGCCCAGATTTTTTCGAGCAAGCTCGAAAAATTACCTTTAAAAATCTGTGGCATCCGCCGGAGGCTTTAACTTTATTCAGCATCCCGCTGAATAAAGTTAAATATATAAATCTTCTAATGCTGCTTCTGGTTCGGGATATTCACTTTCTCTAGCAAATTGATAAGCTTCGTCTACTACCTCTTTTGCATTCTTTTCAAGTGCAACAACTTCCTCTTCAGATACGTTATATTCAGAAACGAGTTGGTTACGTAATTTTAGAATAGGATCTTTTGCTTTTAGTTCTGGCACTTCTTTTTTCTCACGATATAATTCTGGGTCACCTTGGAAGTGTCCGAGATAACGATATGTTTCGATTTCTATAATCGAAGCACCTTCGCCATTACGGGCACGTTCTACAGCTTCTTTAGATGCTTCGTACATCGCAATTGGGTCATTATCTTTTACATAATAGCCTTTAACACCATATGCCGAAGCACGAAGATCATTTGACGCAATCGATGTTGAATCTTCTTTTGCTACAGAAATACCATAATTATTGTTTTCAACAACAACGATTAATGGAAGATTCCAAAGTGCAGCTAGATTCAAAGATTCATGGAAAGCGCCTTGGTTTGCTGCGCCTTCACCTATGAACGCAATAGCTGCATCATTTGTTTTTCTCTTTTTCGAAACTAATGCAGCACCAAGTGCATGAGGAATATTAGCCCCAACAATACCTCCACAGGAAAAATTAACTTCTGGATCAAAGATGTGCATATGTCCACCTTTTCCTTTGCTTAAGCCTGTAACTTTACCAAACATTTCTGCAGTCATTTTCTTCAAGTGAACACCTTTTGCAATGGCATGGTGATGTGGTCGGTGTGGAGATGAAACTGTATCTTCTTTTCTTAAATGCGCACATATACCCACTGCTGCTGGTTCTTGACCATTGGCTAAATGCATTTCACCAGGTACAGGACCTAATCCAATATTGAAGACAGGATTTTTTCCTTCAGCATAAGCATCCATCATACTTTCTTCATAATAACGAATCTTGTACATTGTTTCGTACATCCATTTAAGTTGATCAATAGAAATAGTCAATTTTATTTCCTCCTTTGCATTCTCTTATAAATAGTTACACCAACTAATAATGCAAGAATCGTGCCAACTTTATTAATTCGTTAAAATTATTTTCCAAACCACATTTGTGAGGATTTTCACGAATAAGCAAAAATTGAATTCTATATAAAAAAAGAGAACTGTCCCATTTTGAGACACTCCCCTCTAATGTAAGCGCTACACTCCGATACAAAATGCAACACCAATTATTGGATATTGAATTTTTTCATTTGCCGATACAAAGTACTTCTTGCAATCCCCAAATATTTTGCTGCATGTAAAATGTTCCCTTTATTTTTTTTCAAAGCATGGATAATGGCTTGCTTTTTTAATTCATTACGATCCAGAACAACGGTTTCCTCATTTGTACGTTGATTGCTATTTTCAAAGATTTCATTTGGTAAGTCTTGTGAAGTTAAACGATCATTCAAGCTTTTATTCATTGTTCTCTCTAAAATATTTTGTAATTCTCGGATATTACCAGGCCATCTATATTGCATTAACGCGTGAATAAATCCTGGTTCGATAACAGGCATTGAGCGGTTAAGGCTTTTACTAAACTGACGGATGAAAAGCTCAACTAAAAGAGGAATATCATCTATTCTGTTTCGAAGTGGTGGCAGTTCTATAGGCATAACATTTAAACGGAAAAATAAATCTTCTCTAAAACTACCTTTCTCTACTTCTTTACGAAGATTACGGTTGGTTGCGGCTATAATTCGAACATCTACAGAAATAACCTTTTGTCCGCCAATTCGAATTACTTCTCTATCCTGAAGAACACGCAATAAAAGCACTTGCATCTCCAATGACATTTCCCCAATTTCATCTAAAAATAGAGTTCCTCCATCGGCCAGCTCAAATTTCCCTTGCCTGCCCCCTTTTTTCGCTCCTGTAAAGGCACCTTCCTCATACCCGAAGAGTTCACTACCTAATAAATCACGTGGGATACCACCACAGTTAATCGAGATAAAAGGTTTATTTTTTCGGTTACTTGCATTGTGAATAGCCTGTGCAATCATATCCTTACCTGTCCCACTTTCTCCTAAAATAAGGACTGTAGAACTTGTTTTGGCCGCTAGTTTTGCTTCTTGCACTTTATCTAAAAATGTACGAGATTCACCAATAATTTCACCAAACGATACTTTGGCTCGATGGTCTGTTAAATGGTTAACAAGGTGACGAACCTTTTTCATTTCTTTTAGTGTGATCATCGAACCAAGCCATTTGTTATCTTGATAAATTGGTATTTTACTAACCATACAATGGATACTTGGTTGCAAATCTTGACGTTTTATATATATTTCTTTGTCCAGAAAACGCACTTTATTGGTTGAAGTTAAGATTTGATTTTCGAAGATAGTACTTAACTTTTTATTTTCTTGCTGTTCCTTTTTAATATCAAATAGCCTTGTAAACTGTTCATTTGAAATAATAATTTTTCCTTGAGTATCTGTAATAACAATAGCATCATCGATATTATTTGTCGCTGCTTCAAGGAATTTTTGCATCATTAAAATATTTTGCATGTTTTCGTGTAACTTTAATTGATATTCAATGGCTTTAACAGTTGACATAACCATTCCTAAAGTATGGGAATGAACTTTTTCCCTCGGTCCAGACATATTCAGAACACCAATAATCTTGCCATTACTATCATGAATCGGGGCTGCCGAACATGTCCAAGATTGACAAACCTTTGCATAATGCTCCTCTGCAACGATTTGAAGCGGAGAATCAATCACGATCGACGTACCGATGGCATTGGTTCCCATTTCTTCCTCGCTCCAATCAGCTCCTTCAATGAAACCCATCATATTTGCATGATTCAATGGTTCTTTATCTCCAATTACTTTTAATAATTGCCCTTGTTCATTACAAATAATGACCATAAATCCGGAGCCCTCAACAATAGAATAAAGACCTTCCGTTAATGGTGTAGCCAAATTAATTAATTCCTTATATTTTTCAAGGTCTAATGATTTAATTTTTCCATATGTACGAAAAGGGTCGATCCCCATTTTTTTTGAACGAAGCCATGAAAGCCTAACAATAGGATTGATGGTTGGTTTTAACTCATCTTCATAAATGAACTGTTCCCAATTTTCCTTATAACTTTTTAAACTTTTCATGCTACCCTCCAAAAGAAATATTTATTTAATCTAACGTGGATGATTGCGGTTTCAATGTACTCTTCTATTGTATCATCTATATCTTTTAAAATCGTGAAAAAAGAGCGAACCTTAAAGGCTCGCTCGGTCTATATGAAAGATGTTTTTATAATGGCGGATTTTGTTATACTTCTATATCTCTTTCTAAATCATCTATGTATTGGATGCTCAACAATAAAAGTTATCCATCCTTCCTTAAGAATTCTTAAGCTTTTTTACTAAGACAAGAAAAAGTATGGTGCAAGGTTTTGAGATTGAGAAAAGACCCTGAAATCGCCAAAAACTCTATTAACGAAATCAGGGTCGGTTTAGCTAGTATTTATTTTTATAGTAAACTTTTATTAGTGTATTAACTTTTAAAAATAGATGCGATGTCTTCAATATCTAATCCATATCACGTTCTATTTAATCTGTGGCATATACACAAGCTTCTTATTAGTTGCCGGAAAATCGATTTTCCCAATTGAGTGAAATTGAGATAATCCCTAGTCTTGCAACACCAACTTCACAATCGCTTTCATTTGACTTGAATAGTGATCGCAGATATAAAGAGAGAGCACCGAATTAATAGGCAGTCCAACCACCGTCTGCGGTAATGACTTGTCCGTTAACAAAGCTTGAATCGTCTGATGCTAAAAATAGAGCCACTGTTGCAATTTCTTTAGATTCACCTGATCGTGGGTTATTAACTGCTCCACTCATGGCGTGTTCCATTCCAAATGGGTTGGGTTCACTCATTGTTGTTCCAATATTGGTATTTACAGCACCAGGGGCGATAGCGTTGCAACGAATTCCTTCATTCGCATATTGGAAACCAACATTTTTTGTTAATCCAATTACGGCATGTTTTGAAGCAGTATATGCTGCTCCTGCACGTGAACCGAATAAACCCCCTACTGAAGCATTATTAATTATAACGCCGCTCTTCTTTTCTAAAAATATTGGTAGCGCTTTACGAATAGCGAACATTGAACCGGTCGTATTGACAGTTAGTACACGTTCCCATAATTCATTCGTTAAATCCGCAGCTGGAACAAAATTGTCCATAATTCCTGCATTATTAACTAAAATGTCTAAAGTACCATATTTTTCAACTGCCGTATCAATCATTACATTCACATCTTCTTCTTTACCAACATTGACAGGAACAGCAGTTGCTTCTCCCCCAGCTTCCGTAATATCCTTGACGACTGATTGAACAGCATTTTCATTCAAATCCGCAGCAATTACTTTTGCACCTTCTCTTGCAAATAAAACAGCAATCGCTTTCCCCATTCCAGAACCAGCACCTGTAACTACCGCAACTTTGTTTTCTAGTTTCATCATCAAACCTCCCAAATTTGCAAACTTTCATTACAACTCTATTATATAATAGTGTGTACTTTATGACGCAATTCATATTTATCTAGTTTATGAACTTTAATTTATTAGGATAATAAGTTTTAAGCAAGTTCCAGTTTCAGTCTTAAGAGATCAAGGAATCTCTTACTACCATATTCTCTTGGAAGCATTTCTTTTGCTAATTTATCTTGAATTCAATATAATTATCTTGAATTCAAAATAAATTAAAGGATGGATGAATAGAATGACAAAAGTTGGCATTATTCTTGGTAGTCTTCGTAAAAATTCGTTTTCAAAACAAGTTGCTGATAACGTAGCACCTTTATTCCCAGAAGGATATGTAACAGAGTTTGTAGAAATTGGCCACCTGCCTCTTTTCAACCAAGACTTTGAAGGAGACCTAGAAACTCCTGCGGAATATACAGCATTCCGTAATGCAATCAAGGAACTAGACGCGGTATTGTTTGTTACGCCTGAATACAACCGTTCAATCCCTGCTGCATTAAAGAATGCACTTGATGTAGCATCTCGACCTTATGGAGAAAGTGTTTGGAATGGAAAACCTGCAGCAATCATTAGCCAATCTCCTGGTGCACTTGCTGGGTTCGGTTCAAACCATCATTTACGTCAGGTACTTTCATTTTTAAATATGCCCGTTGTTCAACAACCAGAAGCATATATAGGATCTGTACATGAATTATTAGATGAGAATGGTAAGTTAAATGAAGGAACAGTAGAATTCCTACAAGGGTTCGTTAATGAATTCGTTGAATTAATCAAGAAATATCAATAAGGTAAAAAGTTGGAGTGTTGTGCAGAACTACCTGCCAAAACTCCAACTTTTTTCATTGCAAGTTATAGTAATTCTATGAGAGATTAACCTCCGACTCTCAAGAGCCCCTTTTAAAATATTGATGTTGGAACATACACATTCTTATTGCATTATGATATTCACCGCCAACAAAAAACTCATCAATTAATTCACCTTCAAATTGAAAACCAAGTTTATTATAAATATGAATTGCTTTTTCATTCGTTTTATCAACGATTAAATATAATTTATACATATTTAATACAGAAAACGCATAGTCCATTGCGAGATATGTTGCCACCTTCGCATAACCATGTCCTTGATGATTCGGATCAATAATAATTTGGAATTCAACCCTACGATGAATATAATCAATCTCTACTAATTCAACTAGCCCCACCATTTCATCGCCTTTTTGTACAATAAATCTTCTTTCACCTTGATCATGAATATGTTTATCATATAAATCCTGCAATTCAACAAATGACTCATATGGCTCTTCAAACCAATAGGACATGATGTTTGCATTAATATTTAATTTATGAACAAATCCTAAGTCTACTCTTTCTAAAGGTCTTAATTTTACATCCTTCATTCCTTTTCATCCTCCAAAACCTGCGTTCAAACCTCTTAAAATAAAGTCTTTCCTTTTCTCCCGCTTTTTTGTCCGTTTTTTTAAAAAACATCTCATTTTTTCACGGTAACAGGCAGTCCACCTTTTGCTGCTTGAATAAAATTTATCGCAACATCTGGACGTATAATATGCAACTACAAAAAAGCAGAAGGTATAGATTTTATCTATATCAACTGCTTTTCTATTATCCCTACTACGCCAACCAAGCGACAACTTCACAATAGCCAGGCATTGTTCGCATTTAGTGATGGGTGGGAAAAATGGATCAGTTCCCTGTCATTATTATAATCTTTGGACTTACGTCTAAATACGCATTAATGCGCCATTAGGCTTTGGTAGATCTTGATCTATTATCTGATTCATTTTACAAAAATGCTCAAAAAATTGTTGTGCTAGCTCTCGTTCATTTGGGTCACTTTTCAACGAAACTATATCACGCAAAATTTGAGCCATCCATGAATTATCAAAATAGCGGTATTTACCTGTTTTCCATGTCATTTTGTCGGGGAATTTTTCATTAACATAGTAATTCCAAAATAACATCTGATCCGATTCCTGTTCTGTAAGTTGGAGTTTGTATTTTGAATGGGCAGGAATAATCCCATCTTCACAAAGCTTACCGATAAAATCTTCATTCACCATATAGACACCTAAGATACGTCTGTCTTCTTCAGGCATGCTGGAATCCATTGCCGTTAACAGGACAGCGCTATTTTGGTGCAAGCGAATGGGTTTGTTTGGCTTCCCCTTGTTGACACCACTTTTTATTACACCAGAAAAAACCTTCCAATCTGAAAAAGAACGATCCTGTTCTTCTTTGTCACACCAAAAGACCATTTGTGATTCGGGATGAAGTTTATGGTTTTTCATAAGTTTTTCATGTTCTAAGCGAAGTTCCAGTCTTTTTCGTTGTAGTATTCTTTCCTCTTCCTTCTTCGATTCTTCCTCCTTTCGTTCCATTTCCTTTTCTTGTATTATTTTTTCAAGTGAATTAGCTACACTTTTATCATGCAATTTTAAGTGCTCTCCAAATACATCTGGGAAAACAAACTTTTTATTTTCCGACGCGAAATGTATTTCAATAATAGAATCATTATGGTTAACTATACTACCCGCACCAAAACGCTTGTGTGTAACTTTCTTATTGATTAGATTCATTTTCTAGTCCTCCTTGTAGAAAAACTCGGTTACTATTACATAGTAATTTGACAATTTTTATTTAACAAATTTACCTTTAAAGCTCACACAACTATTTGAATTTTTCTTTGGCTTGATATTCATAAAATCAATCGTAAGACTATTGTAACATTTTTCTGGATGTTTCACAAACTTTCTTATTGACAACCTATTTTGTTGTGGGGTAAAATGAAATTTTATTCTCTGCATTCGCATGAAATAACTAAAAAAAAAGCCTCCAAAAAGGCACGAAACTTTTGGAAAGCCCCTATAAATAATCACTTGTTCATTGTTTTCAAGTGGAATGAGATCCGAAAACAAAACTTCATTTAAATGATGGCGATGGCATTTACCCCCTGTATTTGATAGTTAGCCCTTTTAAGAAGTTTCTGGCGAAATTATCTCCGCATTCTTTATAGTTCTTATGTCCTTCTTTTCGTAATAAGGCCCCTAGTTCTCCTTTTGTTACCCTTAATCCTACATTATCAAAAATATCTAGCATATCCTCAGTCGTTAACGCCAGTGCAATTTTGACTTTCTTTAAAAGTAGATTATTCACGTTTCCACTTGTCTTTAAAGAAGGTTCTGGTGGATTAGGTTGTCCTGGTTTTGGCTCCTGTTTCCCTCTTTTGTAAATAATAAGGCCATTTAAAAATGAGTCTAACATACTGTGAGTACACTTTATTTGATCTTCATTCTCATATTCATCATCATCGTATGTCTTTGTGAGAATCTTTACTACCTCTGGTACTGATACCTCCACGCCACCAAGTTTAAAAATATCTGCCATTTCTTTATTTTTTATTTCCATTGCATATCTTAATCGGATTAAAATATCGTTATTATCCATAATTTGACCATTCCTTTTTTCAAATATTAATACCTGTCACTTAAAGCAACATGACACTATTCAGTCGATGTAGTAGTTTTTACCGATAACTAAAACAGAAACTCTAAAGTATGAATTCGGATTTTCCAACTGCCAGTAGTGATTTTCGATCCATGTATGCTATTACTTCTTTTCCGCTAGCTTCGTAAGAATTTCTTCGCAAATTTCATGAGTTTTCAGTGCATCCCGAGCAGAAATTACAGGTTCTGAATTTGTGCTGACTGCACGAATAAAATCTTTAACCATTTGCTCAAACCCTCTTTTAAACAAGGTTGGCTCCCAATCACTGCTCCGAACCTCAATATTTTCCATACCTTTCGAAATGACTAAGCTGGATACATTAGTGACCGTCCGCTTCTCCGATGGACCCATAACTTGGGCAATTTCCTCGGTGGTTCCATTATCCCTATTCATGATGCCGATTGCCGTGCCGCCTTTGGAAATAAATTGAATCACAACGTGGTATAAGGATCCATTTTCCATACGGCCGGTCACAAGCATATCATCAATCGGGTGTGAAAATAAATACCTCATCGTATCCACTACATGGATAAAATCATCGAAAACAAACGTTCTCGGCTCACCAGGAAGATTATTGCGGTTTTTCTGGACGACCACCATATTGGGCTGCGCAACTTCCTTTAACTTTACATACGAAGGGGCGTATCTGCGATTAAATCCCGCCATAAGAATAAGACCTCGGTCCTCCGCAAGTTCAACAAGTCTATTAGCACCTTCATAATTGTCCGTAATTGGTTTGTCCACAAACACATTGATTCCGTGATCTAGAAGCCACTTAACAATTTCCTCATGAGAGGATGTCGACGAATGGACGAATGCTCCCGTAATCCCACTATCAACCATCGATTTGAGGTCAGAGTGAATATGTTCAAACCGATACTGGCTGGCAATTGTTTGTAACTTTTCTTGGTTTCTTGTGTAAAAGTGAAACTCAATCTCCTTTAATCCACTATAAACTGGAAGATAAGCTTTTTGTGCAATGTCTCCAAGTCCAATAACCCCTATTTTAACCACAATAAATCCCCCTCTTCGATCTACGCGTTCGCCTGTCACAATGACAACCCGATTATGTTTTACTTTGTTTTATAAAATCAGTCTAATTTTCTCAATAAATATACTTACAATAAATATAGTGAAACGACAAACGATAAACAAGTTTATACCATTAAAAAAAGCTGGAGACATGGTTCGTTAATCGAGATTAAGCGCATACTGAAATCTAGCCTCTATGGTAAGTAACATAAGGATACCTATACCCTTTGAGTTCATTTAATCCATGTAACAAGAACTATGTATAATAAATAAGACCGTGAATTCGTAAAAGAGTCTTTTAACGAATTCACGGTCTTTTGTCTTTTAATAATTAAATATTAAGAAACGCTCCAAAAGTAATTAATTAATAGATTAAATAACTATTTTTTTTGATTTAAAGTCATTTACTAGACGCTCTTGAACTTTAATTTCACCAATTGGTAAGATGGTTTTTCCATATACTTCATTTAGCACTTGTGCCATAGCCGCATAGATGGCTGTAAAACCACAAAGAATCCCTTCATATCCAGCAATCGTTAAAATCAAGCTAGAGCCTGTGAAATTTCCAATTGCCAATAAGAAAAATAGAATCGTAAGTGTTCCAAAAACAAGTTGAAGGGCTTTGTTAATACGCAAAGTTCCGATAAACATGAATAACGTGAAAAGTCCCCACATAAACAGATAAGCGGCCATTGATAAAGAACCAGCAGCTTCACCATAGCCCATTAATGGAATCATGTTTAATGCAACCAATGATAACCAGAAAAAACCATAGGACGTAAAGGCTGTTGTTCCAAATGTATTGTTTTTCTTGAATTCCATGATGCCCGCAATAACTTGTGCTAAGCCACCATAAAATATTCCCATTCCTAAAATCATTGCATCCAATTCAAAAAAACCTGCATTATGAATGTTCAGCAAGATTGTTGTCATCCCGAATCCCATTAATCCAAGTGGAGCAGGGTTTGCTGTTATTTCTTTGATGTTTGTAACTGTCTTGTCCAATAAATTCACTCCAAATTGATATACATTATGTTAACACATAGGTTGTATTATAGGCACGGCGATACTGTCATGTCAACTTTCGTTCTCTTCCAAATATTGCTGAAAGTTGTACGTTTTCTAATCATTTCTAGTTACATACGTAACCATCTCCACTTTTGTAAAGCGTTATCTGTAGAACGATGTATTCAGACTCAATTATTTTTATGAATAAATTATGCTCAAGAAATTTTGTTCAGTTTGCGATAATGTATAGTTTTTGCGAGTGATAAGATGTGTCTCAAGATAGCGATATTCCTCAGGTACTATAGCAGTATCTTTTATTCCAAAACGATCTGCTACTTTTCTAGGCATCATTGTGATTCCTAATCCTGAATCTGCACATTTCACTAAAGTTTCTAAAGCACCTACTTCAATAGTTTCTCCTAATCTTAAATGATATCTTTGATAAAGAGATTCCATATGTGATCGATAAAAACAGCCATAACTAAAGACAATTATTGACTTACCATCCAGTACTTCTTTCCAATCGTCTTTTTTTGACACTCCATTTCCAATTAAAACCATCTCTTCAATCCATATTTTTTCTGAAATTACCTGTTTATCATTAATAGGACCAGTCACGAATGCTAAATTAATATCTCCACTACATACTTTTTCAACCATTGCATCTGTTGTCCCAGTTTGCAAACGAATAGGTACATGGGGATGTAACTCATGAAAACTTCTTAGACCATCCGTTAGTCTTACGGCTGCTGCTGATTCCATTGCTCCAATTTGAAGAGTCGGCTCAAATCCTTGCATAATCGTCTCTGTTTCTTCCCATTTTAGGAGCAATTGTTTGTATTGCTTAAATAAGACTTCACCCTTTTGTGTTAATTTCATGCCAGACCGGCTCCTAAAAAACAATTGTGCATTATAATGAGCTTCTAACTTTTTTATTTTTGCAGTCATATTTGACTGCAAGTGATTTAACCTCCGAGCAGCTTCAGATAGACTTCCTTCTTCTGCAACTGCAACGAAGGCCTGTAAATCTTCAATATGCATGCCTTAACATCCCCCTCCCATCAAAAAAAGTGATGGATATATCATTTAATAACATTTTCTTTAATCAATTATATTCATTATATTAATCATATAACCACTAGGAAAGGAAAATTTTTTATGAATAGGAAGGGTTTGGAATTAGTTCTGCTCGGTTTTTTTACGTTAGCTATTGTAATGGGGATAGGCCGCTTTGCTTATACACCATTATTTCCCTACATGGATAACCTATCATCAAAAGCTGCAGGATGGCTTGCTTCAGCAAACTATACTGGTTATTTTTTAGGAGCATTTCTTGTAAGATCCATTCACCCAACACGTCAACGCTTTCTTTTTTATATCTGGACCAACATTGTCACCACTATCCTGATGGGTGTTACTATGTCATTTAGTATTTGGTTACTATTACGTTTTATTTCAGGGGTTACAAGCGCCATTGTTTTTGTATTTATATCCGGATGGATATCCCAAGAAATTCATAATTACGAAGGCAAAAATCGAAATGGAATTATATTTGGAGGTGTGGGATTCGGAATTTTTCTTTCCGGTTTTTTAGTTCCATTATTAATGCCGATCTCTAACTGGAGAGTTATTTGGATCATGCTTGGACTAATTAGTATTGTTTTCACATTGATTTTCTATAGGTTCTTACCTGAATCTAACCAAACATTACATTCTCCCCACAAAAAAGACTCAACTGATTCTAAGCGTTCTGTTCTCGCTTTATATATTTGTTATTTTTGTGAGGGCTTTGGATATATTATTTTTGGTACTTTTATAGTTGCAAAGTTAAGTAGTAATGAAGCCTTACCTATTTCTCCATCTATAATATGGGCTATAACTGGATTAGCGGCTATCCCTTCCTGTTTGTTTTGGACGTGGCTGCGAAATCGTATATCTTTAATTCGAACTCTTTCTATAGCCTATATTGTACAATTAACTGCCATAGTTCTTGATACAATCTCTTCCTCCCTTTTCTTCACAATTCTCAGTGGGATAGGGTTTGGGGGAACATTTATAGGGATTACAGTCTTATCATTTGAGATGGCTCGCCAATTGCGGCCAGATGCCCCCCAACAGCTTATTGCTGGTATAACCGCAGTATATGGAATAGGACAATTGTTAGGTCCAATTGCGACATCGTTTTTACATCCCGATCGCTCCTTTGTTCCATCTTTTTTATTATCTGCAGTTGTTATTTTTGTTGGTTTGGTGACTTTTCTTATTTCGGAAAAAATCTCAAGTATTAAAGTTAAAGAAAGTCTTTAATTTTTTTCAAAACTGCCTACCTTTTTTCTACGAATGTCTAATATCATCCACAGCTACTGGAGTATACTTAATGGTTTTCTTTTAATGCATTGATTTTTCTCCGAATTGTGTCCATTACATCTTCATGATCCATTTATTCTTTTATTTGATAACTTTCAAAGTAACTTCTAGGAGAATAGTCATCTGGTATTTTTTTACTATTTTACTTAAAGACATTATATAGACTTGTCACAAAATTTGAAATAAATTAACATATGAATGCGATTTGTTTTGTTAACGCTTCCATTCCGGTAAATAAAGGAGGGGTCAAAAAAATACAAGTTTATTAGGTTTTTCATTTCAACAGACTTTTATTTTAAAAATTGCCCTAAGGAGAGATTCTAATTAAAAAAGAAAAGCTTATGGCTTTTAATGCTCTTATTTACTTTTGGATTGATACTAGCCGCATGTACTGCTGATGAAGGTTCAACACCTCCAACAGATAAAAATGACCCCTCTTCAAAAGAGGGTATTTCTGGTGAGATAACGGTTTGGGCACATCCATATACGGGTGGTGCGGAAGAAGAAACTGCGATGTGGGACAAAATGATTGCTTCTTTTGAAGACCAATACGATGTAAAAGTTAATTTTGAAACCATACCGTGGCCAAACCGTGATCAGAAAATACTTACCGCACTTGCTTCTAACACGGGTCCAGATATTTTTTATGTAATTCCAGACCAAATGCCACAATATGCTGATGTGGGTATGTTAGTAGAACTTGATCCCTATTTAGAGGACAACGATATGGATGATTTTGTTGAAACAGCATTAATGGCGACCCAGTGGAAAGGTAAAACTTACGGCCTTCCAATCTTACAGGAAGCAACAACATTCTTTTATAACGTCGATGTCATTGAAGCAATAGGAGAAGATCCAAATAACCTTCCAAAAAACTGGGATGAATTTAAAGATTGGGCTGAAAAAGCGAAAGCGAAAGGATATTATGCCATGAGTTATCCAGGTGGTGGTTCCATGAACCACACATTGTATCCATGGCTTTGGCAGGCAGGCGGAAATGTTGTAAACGAGGATAATGAAGTTTTAATCAATAGCCCAGAGGGTTTAGAAGCCTTTGAACTTATTAATGACATGTATCAAAAAGGCTGGATTCCTGAGGATTCAATAACGGCTACAGATCATAACGGATTATGGTTAGGTGGAAAAATATTAGCTGTAATGGGATCTGCAGATTTAATATCTGTACTACAAGAAGAGGGAGATTTTGATTTTGTCATTTCACCACCACTAAAAAATAAGGAACAATACGCTTATGGTACGACAGGAATGTTTGTTGTTGCTTCTAATAGTGATAATCCAGATGCAGCAGCTGAGTTTTTAAAAACAATTACAAATGCAGACAATCAACGAGCCTTTAATTCTTTAACAAATTTTATTCCTACAAGGGAATCGGCTAAAGATATTTTTGCTGAAGGAGATCCTTTAAGTTATATCGCAGCGAACACACAATACGCACTACCTGGGGTAATCCATCCGAAAGGTCGAGCGATCATGCCATTAATTCAGGCAGAATTACAAGCCATGATGGCAGGCGAAAAAACACCTCAGGAAGCAATTGATGCTGCTGAAAAAGCAATTGAAGCAGAGATTGCAAAGTAACGGAACACGAAACATATATAAAACAAAAAGAACTTAGGAAATTCACGTAAATAAGGGGGGAAAACATTAATGTCAAAAATAACCATCATTGGTGCGGGAAGTACAGCTTTTGCTAAAAACTTACTAGGAGATTGCATGACTGTAGAAGCACTTCAAGATTTCGAATTTGCATTATTTGATATCGACCATGAAAGATTAAAAGATTCGGAAGCCATGTTGACGAATTTAAAGAAAAGTCTTAAGTCAACTGTGAAAATTGCTTCCTATACGGACCGTAAACAGGCGTTAAGAAATTCAAAATATGTAATCAACACGATTCATGTAGGTGGGTATAATCCAGGCACAATCACTGACTTTGAGGTACCTAAAAAATATAATCTCCGTCAAACGATTGCCGATACAGTTGGAATCGGTGGTATTTTCCGTAGCTTACGTACGATCCCGGTTCTTATGGACATCGCTAAAGATATGGAAGAGGTTTGTCCTGATGCTTTGTTTTTAAATTATACAAACCCAATGGCCGTTTTGACCGGTTCGATGTTACGGTATACCAATATTAAAACCGTAGGGTTATGTCACAGTGTCCAAGTTTGTGCTGATAGACTACTAGATTCTTTGGAAATGCCTAAGGACAATATACAGTGGAAGATTGCAGGTATAAATCATATGGCCTGGCTATTGGAAGTTACGCGTGACGGAAAAGATTTGTACCCAGAAATCAAGCAAAAAGCAAAGGTAAAGCACAAAACAAAACATGATGATATGGTTCGTTTCGAATTAATGAAACACTTTGGTTATTATGTCACCGAGTCCTCGGAGCATAATGCCGAATATCATCCATACTTTATTAAAAGTAAATATCCGGAGTTAATTGATCGTTTGAATATTCCGTTGGATGAATATCCAAGAAGATGTGTCAATCAAATTGAAGGCTGGAAAAATATGCGTGAGGGTTTGGTAAATAACAAAAATCTAACCCATGAACGTACACACGAATATGGCTCACACATTATTGAAGCAATGGAAACAAATGTACCTTTTAAATTCGGGGGTAATGTCTTAAACACAGGTGGTTTGATTAGTAATCTTCCAGAAAAAGCATGTGTGGAAGTCCCTTGTGTTGTTGACCGAAGCGGAGTTGCTCCTACCTATGTTGGAGAGCTTCCTGAACAATTAGCGGCTTTAAACCGATCCAATATTAATACGCAATTACTGACCATCGAAGCTGCAATGACAAGGAAAAAGGAATATATTTATCAGGCAGCGATGTTAGACCCACATACCGCAGCAGAACTGTCTCTAGATGATATTGTTTCATTATGTGATGACTTAATTGAAGCACACGGGGATTGGTTACCAAAATATAATTAATTGCATCTTTCAATTGTCCGCGATCTCTTAGTCCTATGTAGTAAATACATTCGTCCTATTAGGTCACGGGAAATTTTTAAAATCTAACAAATAAGGAGATTAAAAAATTGAAACGTACATTTCTTATTCTAGTTTCATTTGTCCTACTTTCTTCAATGTTTATAACAACACAACCTATTAAAACAAATGCAGGAACAAACGGGACACAAGGGCTTGTGAAAAATTTAGGTGTACCACATTACACTGTTGGAATTTTCTCGAGTGCTTATGGAGAGGGCCCAAATGGAACACAGGCCACTTTTGTTGCGTCTTCCGGAGTATTTAACGTGATCAATACGGTTACTGGTGAAAGAATAGCTAGCCACAAGCTAAATAATACAAGCTCGATTTGGGGAGTAACCGTAGATCCTTCGGGTTTGGTGTATCTCGCTGATACGACCAACCTCTTCCGTTATGACCCGCAAACAGATGAGCTTGAGGACCTTGGACGCGCAACAGAAACAGAATCAGCAACTTGGGGGATCACCTCTGATGAAAATGGCCGTATTTATGGCGGAACGTACCCAAATGGGAAGGTATTTATGTATGATCCGGAAAACAATACCTTCACTGATTTCGGCCCAATGGCTGAAGGTTCAGGCTATGCAAGAGATGTTCAAGTGTATAATGGAAAACTTTATGTTGGTCTCGGAATTAATCAACACCTCATCGAATATGACCCGACCACTGGAGAAAAAAATGAAATCTTTCTACCAGAGGAGAACCAAGATGAAGGTACACCTTATGACGTAGATATCCGCGGTGATTATTTATTTACTCGGTTAGAAAAATCTAGTTCCCTATTAGTTTATGACCTCGTAAATAAAACTTGGGTTGATGAAATCACGCAAGTAAAGGGTAGCATGGTCTCCCCTCTCAATGCAGATAATAAAGTCTATTTTCACAAAGGAAATACAATTCATTCCTATGATTTAGATACGCTAGAATTGTCAGCGACAGAACTTAATGACACATGGAGTAGCAAAGGGTTTGGCTGGATCGAGCTCGATGAACCAGGATTTGAAGGGTTAAATTTAACAAGCTTACGTTTTAATGGAACCTATTGGATTTATAATCCAACAACGGGCCAATCAAAAGAAATGACAGCCCAAATTGAAGGACAACCAATCAGCATTCAATCGATTGCCTTAGGACCGGATGGGAATATCTATTCTAGTGGCTACCATTCTGGTGGATTCGCCTATTATTCTACAACAGAGGATAAAATTACGAGTTTTACTGGATTTGGACAAGGGGAAGGTATTATCGCAACTGAGAATTATCTATATTTAGGCGTATATCCCGGCGCCAATATCTATCAGTATGATCCAACACTTCCTTATCAACATGACCCGACCGTCCCTGAAAAACAAACCAATCCAAAGGTCCTTTTTTCATTAAAAGGGTTGGAGCAAGATCGCCCATTTGCCTGGGCAGAAGGTGATGGCCATGTTTTTGTAGGTACTGTTCCTGATTATGGTGTGCTTGGCGGAACACTGTCCATACTTAATGAAGCTACTGGTGAGCACGAAACATTTAGAAATGTTGTCCAAGATCAGAGTATTATTTCTCTCCAGTACAAAGATGGATTAATCTATGGTGGCACAAGCGTATATGGTGGTTTAGATAGTATCCCGACCGCTGATGATGCAAAGCTCTTTATTTTTGATCCAGAAACAAAAGAAAAAGTATACGAAGGAACTCCGATTCCAGGAGAAAGAGGAATTGGTGCACTTGAATTCGATGACGAGGGTTATTTATGGGGAATGACTCGAGGTAAAATCTTTAAGTTCGATCCAAAATCCCGTGAAGTTCTTCAGTCCAAGGAGTTGTTCAGCTATAGCTGGGATGGAATTAGTCACTACTGGAAAGGTGCATTCTTAGACTTTGATGAGGATGGCAACTTCTATGGAACATCTTTAGGTCGATTGTTTAAATTCAATCCAGATAACTTGGGAGTAGAGATCTTGGATGACAACGCTTCCCTTTATGCAAAAGATGACGAAGGAAATATCTACTTTTCCCGCGGAGCAGAATTATTTGCTTATGTTCGTGATCAAACTGCTCCAGAAGCTCCAAACATTTTAGACCCAGTAAAACCATTGTCTACAAACAACAGGACACCTGAGATAACAATTGAGACAGAGCCAGGAGCAACAGTGTTCATTGTTGATAATGATGAAAATGTTGGTGTTGGTCAAGCAAATGAGAGTGGTATTGCTGTGATCAAAACACAATCACTTTCACAAGGAATTCATAAGATGAAAGCTTATGTGGTTGACAAAGCTGGAAATGAAAGTGACCTGGTCGCAGTTCCACACATTACTATTAACAATGGTAAGAAACCAAATTAATAGAATATAAATGCATGGGGCTATCCTCTTCTGTGTGTCCAAAATGTATGTGGCAACACATGAGATGCTTGTGAGTTTTTACAAATAACTTAAAAGAGGGAATTTGACCAGGAGCTGGCAATTCCCCCTTTTTTCGTGAAAATGCCCTCTATGAGAGGGTATTTTTTTATTTGTCGAGTAAGTAATTATTCTCGTCATTAGCAGGTTCAATCGTTCTTATTTCATAAGATTTACATCCGGAAGCAATGAAAGGATCTTTTTTAGCAATAGAAGTTGCCTCATTTAAATCTTTGGCTTTAAATATAACTATTCCTCCAGGGTAATCTGTAAAAGGTCCACAAAGTGTTAGTTTTCCTAGTCTCTTCAATTCTTTCAAATATTCCACATGGCTCTTTATCAGTTCTTTATTTACTGGCTTCAGATTATTCATCAAATACATATACATCATTCTTGCATCCCCCTCTGCATCCGGTAAATTCTCTGAGTTAAATGAAATGTTGGTTATAAGTTTTTAAAAAAGGGAAGGTTTAAAAACCAACCTTCTCCAAGTACAACCCTTCGGCATCCGCCATACGACCTGTTTGAATTCTTTCTTTAGATTCAAGAATACTTGGTATTGCTGCAGCATCTTTTTCTCCTAATCCAACTTCAATTAACGTTCCTACAATTTTTCTCACCATATTGTAAAGGAAACCATTTCCTCGCACTTTAATTTCGATAAAGCCCTCATTTTCATTTATCTCAAGTGAGTATATTTCACGCACCATGGACTTTTTCTTCGACTTTGCGTTGGAATAGGAAGTAAAGTCATGCTTTCCTAGAAAATATTGAGATGCTTTTCTCATTTGTTCGATATCAAGCTTTTCCTCCACATGCATACTATACTTTCTCATGAAGGGATGTGTATATTGCTCGTTCCAAATTTTATATAAATAGGTTTTATCTTTAGCATTATAGCGTGCATGAAAACGATCATGAATTAACGTAACATCCACAACGCTAATATCATTAGGAAGATATCTGTTTAAATAATGCATAACTTCATCTTCCGTTGCATTTTTACGCATCTTAAAATTAGCGATTTGAGCAAGAGCATGTACACCTGCATCCGTTCTTCCAGATCCAATAATTTCAATCTTTTCTCCTGCCAACTCTGTTAATACATTTTCAATTTTCCCTTGAATAGTACTGTCACCATTACCAAGTCGTTGCCAACCTTTGTAACGGCCACCATCATACTGAATGGTTAATTTATAATTGTTCATTGCTTTCTCCTTAAGATATACGTATTTCTTTGTTATTATATCTTATCTTATATTCGCTTCATAATGCTCTTCATTAAGTCTCACTACTTCAAGTTCTTTTATATTCTCATTCAGTCTCATTGCTAAACTTTCAATTCCAAACAATTCTGTAAAAGTATGACTCCCAATGATAAGATTTATCCCTTTAAACTGCGCATATTGAATCGTATACAAATTACATTCACCTGTAATGTATACATCACACTCATTTTCAACTGCTTCTTTAAGGCAAGCTGTTGGCGCTCCATTTCCACAGACCAAACCCACTCGCTTCACCTTTTTGTCATTAAACTGCCAAGATTTAACGGGTTCTTCAAGTAGATTCTCCATAGTTTTTACTAATTCATTAAATTCAATTTTTCGATCATATTCTGCAATTCTACCAAAATATAACCCTTCCCATTCGTGGGTTCTTTTAACAATTTCTAAATTCAATTTTTTTAATAAACTATCATTTGTCCCAAAGTTACAGTCATCAAGTGGCAAGTGATTATAGTAGTGACTTATACCATACTCTGCTAGTTTTTCTATGCATGCCTCTCTTAATCCAAATATTTCATCCCAGGCATCATGGTGTGTCACCATCATATCAACTCCATGAATTCTTGCTTCCTCTACAGTTTCAAGTGTTAGGTTGACACAGTACCCTACTTTTTTTACTTTTTTATCTGCTTGGTATGTAATCCCTGATTCACTAGAATAGATTTCCTCATTTGTTACATTAAAAAGATCATTAATTCTTTCAACAATATATGAAACACCCATGTACTTACCTCCTCAAATATCTTTTGATTTGCTTGTTTTATCATATTTAGTTCTTTAATTCATTTCTTACTTACATGTTTTTGCATTAAGTCTTCTCTTCTTGATCTAATTTCTTGATTCTTATTTAAATTTTCTCTAAGTACTTACTCCTTACCCATTTTATCATACCCATATATTTCCTATACTTATATTTATTCTATCTGCAAACCTATATCTATGATAACTATAAATCTTTACGCAGAACTCTTAGTTGTGCGTAAAAGTTAGACCCTAAAGCAAATTCCCCCAAACTTTTTAGTCCGAGGGAATATTAATTTAAATCAATATTCAACTAAAATACGCTAAACCCACTGATACCAAGCTTATTTCAACTCTAGCAGCGCGACTGTCTCAACGTGTCAAGAGTGTGTGTGGCAACACAAGGATGATGGTGGGTTTTAACACTATAGTTTACTGGGGGCAGGCACTTGTAACTTAAAATGCAATTATATCAATGTTATTTCCGAAATCGGTAAGTGATTCATTTATTTGATATTGCTCAAAAAGGTAATAACTACATATTGAAGGAGGGTTCTTTTAAAAACAAATAATTATTCCTTCTGACTTCTGGTAATCTATAGTGAAACGGACCTAGTTAAAGGCCAGGAACTATTCGGCATGAGCGTCGAGCAAATGCAGCGCTATCTAGAAGAAATCAGTTTAAATCAGCCCCTCGGTTTTCACCTGTTCCCAAAAACCAATGCAGTAAAAAAGTGCGGCCGCTGCAACTACAAAGAACTCTGCGACATGTACTAATAGCAAGTCGCTAAAAGCAAAAGCCATTCCACTTACTAGAGTGGGATGGTTTTTTTGAACTCCAACTGTCCGCCTGGGGTGGACAGTGTCCACAAGCGGTGACAGGCACCATAATAATCAAAAAGAGAACTTCGATAAATCGAGGTTCTCTTGCGACTTAGTATAATAAATACTGCTCACGAACAGTCATAAATTCATCCAGTCCAGACTGCCATTTGGCTTTCATTTCTTCGACTGATTTGCCTGCTTCGATGTCAGTGCGGATGCTGCCGTTGCCGACTAGGTTATCGAAGAAAGAGATTCCGTTCGTTCCAGGAGTCCTGAAGGCAAAGTCGTTTGGATACATGTCATGAATCGTTTTGACGATATATAATCCAGTTTCAAACGGCTTAAAGGCATTACGGTTGGTTACGTGAATTTGAACTCCATGGCTTAGCTTGTTCACATGCTTCGAGAAGGTCGGTGTAAACGATGCTGCGCGGAACGTAACGCCCGGCAATTTGTAAGAATTTAATTGAGCCGCTAAATCTGCACTATTGATGAACGGTGCTCCGATTAATTCGAACGGTTTGGTTGTACCACGTCCTTCTGAAACATTGGTTCCTTCAATTAATGCTGCTCCCGTATAAACAAGAGTTGTATCTAATGTCGGCATGTTTGGTGATGGAAGCACGAAATGTAATGGTGTTTCATCATAATACATATTTCGCTTCCAGCCCTCCATTTCAACGACGGTTAAATCAGCACCGATTTCAAATTCCTTATTGAATAGCTTCGCTAATTCCCCTACTGTCATCCCGTGGCGGACTGGAATCGGATATTCGCCGACAAAGGATGAGTACTTATCTTCCAGTACAGGACCTTCTACTTTTGTACCGCTAATAGGATTCGGACGGTCAAGCACGATAATTGGGATATTGTTCTCCTTTGCTGCTTCCATCGCTAATGCCATAGTGTAAATGTACGTGTAGAAACGTGCACCGACATCCTGAATATCAAATAACAAGACATCTACATTGCTTAGCATTTCCGGAGTTGGCTTTTTTGTTTGTCCATACAAGCTGTATACCGGGAGTCCCGTTTTTTCATCGGTATATTTTTCAACATAGGCACCCGCCTGCGCATCTCCGCGGACGCCATGCTCTGGGCCGTATAAAGCGGTCAGTTCTACATCTGGATTGTTATAAAGCGCATCGACAATGCTATTAAGGTTTTGGTCGACCCCAGTTGGGTTGGTGATTAAGCCGACGCGTTTCCCTTTAATCAAATCAATTTGGTCCTTCAGGAGAACCTCAACACCTAAGCGGAACTTTTCATTCTTCTTTTCTTTATCGTTTTTGGCATACGCTGCTGTAAACGTCGATAGGACGAGCACAAGCACAAGTAAGCCAGTAAGCCATTTTTTCACGAATTCTCCTCCTCCGTTTCTACCTTTCTATTAGTACCCTAATCCATGCCCAAATTCGTATAGAATACTATCATCATGGTTGTAGATCGTAACTGGAAGCTTGCCAGTTGGGTTGTTTTCTCCAAAAATGGTATTGGCTGCAGCTTCAAAGCTAGCTGGTCTGAAACCGTACTGAGCAAGATAGGCATCCACATTATTATAAGACATGATGTCGTACGGATTTCTTGCTCCCACAGCAATAACCGGTGCATCTGTTGCCTCTATAATCTGATTCGTCATCACCATTTGACCGGCATTTGGCGCTCTTCCGCCGACGCTGGATGTGTACGTTCCAACAATAACGTATTTTGCACCATCTAGCAGTTTTAACTGTTCAGTTGTTAGCTTGCTAGATGCGTTAATGTAGGTCGTGTTTTCATGATGTTTTATCACTTGATCTGCAAGAAGATTGATTGAGAAGTTAGAACCGCCTACCACGACAATCTTATCTTCTTCATTTGCATTTACCGGAAGCACGTTATTATTTTTCACAAGAGTAATGGACTTTTCTGCTGCTTCTTTCTCAATTGCTTTATGTTCCGCAGAGCCTACTACTGCAACGGCATTAGCCACTTTGTCTTCGATACTTTCTTCTGCTTCAGCTTTCACGATGCTGCGGTTTAATTTCAATGTAAGAATTCGTTCAACTGATTTTTCAATTCGGTCGATGGATATTTCACCGGAATTAACTGCAGTATATAATCCTTCTGCTACTTCTTTAATTCCAACAGGCATTAAGATGATGTCTGTACCTGCCTTCACACTTCGAACAGCTGCATCAACTGGGCCAAAATGATCCGCAATTGCCAGCATGTTCATTGCGTCAGTTACGATTACACCTTTATAACCCATTTCCTCACGCATGAGCTCTGTTAACACTTTATAAGAAAGTGTTGCCGGAACAGCAATTTCTGTACCATCTTTTTTCGAGATGGCTTTTGTTCCATCCACTTTCGGGAAAGTGACGTGGGCAGTCATAATCGCGTCAATTCCAGCATCCATTGCTTGCTGGAAAGGATATAATTCGACAGCTTTTAATCTCTCTATATCGTGAGGTACTTCCGCAATGCCCAGATGTGAATCTGTAGCTGTATCGCCATGTCCTGGAAAATGCTTAGCGGTAGCTGCTGTTCCAGATTCTTGAAGTCCTTTAATATAAGACTTGCCTAAATTTCCTACTAAATCTGGATCCTCACCAAAAGAACGTACTGCGATAACTGGGTTATCTGGATTATTGTTAACATCCAAAACTGGACCAAAGTTCATGTTGATGCCTAACGCATTAAGCTCTTCACCGATTGATTTACCAACTTTTTCGGCTAATTCCTCAGAACGAGTTGCACCAAGTGCCATGTTCCCTGGGAAATCCGTTCCGGTTTGCAGGCGTGTAACAATTCCGCCTTCTTGGTCAATCGAGATTAACAATCCGTACTTTTCTGCTGCTTCTTGATAAGCATTGACAAGCCTTGTTGTTTGCTCTGCTGTCACGGTGTTTTCACGGAATAAGATAACTCCGCCTAAGTGATAGTCCTTTACCAACTGGGCAATTTCATCATTCATTTCCGTAACATTTTTACCTTTCCAATTGCGGAAATCTGGCATTAACATTTGACCGACCTTTTCTTCCATCGTCATATGTTTGATGGCATTGCCGATTATGTCATAGCGTTTGCCTTTTTCTTTTTCAACGAGGATTTCCTCTTGATTTCCTTTGAATTGAATGGCAATGCGATCACTGAATTTACCATCTGTAACAGAGATAAAGGTTTTACCGTTGTGACCTGAAAGCGTCACTTCCCCGTCATTCGAAACAGAAGCTACGTTTTTGTTCGAAGACTTCCATTTTAGATTTTCAGATGCGAGCATAAAGCCGCCATCATCATTAACAAGCAAGCCGTTTAATTGCAGCTTGTTATCCTGCACTTCTCTCGTAACCTGCGGAACATTAAGGTCAATCACGAGATCGTCTATTCCAGAAGCCGCTGCTGCCCCAGAGTACGGAATCGCCGAAAACACTAATAGCAAAGCGATTATGGAAAAAATATATTTCTTCAACATTTGATGTCTCTCCCTTTTTAATAGTTTCTTAACAGCCAGTCATTTTCTGTAAAAGATAGAGAATCTCCATTTAATTTCGGGCTTAATACATACCAGCCGCGTGCATTTGTAGATGCATCGGTCTTATACACAAACCTCAGCTTTGTCGCATCACTAGGGATGACGACTTCTTTCGTTTTCCAGCCGTTGCTCGTTCCGGTAAATTCAGACAGCTGCTGCCATTCTCCATCCTGGTATACCTCTACCACTCCAAAATCCCAGCCATTTTCGATCATATGCCATGTTTGGAAAGTCAATTTGCTGTCTTTCGTTAACTCAAGTTCCGTTTCCATGGCACGGTTGAGTTTATCGCCATAGCCTGCAAACCAGGCTTCACCCTTTCCAGGAATTGAGACCGGAATGGAATCGGCTACCTGTCTAGCAAATAACCGTCTAGTTTGGTTCGTGGACACCGTACTACGGGATGGGTGAACACGATTGGTCAACAAGATCGCGACCGTTTTATTGTTCGGACTGACGACAATCGAGGTTCCAGTATAACCAGTATGCCCAAAGGAGTAAGTGCCTTCGGATAAGGCATCCATATACCATCCTTGTCCTAATTCCCAGCCTAACCCATGGTCATCACCAGGAAATGCGGCATTTTGATTTTCGAGTAAAAGTTTTACGGTTTCAGGCTTGAGGATTCTTTTTCCTCCATACCTTCCATCATTAATGAAAATATGGGCAAATTTAGCGAGATCCTCGGCTGTTGAAAAAACTCCGGCATGACCGGAAACACCATCAAGCGACCAGGCATTTTCATCATGAACTTCTCCCCAAACGAGTCCGCGGTTAGGTGTGGCCTGGTATTCTGTCGCGGAAATTCGATTTTTCAACGAAGCTGGAGGGTTGTACATCGTATCCTTCAAACCTAATGGCCCTGTGATATGTTCCTTGACAAATTCATCCTGGCGCTGACCAGATAATTCCTCAATTAGTGCCCCTAACGTGATCATGTTTAAATCGCTGTATTCGTAGGTGGTTCCAGGCGGGTTTTTTAATCCCTGGTTGAGAACATACTGAATCCTGTCTTCCCTCGAATTACCTTTTGTATAAAGTGGAATCCAAGCCGTAAACCCAGATGTATGTGTCAATAATTGACGAATGGTTACATCCTCTTTTCCATTCGCAGCAAACTCAGGCAGGTAGTCAGCAACGGGATCATCGAGTTCAAATAATCCTTGTTCAAAAAGAATCATCACCGCTGTAGACGTAAAGATTTTGCTGATTGATGCTAAGTCGAAAATCGTGTCTTCCTGCATCGCGATTGGGTATTCCATTTCTGTAAACGACCCATCCATATATTTAGCCGCATAGCCGTAAGCATCATGTTTAACGATATGCCCTCCTCTAGCTACAAACGCCACAGCACCAGGCATAACTTTTTCGGAAATGGCCTTATTCAAAATAGGATCGATTTGCTGGAGCGACGCTTCGACCATGCCTGCTCCCCTGGCCGATCCTGGGTGAAGTACACTTGATGATGGAAGGATGTTAGAATTCCAAGTAAAAACTGGGTGTGGTTTCTCTGATGAAGCTGCTTTCTTTTCTTGCTTTTCAATCGTTGGCGATAAAGGCGATTCATTGGCAGCGAAAACAGTGGATGTGCCTAGAAAAATGGTACTTACTGCGGTAATGATAAGTGTTTTTCCTCTCATATGTCCTCCTTATACCATTGAAATGCATTGTAGACAATTACCCTATGTAAATCAAAAACTGGTAACATTTACAATCTATAGTTAAAGCATATCCCCATTTGCGTACAGTCGTCTATACCGCATAAGTCCCATAACCTTGCATTAAACGAGTCGAAAGAAGTGAGCCTTTAGTTTTATTTATTGAAATATTTGAAAAAATAGTGAAATTTTATTTCAAAATTCCAAGTACTAACTCCTATAGGGCGTTTAAGTGAATAAAATGTATCCGCTGCCATTTTGGATTGGAGGCGGATAGTACAGAAAATATTATCTGCGAGCTTTTTATAATTTCCTCTCCCAAAAATAGGTCGCCAAAAAGCTTCTCAATGGTAATTGAATGGAGTATCATACGAGTATCCATAGTTAATTCACTTGTAGAGGAGGATGTTCAATTGTAAACGTAATAAAAGGTAACACTAGAAGTTCTACCTTAAAGGGTTAAGTAAGAGTATTGTTATTCAACTTTTTCACCTAGGGGGGAATGTACTAAATCAACCTTAAAAGAGATTTTTCCAACAATTCTTTATTTGTATTTTATACTCGGATTAAATGGGGAGAACATACCATTCGGATTATGTTTCCAAATCCATACGTGCAGTGAATATTCAGGTACCACACCAGGAATTGGAGAATCAAAATTTTGACCAAATAACGAATTATCTGTTAAAGATAAATATTCAACACCAACTAATTGTAAACCCACATTTGCTTTAGGTACGTAAAGTAACACTTCAGGAGCAGATGTATCTACTTTTTCATCGATAAGTTTTGGATTTACATAATGGTATCCCATTACACCTAATCCCGGCACTTCAACAAACTCATCAGTCGGTAAATATCCATCTTTTAGTGCTTTTTGTACATTATGGTACTTAGCCGTTCCTTTTCTAGCTTCTGCTAGATCTGATTTACCTTCCGCCCCAACACCTGAAGACATCACAATCAAAAGTACAACACCAATTGCTAGGCCCAAAAATCTTTTCACAAAATTCCTCCTCATTTGATAAATAGTCAATAATACTTATTACAAAAGGCATATTTTCATGTCTGTCCGAAAAAAATGTTCTATAAGAAGGGGGTAAGTCGGATGATGGCATACTTCTTGTTTATCATCGGTATCTATATTTAGCGCATTAAATAAAAATAGTCAACGCTCTGAATGTCTCAAAGCATTGACTTTCAATGTTTATTTTTGTTTTACACTTTTATAATGAACTGCGAAACACACTCAACATGTGCGGGGTGTATGTGGCAATACAAGGTGTTGGTGGGTTTAATTAAATAGCTGGGTTCCTAGTTCAGTGAATCTACCTATTTTCTAATACATATTCAACTTTAGCTTAAGTGTGAAATTTCACAAATATATTTAACAATAAAAACAGGCTAGGACATAACTAGCTTATAATAGAGGGATTGGAGAATTTGGGTGAACTCAAATTTACTTTCTCCATTT
>NZ_JBALOQ010000007.1:0-147593 GCF_036962705.1 Bacillus sp. JJ1562
TGACTTTTTCCTGTTTTACCCAAATGTGTTATCTTATCCGGCACTTATACTATGGCTTTTTCCTGTTTTATCCAAAAGAGTTATCTTATCTATCACTTACACTATGACTTTTTCCTACTTTATCCAAATGTGTTATCTTATCCATCACTTATAATATGGCTTTTTCCTACTTTATCCAAAATCCCATCATATCCATCACTTTTGTTAAGGTTTTTTTCTTTAATAACCAAAAGCTAAAGTTAAACCACAATAAACCGCAGGAATCCCTCCCTTCCTACGGTTTTAAAATCAAAGATACTCCTTCACAAACTCCTTTGAATCCATTCCTAAGATTGCTTTCGTTTGAAGTTTGTTGGATTCCAAATAGTTTCGGACAAGATAATAGCCTGCACAGTAGCCTGCCATTTTCGGATAAAATCTCTTTCCGTATAATAGATCGCTATGTTTTCTTTCATATCTTTTAAGATTTCGATTAGGGATGATGAGTTGCTCGACTATTTTTTGGAGTTCCTGATTGGAGTAATATTTCGTCCAACCTGCCAAGTTCTCACTCCCACATTGTTCACGGACCGCATTTTCTGCAAGCCCTTCTAATATGACATTATCCAAAAACGTATACTCGGCTTCATTTTTTTTGTGTTTTCTTAAGCGACACACATGATTGTATTCGTGGGTTAAAACAGCTTTAATTTCTGAATGTGTATTATGCGGTGAGAAGAATAGAAATAATTTATCCTTAAAGGCAACGCCTGATTTTCCATTAAACTCTCTTTTGATTTTGGAGTTTGTATCATCAGCTGGGAAAATGAAAATAGGAACTTGAGGACCGTCCCATTGTTTTTGCAAGGCCCCATATTCTTTTTCCACTTTTACCCATACGTTTTTCGGTAGATTTTCAAGTATAGGTTTAGAGGCTGACCTGTACATTCCGTGCATTTTTAATTGTTGGTAAATATCGTGTGCTCCGGCTCCCTTTGGAAAATAGCTAGTTAGTTTTTTACAGAGCTCAATAGGATTTGCAGGTGTTTCCTTTATCCATTGGTCCGTACGTATTACCCCATTTCATCACTTCCTTTCACAGCAATATATCGTATTCAAATTGACAAAAAAAGAGCCAGACCATTTGGCCTGACTCTTTACGTAAATATTATTGATATTTTTTAAATAAAATGGTTGCGTTGTGTCCACCGAAACCAAGTGAGTTACTTAGGGCAACATTTACTTCCTGTTCTCTTGCTTTATTAGGGACATAGTCTAGGTCACATTCCGGATCTGGTGTTTCATAATTGATCGTTGGTGGTATGATTCCTTCTTCAATTGCTAGAACAGAGAAGATTGCTTCCACACCGCCTGCAGCTCCGAGCAAATGTCCTGTCATGGATTTTGTTGAACTAATTGCTACCTTATGAGCATGTTCACCAAAAACTTCTTTGATTGCTGCGGTTTCAAACTTATCGTTGTAATCTGTGCTAGTTCCGTGAGCATTGATGTAATCCACTTCACTAGGAGAAAGCCCTGCATCAGCAATAGCTTGTCGCATTGCGCGAGCTCCACCTTCGCCACCTGGTGCTGGAGCTGTAATATGGTGTGCATCTCCTGTTGCACCATAGCCAACGATTTCTGCGTAAATATGTGCACCACGTGCTAACGCATGTTCTAGTTCTTCAAGAACAAGAATTCCAGCGCCCTCACCCATTACAAATCCATCGCGGTTTTGATCAAATGGACGGCTTGCTGTTTTTGGATCAGGATTTAACGATAATGCTCTTGCTGAAACGAATCCTGCAAATGACATATTTGTTAATGGTGCTTCTGTTCCACCTGTGATCATGACGTCCGCGTCTCCACGCTGGATAACTTTAAAAGCATCCCCAATTGAGTTCGTACCTGTCGCACATGCTGTTACGGTACATGTGTTAATTCCTTTTGCTCCAATAGCGATGGACACTTGGCCAGCTGCCATATCCGGAATCATCATTGGTACATAAAAAGGACTTACACGTCGATAGCCTTTTTCTAAGAAAATTTTGTGCTGTTCTTCATGTGTTTCCATACCACCAATACCTGAACCAATCCAAACTCCAACTCGTGGAGCAATTTCATCAGTGATGGTTAGATTTGCATCTTCGACAGCCATAAAAGAAGCAGCCATTGCATATTGTGTGAAGCGGTCCATACGACGTACTTCTTTTTTATCCATATAATTTTCAGGATTAAAATCCTTTAATTCTGCTGCTACTTTTGCAGGTAAGCCCTCGATGTTAATTCTTGTTAATGGACCGACCCCAGAGACACCATTTTTTGCGTTTTCCCAAGTCGTCTTCACATCATTGCCTAGCGGCGAAACCGTGCCTAATCCAGTAACTACTACACGCTTCTTTTCCATAATTATTCTCCTTCCAACCTCATTGAAAATTTCTATCCTTTATTGCATAAGTATTGATTTCCAAGTAAAGATTGTTCCTTAGCGACCCCATTTGATACAGATAGCACCCCAGGTTAAACCTCCACCAAATCCTACCATTACTATTACGTCATCGTCTTTAATTTTTCCTGCTTGGATATCCTCAACAATTGAAATTGGGATTGAGGCTGCAGATGTATTTCCGAACTGATTCACTGTTTTCGACATTTTTTCAACAGGTAGCTCAAGTCTTTCCCTAGAAGCTTCCATGATTCGAATATTTGCTTGGTGTGGAATTAAGTAATCTACATCTTCTCGTGTTAGTCCAGCCTTTTCAAGAACATTTACACTTGATTCACCCATTTGTCTTACTGCAAATTTGAAAACTTCGCGACCGTTCATGATAATGTGTTCGTCCTGGTAAAGATGTTTAGCACCTGTACCGTCTGCACCTAATTCAAAAGATAGGATACCTCTGCCTTCTGAAACTTCACCAAGGACAGCTGCACCAGCTCCGTCTCCAAATAGCACGGCTGTATTTCTATCGCTCCAGTCAACGATTTTTGAAAGTTTTTCAACACCTACTACTAATATGTGCTTATAAGTACCCGTTTCGATGAATTGTTTACCTGTAATGATTCCGTACATAAATCCAGCACAAGCAGCACTTATATCCATTGCAGCTGCTTTTTTTGCACCTAAACGTTCTTGAATCATGCATGCTACAGATGGAAATGGATGGTCAGGCGTCACTGTTGCTACGATGATCATATCTATTTGATCTGGAGTGATTCCTGCATCATCAATTGCTTTACGCGCTGCCTCATACGCCATATCAGATGTATTTGTATCATCATCGGCAATTCTACGTTCTTCTATTCCTGTTCTTGTTCGAATCCATTCATCTGATGTATCTATAATTTTTTCAAGATCCTGGTTTGTAACCACCTTTTCTGGTACGAATCGATTGATTCCGATTATTCCTACGCCCATACAAACATCTCCCTTTTATGAGAAAACATAAATTTATAGCTTTTAGTATTCCGCACTTTTCTTATTATCAATTCTTATGACTTGGTACTAATTTTAATTCATTTTTTAATTGTTATCAACTCTTTGGTTTTATTTTTTCTAAGTTTCCACATTTTCCTAGTGTTATGCGTGATGATGGCCTATTTCATTTTGTGCAGTGATACATATAATAATATTAAAAATTTACTGTAGAAATTTCAAATTGTAAGTTGGTGAAAAAAGATGAGCAATGAGCAAGAGAATATTGATGGTAAGCAAGAGGGAGAGCGTGAATCTTCTAGGATGGATCGGTTTGATCGACTTATGTTTGGTCAAAGAGGTAGGAAAGTTGAAAATAAAGCTCAAGAAGTAAAGAAAGAAGAGGGAGTTGATTTCAATCAACTAATGAACCAATTAGATGATATTATGACTTCAATCGATAAAATCAAGCCGGCATTAAAAGATCTTTCCCCACTCCTTAAATATTTTCGAAAAAAATAAGAAGCTATCACCCTATGTGATAGCCTCTTCTATTTTGAAGGAAGGTCCCCTGTTTCCTTATATTCTTTAATGTAGCCGTTTAATTCCTTAATAAATTCATTATCTACTTTCGGGCTAAAGGTACCCATTGAAATAACATCGTCCTGAAAATCAAAATAAAGGGTTCCAGATGCGAGTTCGCCCTCATTAAAATTACTTGCAACTAAAAGGTAGAGTTGATCTACATGCTGCACCGTGCTTGTGTACACAGTTTCTTTCCCTAAGTCGGATTGGTCTGAAACATAACCAATTGCATAAAGGCCCTCTTCTTTCAGTCTTTCTATTACAGGGACATTGTACCCATTCCCGGTTGGATAAAGAATATCTATACCTTCAGCTATCATTTTTTCTGCAATTAATATTGCCTTTTCATCGTCATCCCAGTTTTGAACATAGCCAATATCTACATCAACTTCTTCATTTTGAAATAAAACACCTTCATAAAATCCATTGATCTCCGGTTGCCATTCAAATGCAGCGATAATTCCGACTTTGTTCGCTTCCGTCATTTTTCCAGCGACCATACCACCGAAAAAGCCCATGGCATGCCCATCGAAGTTTAGGCTTGTTACATTCTCTTTTCTCGTATTTCCATTAAAAAAAATGAAATGGACATCAGGGTATTCATCTGCAATCTCATTAAAAATTTCAGCATATTCACTTCCATGACCAAATATTAAATTGACGCCTTTATCCACAAATTCATTCACTGCTGTTCGCGTCGCAGCTTCCGAAATAATTCCTTCTTTGTAAAAGACATCGACCTGAAATTTTGATTTTATCTGCAATAACCCCTTATATCCTTCAGTACCCCATACTTGATCATCGATCGTATCCGGGACTAATAAGCCCACTTTTTTCAACCCGGTACTAGCATCTGTTTGTCCACAAGATACGAGGGTGATTAAGAGAAATAAGAGCGTCACCCACCTAAACAACTTTTGCATTACTCCAACTCCTTCAAAATCAAAAAACAAAATCGCCCAATCTTACCTATATTTTATTGTACTTTTTAGGAATTGGAAAGCAAAAGAAGGCTTTCGGCTTAAAAATTTTGAGAAATCCACTCTTCATGATCACTCTTTATTTTGATTCCTTCCTCCAACTCTTTATTTGAAAAATCGATAAATGTAAACAAAAATTCTATATTTTTAGTTCGAACTTTTCGATGCTCACATAAACTATTATCAATATTAATCTTGGAATACCAGCTCTCATTAAGCTCGTCGTTTAAATCATCCATTGTATTCCTGTCTAACGAATGCGCCGAAACTAGAATTAGCTTTGTATTTGTATCATTACAATATTCTAGCACTGATTGAAGCGTATTTCTTTTTTCTTCATTGCGTTCCGAAAAGTTTGGGCTATACCACGGGTAAATCACGGAATCTGTTTGTACGAACATCTCTTGGTTCATCATTGCTTTCGGGTACTCAATAAATTCAAAAAAGGCATTACGGCCAATACGAAGCATTTTATCCTCTTCAGGACTATCTTCCTTTGGTTTTGCATCTACTCCAAACACATGAATTTCATTGTCTATCATTCTACAGCAGAGTCCATATCCTACAAACGAGAAAGCATCGAATAGTATGACCTTTTTCACTTGTAACATCCCCTATTCATAATGAAATACGCCTTGGCGTATTTGTGCCCGATTTTTTTCGGGCTTGCCCCGAAAAATTTCCTTTGAAAAATCGTGGCATCCGCCGGAGGCTTAACTTTATTCAGCCATAGTTTGAACCTCAACAAAAGACTAAACTACATAAATCCGGCAAGTTAAATTTGCTACGTCTGCTGAATAAAGTTACAGTATCGTATGCGAGTGGGCAAATAAAAAGTCCCTATTCGTAAAAAAGAAAGGGGACTTTTTATAGGTCTTTTTCATTCGCTTTGTAATAGCTACCAATTGAGCGACTAAATGCATACGTGTTTTCACTAATGTGATAGCTTAATGTAACCATCTCATTTTTGCCTTGGTATTTCTTACTGTGAATTTCAGGAGTGTATGTCTTTTCATTTGTGCTATGCCAAATTTTGATTGGGATATTTGAAAAAAGTAATTTATTACTTGGTGCTAATTTTTGAATATTCGGTTCAACTTGCCTTTCGTCAAGTTGATAAGCCCGAGCAATTTCTTTTATCAGCTTTTTATAATAAAATTTATTTTTTCTTTCATTATCGATATGTGCCACTAGATCAATGCATGGATTTAAGAAAGCCATAGAGCGAATTTCTTCCTTTAGCATTTTGCTTAGCTCCATTGCTGTTAATGCACCCATCCCCTCCGCCAGAATGTGTATGCGTTTATTTAGAATTTCTTGTTTCATAATGATGTGATAGAGCTGTGTTGCTAATTTGACGGAAGCTGGATTTCCCCAATTTGCACCGTATAAGTTTGAATAAAATACTGTATATCCTTCATCCTTTAGATATTCGAGAATTTGAGACCTTGCGTAGTTTTGGATCCAAAAGCTCGAATTCTCATCTACAAAATTTGTTTTATCCCCGATTATTAAAACAGCGAAACCATTTGGACGTTTTGGCAAATGAAGAGCAGACCACTCCGAATCGAGCTTGAAAAATGTTTTGTTTTGTACCATTGCACTCTTCTCCTACAATGTTTTTTCGTCCTTTGCTATTAGTGTATGTTATGGAAAAAAAGATGAAAGGGGGAAATGCCTACAAATGTCTTTTCTATCAGATGACAATTGTGGTAAACTAATTACAGATATTGTTTAATGAGGTGAAGACATTGCGTTATTTTTGGACATTTTTTTGGACATTCCTCTTAATCCAAATGGCTTCATATGTTATTGGATCAATGCAGGGGGCTACATATTCATTTCAGACGGCTTCAATCGTAGCTGTTATTGTTACAGCCCTAATCGTTATTTTAGGTTCTGTTATTCCAAATGAGCCTGTAGAGGAACCTAATCATTAATATGCAAAAAAGACCCCATCGGGTCTTTTTTGTTTGTCACGGCTTTCTTTTATATGTCCATTTGCGGTTGTCGTTAGAGTTTTCAGGGAATGCGTCACCAGCACTTAATTTTACACTTTTCGGATTTTTAACCATATCTCCTGTTTCGCCGATTTCTACATAAATCCCATTATTCGGTGCTTTTTGCCCTGCACGAAATTCATGACTTTGCCCCATCATAATCCTCCTTTTGAATAGTAATACATGATTACTATTCCCACTCATGTTCAAAATCATGAAAAAAGCCTCGGTACCATTGAAGGCCGAGACTTAAAGGTTTTTTATTCCATAATTGCTTTTAATACGGCTTTTTGAGCGTGTAGACGATTTCCTGCTTGTTCAAAAACAACAGAATGTGGTCCATCAATCACTTCAGCTGTTACTTCTTCACCACGATGTGCTGGTAAACAGTGTAAGAAAAGATAATCTTCATTAGCTGCACTCACAAGCTTTGAATTAACTTGATAAGGCATGAACGCTTGCATTCTTTCTTGCTGTTCCTGTTCTTGGCCCATACTTGCCCAAACGTCTGTGTAAATAAAATCAGCACCTTTTAAACCGCCGACTGGGTCATGGCTAACCTCAATGACTGCATTTGTCTCTTTCGCAATTTCTTTTGCTTTCTCTACAATAAAAGCTTTCGGAGCATATTGAGGTGGACAAACAACCGTACAGTCTAAGCCAACTTTTGCTGCAGCAATCATTAAGGAATGGGCTACATTATTGCCATCACCAACATAGACAAGTTTACTGCCTTTAAAGGTTTTCTTATGTTCATAAATCGTTAGTAAATCAGCTAACGCTTGGCATGGGTGAAAATCCTCGGTCAAGCCATTGATGACTGGGATACTTGCGAACTTCGCAAGCTCCTCAATTTTCTCATGTTCAAATGTACGAATCATGATGGCATCCACATACTCAGATAAAACCATTGCTGTATCTGCAATTGATTCTCCTCTACCTAGCTGCATATCATTACTATTTAGGTAGATTGCATTTCCTCCCAATTGAAGCATTCCAGCTTCAAATGAAACTCTTGTGCGGGTTGAGTGCTTTTCAAAAATCATCGCTAATGTTTTTCCTTTTAAATAGGGAGTTTCTTCCCCATTTTTATGTTTTTGCTTGATTTCAATAGCTGAATCTAATAAAGCGATAATATCTTCTTGCGTTAAATCAATAAGATTCAGTAAATCCTTTCCTTTTAACGCCTTACTTACATTATGTTTTAAAGTTGTTGTCATTTATTAATCACTTCTTTCTCATTTTTGAATGTACCTCTGCGTTCTTGAATTGACATAACTGAAAAATGAGAATCACTGAATGCTTTTAAAAATGCTTGTAATGTCTCAATTTCCGTAAATACATGAATTCGCTTTTGACTTGCCTCTATTTTATTCTTTTTCGATTTTTCATCATTCGTTAGACTCACAAATGCTAAAGCCTTATCGCTTTTGCTCCATTCTGAAATGTCATTTACGGTATATATTTTTAATCCCATTTCCTCAGCTAATTGCTTTATTTCAACGGGAATAAGTTCAGTTTCGAATACAATTTCGTCGGCACCTTTTTTCGATAAAATATAGCTATGGAACACTTTTGTTAAAGCCTCATCTATCGTATCTGCAATACTAATTCCTTCACCAGTTGATTTCATTTCCGGTCCTACCGTCGGATCACCGAGTAGTTTATAGGTTGAGAAGACTGGATATTTTACCGTAAAGTAAGGTAAATCAGGTAATAAGCCAGTTTGAGATGAAACCTCTTGTAATGACTTTCCAAGGACAAGTTTCGAAGCTAACTGCGCCATCGGAATTCCTGTAATTTTACTTATAACTGGAACTGTACGACTAGCACGTGGATTCACTTCAAGGACGTAAATTTGATTGTCACTAACAACAAATTGGATATTCATGATCCCTTTAAATTGTAGTTCACGAACTATTCTTTCTGCATAGTCTGTGACTGTTTTCTTGTTTTCTTCAGATAATGAAATAGCTGGCATAATCGCGTGACTATCACCTGAGTGAACGCCCGCTTTTTCAATGTGTTCAACAATGGTAGGAATGAGAATATCGTTCCCATCAGAAAGTAAATCGACTTCAATTTCTAAACCAGGTACATATGCATCGATTAAGAGTGGAAATGAATCATTTGGAACCTCTTTTATATAGGATGAAAGCTCTCCCTCTTTATAAATAACAACCATCCCTTTCCCACCAATTACATAGGAAGGTCGAATTAATACAGGATAGCCGATTTCGGATGCCTTTACCACTAATTCTTCCGTGTTATCTGCAATCTCACCAGGAATATGTGGAATATTTTTCTTTTCTAACAACTTATAAAAACGGTCACGGTCTTCAAGCTGGTCAATGACGTCGTTAGTAATTCCCACAATAGTTACTCCTGCTGCCTCTAATCCTTGTGCAAGATTAATGGCTGTTTGACCACCAAATTGCACGATTACCTGTTCCACTTTTTCAGCTTCGATTACATTTAACACATGTTCAAATGTTAATGGCTCAAAAAACAATTTATCCGCAATTTCATAATCAGTACTTACTGTTTCAGGATTGTTATTCAGTAAGAGCGTTTCATAGCCTTCTTCTTGTAAAGCGAAAATTCCATGTACAGAGCTATAATCAAACTCAATTCCTTGACCGATTCGAATGGGTCCAGAGCCCAGAATTAAAACCTTTTGTTTCGTAGAACCTTGTGCTTCATTTTCACCAAAATAGCTGGAGTAATAATAAGACGACTGGGATGCAATTGCACCAGCACATGTATCTACACTTTTAAAGCTAGGAATAATACCAAGTTCCTTACGTTTTGCACGAATCGTCTTTTCATCCTCACCACTGAGGTAAGCAATATATTGGTCAGTAAAACCTTTTTCTTTTATCTCTTGCATGAATTCGCTTGAGAACTTATCGACGGATGTTTTGCTAATCTTATCCTCATAGTCCACTAACGATTTGAAAATGTGTAGAAAAAATGAATCAATTTTTGAGACCGCATGTATTTCATCCACGGTAGTTCCTCTTCTAAAAAGTTCAAGTACCGCAAAAAAACGATTTTCACTTCCCTTTTCAACAAGTTGATTAAGCTCGGCAGATAAAAGATTTGTTAATTTAGGTAAGCGTAAGCTTTCATTTTCTCCTTCTAAGGAATGAACTGCCTTTTGAATGGCACCTTCTAGGTTCACGTCAAGTGACATGACCTCTCCAGTTGCTTTCATTTGTGTTCCAAGTACATTTGGAACATCTGTGAACTTATCAAATGGGAAGCGCGGAAATTTTACAACCACATAATCTAATGTAGGCTCTGAGCTAGCAAATGTGTTACCTGTTATCGGGTTGATTAGTTCATCTAATGTATAGCCAACTGCAAGCTTTGCTGTTATTTTTGCGATTGGGTAGCCGGTCGCTTTTGATGCAAGTGCTGAAGAACGACTAACACGCGGATTTACCTCAATTAGATAATAGTTTTTGCTATAAGGATCCAATGCAAATTGAATATTACATCCACCAACAATTCCTAATGCAGAGATAATTTTTGCCGATGAAGCTTGTAGCATTTTATATTCATCATCTGTTAAGGTTTGTGATGGAGCGACGACGATTGAATCTCCCGTATGAATGCCAACTGGGTCGATGTTTTCCATATTACAAATCGTTATACAGGTTCCTTTTTGGTCACGCATAACCTCATATTCAATTTCTTTATATCCAGCAATGCTTTTTTCGATCAAACATTGAGTAATTGGGCTTTCGGACAAGCCATTTTTTGTAAGACTAATCAATTGCTGCTGCTCGTGCGCAATGCCTCCTCCTGTTCCCCCCAATGTGTATGCTGGACGAATAATGACTGGAAATCCTATCCTTTCAACAAAAGCAATTGCTTCTTCAACAGTTGTAACAATTTCACTGTCAGGAACAGGCTCATTTAATTCATTCATTAAGCTTCGAAAAGCCTCTCGATCCTCTCCCTTTTTAATGGAGTCAATCGATGTTCCAATAACCTTTACATTATATTTATCTAAAATTCCATGTTCACTTAGGCTAAAAGCTAAATTTAAGCCTGTTTGACCACCCAGGGTTGCAAGTAATCCATCTGGACGTTCTTTTGCAATGATTTTCTCGATGCTTTCAACTGTAAGTGGTTCAAAATACACAACATCGGCATTGACTTCATCAGTCATGATGGTTGCAGGATTGTTATTCACTAAAATAACTTTATAACCTTCTTCACGCAATGCCCTACAGCCTTGTGTACCAGAATAATCAAATTCTGCAGCCTGCCCGATTACGATAGGCCCTGAACCAATTACTAGTATTGATTGAATTGAATGATCTTTAGGCATAAATTTTTCTCTCCTAACCTTTACGTTTGTACGAAAATCTGTAGCATTCACAGGTAATTAACTTAATACAATACCCCAGCCAGAGCAGGTTGCTTACTAATGATTGCTTTTTCTGTCTTTTTGTCACGTATTCTTTTCACAACTGCACGTGTATCCACATGTGAGAGTAATGGAATGTTCCACTTCTTTAAATACTGACTTAGCGAGTATTTGCCATCATAATGAGAGTGGGTATCCTTTGTTTCATATAGAATGACTCCCGCAACCTGGGGCTTCGTGTTAAACTCGAGCTCATTAATTCCGCAATTACCGATGAGGGGGTAAGTGAAAACAATGATTTGATTTTTATTGGAAGGATCGGTTATAACGTCCTGGTAGCCAGTCATTCCTGTATTGAATACGATTTCGCGCTCAGCCGTTGTGCTTGAGCTATTCTCGTAAATATTTCCTTCAAAGCTTTCACCATTCTCTAAGTGTAGATATCCCTTCATGGTTTCACCTCGTATTTTTATTTGAGTAGACGTATTTTTATACAAAGTTATTCAAAAAAAATTCATTGTATGACTGGTAGTTCGAAACCTTCTCTTAAGAAATATACTCGGCCACAAGACTATCCCTTATTAGTTTAACGGCTTCATCGATTTCTTCGTAGGTTACAGTTAATGGTGGTAAAAGTCGAATGACATTTGGTCCAGCTTGAAGAACTAACAATCCGTTTTCACGTAGTTTTGTAATGCTTGTTGCAACTTCAGCTTTACAAGCAATACCTAACATTAATCCACTTCCGCGAACCTCTGTTACAATGTCTTGATCAGGTAGTGTTTTTTTAAGCTCTTCCTTTAAATAAGCACCTTTTTTCTCAACCTCTGCCAAAAACTCATCTTGAAAAATGATCGATAAAGTTGCTTTAGCTGCTGCTAATGAAATTGGGTTACCGCCAAATGTTGAACCATGTGAGCCAGGTCCAAATGCTTCCTTCAGCTTTTCCTTTCCAAGCATGGCACCAACAGGAAGTCCACTACCTAAACCTTTTGCTATTGTTATAATGTCTGGTGATAGATTGAAATGTTGGTGAGCAAATGCTTTTCCTGTTCGGCCAATTCCGGTTTGAACTTCATCAATTATAAAAAGTGAACCATTCTTCACGCAAAGCTCTTCAATCTTTTTTAGAAACCCTTCCGATCCAGGAACGACTCCACCTTCACCTTGAACAACTTCAACCATAACTGCTGCTACTGAATCATCCATAGCTTCCTCTAACGCATCACAATCATTGTAAGGAAGATATACAAATTCTTGTAAAAGAGGTCCAAACCCTGAATGGATTTTATCCTGTCCCGTTGCAGCCATCGTTCCAAATGTTCTCCCATGGAAGGATTGTTGAAACGTAATAACCTTTGACTTTTGAGTATATTTTCGAGCAAGCTTTAATGCTGCTTCATTTGCCTCAGCACCGCTATTACAGAAGAAAACTGCATCTAGATCTGTATTTGCGACAAGCTTCCGGGCTACTTCTTGTTGAATATCAGATTTAAATAAATTCGATACATGCCAATATTTTTTCAGCTGTTCTTCCACCGCTTCGATTACAGCCGGGTGGCGATGTCCGAGATTACATACTGCGATTCCAGAAACAAAATCTAAATATTTTTTTCCTGTATTGTCAACAATGATTGCACCCTCTGCTGATTCAACCGTCAAATCCCATCTCGCATAGGTTGGAAATAGTGCATCCATTAAACCACCTCTAGTTCTTTTACGATTTTTGTCCCTTTTAATGTTCCGTCCATGGAAAGTAGAGAATCCTTTCCATTAATTATTGTAATTTCGTTAAGTCCGCCATCATTTAGTGCCGAGAGAGCTGCTCTTACCTTTGGTATCATCCCCCCGTAGATGGTTCCTTCTTCGATGAGTGTAAGAACAGAATCCGTGGAGAGTGAAGGTAGAACTTCACCATCTTTTTTAATTCCATCTACGTCTGTGACGAATAATAAATGCTCAGCCTTTAGAGCGATAGCAACACTTGCTGCTGCTGTATCCGCATTGATATTATACTTTGTAAAATTCTCGTCAATCCCAATTGGAGAAATAACAGGAACGTAATTTTGAGATAAAAGAAATTCTAGAAACGAAATATTAACTTGTGCAATCTCACCAACATAGCCTAATTGATCTAGATTTACAGGCTTTGCTGAAATTAGTTTTGCATCACAGCCAGATAATCCAACTGAAGGGATTCCAGCTTTTTCGAGTTCGACGACAACTTTTTTATTGACCGTACCGGATAGTACCATTTCAACAACATCTAGGACTTCCTTTGTTGTCTTTCTCAGTCCATTCACAAATTCACTTTCTATGTTTAACGAAGTGAGTGTCTGGCCAATCTCAGGGCCACCTCCATGAACAACAACGACTCTATATCCGCTTTCTTTTAATTCTTTTATACTATTAAAAAATGAGTCTGAAAGCTTAGCTAGGATGCTACCTCCACATTTGATAACAATTGTCTGCATTTCAAGTCTCCTCACGTACGATAGCTTGCATTGATTTTGACATAATCATAGGTTAAGTCACAGCCCCAAGCCGTTCCTGTACCATTTCCTAAATGGAGGTCAACGTGAATGACTATGTCAGTTCCTTCAAGATACTGTTTTGCAAGTTCTTCTGAGAAAGCCACTGGTTGACTCCCTTTTAGCATTAGAATAGATCCGATTGAGATATCCACAATATCTGGATTCACAGTAGCTGTACTATGGCCAATCGCGCCAATAATTCTTCCCCAGTTCGCATCTGCTCCGTAGATTGCTGTTTTAACAAGGTTTGACCCTACAATCTTTTTCGCGATGATGCGGGCATCGACATCAGAAATAGCGCCTGATACATTGACCTCTACTAGTTTTGTAGCTCCTTCTCCATCCTTTGCAATTTGCTTTGCAAGATCTTCAAAAGTGGATTGAAGCGCTGACACAAAGTAGTCCCATTCAGGATGCTCTGGTGAAAGCTGATTATTTTCTGCCAAACCACTTGCCATGATCAATACCATATCATTTGTTGAGGTTTCACCATCTACCGTGATTTGGTTAAATGTCACATCTGTCACAGCTTTCATCGCTGTTTGAAGGGATTCTGAATCAATATTTGCATCTGTTGTTACAAAGCCAAGCATCGTCGCCATGTTCGGATGGATCATCCCTGAGCCCTTTGCAGCTCCACCAATCGTAATGGTCTTTCCATCAATTGTTGTTTGATAGCATGCTTTTTTCATCACTAAATCAGTCGTTAAAATCGCTGTTTGAAAGTCATCGGCAGCCTTATTTGTATTAGTCGGCTCAAGTAGTTTTATGCCTGCTTTAATTTTATCCATCTGCAGGAGCTCACCGATTACACCCGTTGAAGCAACTGCTACTAAGTGGTCCTCCATTCCAAAATGAGCAGCTGTTTCAGATCTCATTTCATATGCATCTAGTAATCCTTGTTCACCCGTACATGCATTCGCACAAGCACTATTAATCACAACCGCTTGTAGTTTATTCCGGGCTGCAATACTTTCTTTTGTAACTTTTAAAGGAGGGGCTTGAAAATGACTTTGCGTATAAACGGCCGCACAGTTCGCAGGAACATCACAAACAATTGCCCCTAGATCCTTCTTTGAATAACGTAATCCGGCATGAACTCCTGCTGTTTTAAATCCTTTTGGGGTTATAACAGACCCCTCTTCTAATTTTAAAATTTGAATTTCCTTCGTATCTATCATGCAAAGTCACTCCTTTTCTTTGAATCTCTTATGGGAATAATGGGACATGCTTTAATCCTGAATTTTCTTCTAACCCAAACATTAGATTAGCATTTTGGATCGCCTGGCCTGCAGCGCCCTTCACTAAGTTATCAATAACTGAAACTACTGTTATCCGATTTGTTCTTTCATCAAATGCAAGGCCGATATCACAATAATTTGTGCCATAGACCTCTTTTGTGGCAGGGAATGTACCCTTTTCTCGGATTCTCACAAATGGAGAATCATGATAACCTTCCTTATATAGTTCATATAGCTGATCCAATGTAAGTGAATCTACTGCACTGTTGATGTACATCGTGGACATGATTCCTCTTGTCATTGGCACTAAATGTGTACTAAATGTCACATATGGAATTGAGGCATCCCAGCCTTGTAACACCTGTTCAATTTCTGGAATATGTTGATGCTGATTAACCTTATAGATTGAAAAATTATCATTACTTTCAGCAAAATGTGTTGTTCTTGATGGACTTTTTCCCGCTCCAGAAATACCAGACTTTGCGTCTATTACAATTGATTTTTCATCAATTAGTTTATTTTTAATTATTGGTACTAACCCAAGAACAGTTGCAGTTGGATAGCAGCCCGGATTTGAAATAAAACTACTATTCTGAATTTCTTCTTTATACCATTCTGGTAATCCATATGTAGCTTTGTTTAAGTCTTCCTGTAAAGCAGCTGGATTTTTATACCATTGTTCATAAAAATAAGGATTTTTTAACCGATAATCTCCTGAAAGATCAATAATCTTCACATTTTCTTTCAATAGCTCAGGGACAATTGTTGTTGAAACTCCTGATGGTGTTGAAAGAAAAACAACGTCCACCTCATTTGCAATCTTCGGAATATCGATTTCTTCTAATGAATCATTTACAAGATTTATAACATGGGGGTAGACCTCTGAAAGCCTCATCCCTGTCTGTGACGAAGTATGAATGGAATGCACTTCTATAGATGGGTGGTTTGCCAACAATCTCAATAATTCAATTCCGCCATAGCCAGTAACCCCTATAATTGCCGCTTTCAATATATCCACCTCATTGTTTTTAATTAATGTAGAATATGTATCATTATAAGTCTGTATAAAAATAAAATCAATTGTATTTTTATAAAAAATCAGATTTTTTACGCAAAAAAAACCACCAGAGAGAAGGTGATTAAAAATCAACCTCCACTTACTGGTGGTATCAAAGCAACAGTATCTCCTGCTCTTACAATATCGTCATCGACTGCATACTCTTCATTTATGGCAAACATGATTTGATCAAGATTTTTTATATCATGATCGTTTGCAAGCTTCTGTTTTAGAGATGATACGGTTATCTTATCCGCATTTAAATTGATTCTATCCGTTCCAGCCATTTCCTGTAAATGGGCAAAAAATAAAATCGTAATCATTTCAAATCCTCCTCTTCAGGTTGGCCAGTTGCATATTGTTTTGTTTCTAACTGATCTCCAATCCACATTTCCCCGTCTTCCCAATGTTCTTTTTTCCAGATAGGGACGATTTGTTTAATACGTTCGATTGCATATTCATTTGCTGCATAGGCATCCTTCCGATGTGGTGTGGAGACTGCGATGACAACAGCTGCTTCAGAAATATCCAAGCGACCTATTCGATGGGTTATAGCAGTTTTCGCCTCAGGCCACCTCACCGAAATTTCTTCACCAATTTGAGCTAGCTTTTTTTCTGCCATTGAAATATACGCATCATATTCCAAATAAAGGGTTTTCCTCCCCTTGGTAAATTCGCGAACCGTACCGATAAAAGTCGTAACAGCTCCAGCTTCACGTCTAATGACTTTATTCGTTACCTCATCAACCTGAATCGGCTCTTTCGTAATCTTATATAAATCAATGTTATTCATTTTTGTACCTCCTTCAATCAAATATGCCTTGGCGTATTTGCGCCCAGATTTTTTCGAGCTTGCTCGAAAACTTCCTTTGAAAAATCTGTGGCATCCGCCGGAGGTATTTAACTTTATTCAATAAAAGTTCGTTCCTCTCGACTTAAATATTAAGGTTTACTACATTTATCCACTCTTAATAAAGTTAAATATCCAATGTAAATAGTTATCCTCATCTTTTATCTGATAAAGGGGAAACTCGGTTTGAACGGGAATCCAAGCTATAACTGCAATGATGTTTGTTAATGAAGAAAGCAGCTCGATATCCTCTTCTTTCTTGATCAAGACAATTTTAGGATAATCAGCAGTTTTATAACCTTCAATTATTATCATATCATTTTCAAAAAATGCGTATAGCTGTATTAGCTTCTCGAGCGTCCATTCAGAAGTCCTCGCTTCAAGCTGTAAACTCCCACCACCCTCTACAATCGTTGCCGACGCTCCAGCTTTAAAGTGGCGGGAAGAATCTTTTTCTTGATGAAGACTTTCTAAGCTACTATGATGCCCATGATGTTTAATGGTAGCGATTTGGTACCCAAAATCCGTTCCTTTTTTTACGATTTTTTCAACTAAAGTTGTTTTCCCGCTGTTTTGATACCCGACGATTTGCAAAAGTGGAAACCTTATTTCCAAGGCCATATACTTCCTTCTTGGTCCTCGAGGTACAACACATCTACTTCGTCACCTTTTGCAAAACCACGCGTTCCACCGGGTAAAACCATAAATGCATTTGCTCCTGCTAGTGAGGTTACGACATTTGATTTATCAAGACCACTTGGAGCCACTACAAGTTTTCCTTCTGAAAAACTGAGTTTACTTCTTACAAATCTTGTAAATGGATTTGGTTTTGGAAAGTCAGCATTGAGCTCTGCTTTCATTTTTAAAAGATGTGGACAATTAGAAAATAATCTTGTCCGCACTACCGGTCTAACTAATAATTCAAAGCCAACATAACAAGCTGATGGATTTCCAGATAATCCAAACAATAACTTACCATTTAGTTGGGCAACTGTGGTGACACTTCCCGGTCTCATCGCAATTTTATTAAATAAGACTTCTGCACCTAATTTTTCGTAAATGGCAGGAAGGTAATCATAATCCCCAACAGATACTCCACCTGTCGTGATTAAGAAATCAACATCATTAATTGCATTTTTGATTGCCTCAAAGCAAAGATCAAATTCATCTGGAAGTTTTCCGAAATACTTTGGCTCGGCACCCGCTCTTTCAATTTGTGCACTTATCATATAGGCATTGCTATTTCGTATTTTTCCAGGTACAAGTTCCTCATGAACATCAAGCAATTCTGTTCCAGTAGCATAAATACCGATGACAGGTTTCTTTGCCACTTCTACTCGATGGTAGCCAAAGGTAGCCAAAAGTGCTTTTACACCTGGATTAATAAAGACGCCTTTTTCCACTAAAACTGAGCCTTTTTTGGTATCTTCACCTTGAAACGATACATTATCGCCAGACCTAAATGGTCGCTTTATTGACATGTATTTCCTACCATCACGTTCATTTTCAGTTGTTAATTCAAGCATGACAACTGCATCACACTCTGCCGGCATCGCAGCACCTGTCATGATTCGTACTGCTTGAAAAGCTCCTACTTCTTTTATTGCAACAGACCCGGCTCCAATCTCTTCAATGACTTCAAATTCAACTGAATGATCCTGTCCCGCATTAACTGTATCAATTGCACGAACAGCAAAGCCATCATATGGTGACCGGTCAAAATGTGGGACATCGTGATCAGCAATTACGTCCTCCGCTAAAAATCTTCCATAACTAGCTTCAATTGGTACTACTTCTTTTTCCCCTGAACCTGCAAATTCCATTACCCGTGATACCGCTTCCGGAACAGGTATGGGTGTCCGTCTTTCAACCATATTATTTTTCACTCACTTTTTTATCTACTTTTTTCCTATTGTAGTATATTTAAGCAAAAACCACTACTTTCTTGCAGTGATATACATCACTCACATCCTATTTTATGACGTTTTTCTACAAATGTGTGATACGTATCACCTCATTCTCCCATTTTTAAAGCTATCCTAATAAGTAGTTACTTATTAGGAGGTAAAATCATGGAACAAACTTTTACAGAACAACATATTATTGGAGAAATTGTAACTGAGTTTCCGAAGGCTGGAGACCTTTTCAAAAAACTTCGAATTGATTTTTGCTGTGGCGGTAACCGCCCACTAATAGATGCCATTGAGGAAAGACATCTTTCCAAGGATGAGGTTTTATCAAAATTAAATACACTTTATCATGAGATGAAGGAATTAAATGAAAAAACTGTGGATTGGAAGGCCGCAAGTTATTCTGAATTAATTGACCATATCGTGAATAAACATCACCGTTATTTAAATGAAGAGCTGCCACAGCTTAGTCCATATGTAACTAAGGTGCTAAGAGTCCATGGAGGAAATCATCCACATCTTGCAAGAGTGCATTCACTATTTAATCAATTAAAGGTTGAGCTTGAACAGCATACAATTAAAGAGGAAGCAGAGTCATTTCCTCTCATCGCTAAATTTGAAACTGAACCAACAGCCGAAAATCACGAATTAGTGAAAAAACATGTGGCAGAATTAGAAGGCGATCATGACGAGGCTGGAAATATAATTAAAGAAATCCGTGACATTACAAATGACTTCCAACCACCAATTGGTGCATGTGGAACATACCGCCTAGTATACCAACGTCTTGAAGCACTGGAGGCAGACCTATTCCAGCACATTCATTTAGAAAATAATATCCTATTTCCAAGAGCAGCATCCGGGAACTAATTAATACAAAGGGGCATAAAAACCACGGTTTTCATTTGAAATCGTGGTTTTTATATGTTTATTTTAATGTTGGAACAGAAGGCGCCTCAGTTCTATTTGTTTTTAAACGAATGAATGGCTGTATATCTATCTTAGCGTTTTGAGCAAATGGATTCCCAATAAAAACTCGCCCCATAAATAGGATGCAGATTGCAAAGCCTAAGATAAACAGGGCTTTTCCAAGCTGTTGCTGGGAAGATACTAAATAATTATTACATAGTCTTGCAGGTGACACTAAATAAAGCCAGCTCATTACAAAAATCTTAGAAATAAGATTCGCCCAAATAAAGGATTTGCTAATTGGACCAAGTAGCTGCCAGCTATAGTACAAGAAAACCCCAACAAAGAATGGTAGACTTATATATTTTGCAACTTCCATGTAAGGTTCATTCAATGCAGCATCCATCGCCCGTGGTAACATCCAAAATCCTGTAACAGATAATATAATAATAATCCCTGCAATTCCATTTTCATTGAAATATAGAAAAAAGTTTCGCCATTTTCTCCGAAATCCTTTAGCTAGAAAATAACCACCGACTACTAACAATGGGTATTGTATGAACATCGTTCCAACCATGCTCTCTTCTAACAATGCTCTTACATACGGGAAAGAAACGAATAGAAGTAAAAGTATCCCTATAAATAAATCACGATTACGGTACATATTTTCACCTCTAAAATAAAAATGAATCTAAATATTCCACAACAGTTTGTGGTGTTTGGTAATCAAAAATATTTGTTAATTTTCCTTCTGGGTTGACCACATAAAATGCGGAATTATGCTCAAATCCGCCATATTCATTTGGTATGACGATTACTTCAAGTACATCTAACACATTCTGTAATTCCTGCTCATCCTGAATCGTCGCCATTTTCCAGTGTTCCCCATCTGCTCCAAAATGGTCTGAATAGGATTTTAAAACAGTTGGAGTATCGTTCTCAGGATCAAAGCTTATACTTACTAGTACAACTTCTTTTCCCAGAACATCTTTTGGGATGTTTTCATAGATTTCAGCAAAATTTCGTTCCAAAACCGGACATACATCTCCGCAACTTGTATACATGAAGGTCAGAAGTGTGTATTTTCCCTCTAATTCCTGTAAGTGAAAGTTTTTCGAATTAGAGTCGATTAATGTAGCGGAAGGGAGCTTTGGCTGCTCCCTTTCTAAATCTATTATTCTTGCCTTCTCTGCTGTAAAAGCACGAAAACCGTCTGTACCTATCCACAGCAAAGTAACACCCGCTACAAGTGCAAATATTATTCCAATACTTTTACGCCACATGTTGATCAGGTCCTATTTTTTCCTGAAACTTATAATCAATTGATCTTGAGAAATTCCAAAATCGGATGACAAATGTCAAGACAGCAAGGCAGATAAAGATACCAAAGATTACTCCCATACGGTCATATGGAATCCATTCAGGAAAGTGCTCTGCCCATCTTCTTGGTGCTCCGACTTTTCCAGAGAAAAGGAACGACCCACATAATCCAATGAAGAACATTGTGTAAACCCAAAAACTAATCGTATCAAGAGAGGTTTCTTTTCCATTCACTTTTGCTAAGTAATACATAAATCCAAAAAGCATAGCTGTTGCACCTAATCCCATATACATGTGGAAATGCCCTGGTACCCATTTTGTGTTATGCATCACATGGTTTACAACAATCGTTGCATCAACAATTGCCGGTACGACACCAATTACCCATCCAAACATGGATAGAAACATAAATGATGAGGCAATGTCCCACTTAATACCTGAACGATACACAATCATTAGCGCGCCATAAGCTGTGACAACTAATACTGGTAATCCATTTGCATATGAAAGCACTTGTCCAATAATTATCATCCATTTTGGCATTGCAAAGTCCATTAACAAATGGTGAGAATAAATCGTAATCGTAAATAGTGTTGAAAAGTTCCATGCAATCAGGAATGGGCGATTAGCTTTCCATGGACGATTAGTATAGGCTGCTAATATCTCATAAACTGCAATAACCCCCATGTAAATAATAGAGTTCGCAAAGATGTGACCAAAAGCATATGTTAGATTTTTTGCAAGCATTGGATCAATTGTGATCGATGGAATAAATAGATTTATAAGGTTCATAATTAGTATTGTTGCTCCCGCAATTAATGCAGTGGTGTTTACAATTGCAACCATTGTACTAGCCACTACAGTCGCTGGAGGACCATAGCCTTTTTCCTTTCCAAATACAATTGACCACCCTAAACCTCCGCCTAAGCTTCCATATTGTTTAATAATCGCTCTAGCAACATCTAAATTTAGTAATAAAAATCCTACACCAAGTATAAGCATACCGCCTAAATAAAGCACTGCTCCCCCTACTGCCCATCCACCAGCGGAGATAGTTGGTAGTGGATAAAGAAAAGTCCAAGCTCCCGCAAAGTCAAAAACAAAGATACCTACCAACACCATTACGACTCCGATGATGAAGGTGATGAAATTAGTAATCAGAATCGTTTTGCTTAATTGAACATATTTACTGAGGAAGTACCACATTACAGCAGCTGCAGCTAATGCAGCGGCGCCAATCATGCCTGTTCCGTGGACCGTCATTATCTCATAAAAAAATCCAGGGTCTACATCAATCATTTTTCCTTGTGCAAGAAGCATCAAGACTCCAAATACCATCATTGATAGAATAATAAGGCCACCTGTTAGTAGATACATAGCAATTGTTCTGTTTCGGAAAGTTTTTGTCCCTCCAATTGCAATATTAGTAGACATTGTTAACCCCCTCCTTAATTTGTTACGACAATTTCACCAATCATGAGATGGTGAGCAAGTCCACAGTATTCCATACATAAAATTTGATACGTACCAGGCTCCGAGAATGTGTAGAAAACAGTGTTCGTATAATCTGGCATTGCCTGGGTTTGTGCTAATAAATTCATATCTTTGTCATAAATACCAAAGCCATGGTTAACATCTGAGCTTGTGATATCGAATTCGATTGGAACGCCTACTTTGAATTCAGTTTGGCTCATATTCCAGCCAAATTGAACAGCTTCTACATCGACAATAACTGGATTTTCTTCCTGTCCGTAAACTGGTCTTTCAAATGGAAGATCTTGAAGTGTAAAATACGTTGCAGTTCCAAATACAACAAGTAAAACAATGAAATAAATAGTTCTAAAGCGGTACCATTTTTTCTGAATTGCCTCATACTCTTTTCTTTTATTAGTCTTTAGTACGATGGTAATAAAAATAACTGTAATTAAGGTCATTAAAATAATAGAAAGATACCAAGCGGCTGTTTGGTACAAAAGAACCCCCTCCTAAATTCTCTATTCAGGAAAATTCTCACATATTGTGCATCCTTAAATCTGTTAAGTTTGTCACAAAATGGGCTGAAAATGAAAAAAGACACATTCTTGTCAAGAATGCATCTTTTTTCGTTTTTTATTTAATTAAATAGGTTGATGCGGGCATTTTCTCAATTGTTAAAAATTGTTCATAATTGGGGATAATCCTTATATTACAGAGCTTCAGCTAGCATTATGACAATATGTGTGATTTATTATACACCTCATGAGTAACTAACATTATATTATTTTCTTAAAATCAAGTATAGCATTCCTGCTTAGGAAGGTGGTACCTATGAGTCAATTGACATTACAAAAATCAATCATTTCAAATGAATTAACAGAGCTTTTGAAATCAGCTAATCACGTCATGCAAATGGAAAAAGGAACCTATTTATTCCGGGAAGGTATGAAGGCATCTGAGCTGTACCTCATTCTTTCCGGCCGTGTAAGGGTGAGCAAAGGAACTTCTGATGGCAGTGAATTATCCCTTCGAATTTGTAGCCAAAATGAAATCGTTGGGGAGCTGACATTATTCACCGATCAGCCAAAGTATTTATTTGATTGTCTAATTTTAGAGGATTGCGAAATTGCTGTGATTCAAAAGGACGATTTAGAGAGAAAACTCTTTGAAAATACGAGCTTAGCATTTGAATTTATGAAATGGATGAGTGACCATTTTCGAAAAACACAAACAAAATTTAGAGATCTTGTTTTATTAGGTAAAAAAGGAGCTTTGTATTCAACCATGGTTCGAATGACCAATAGTTATGGTGTTCAAACAGATAATGGCATCCTTATAGACTTGCATTTAACAAATCAAGAGCTTGCTAATTTTTGTGCAACTACAAGAGAAAGTGTAAATCGGATGCTGCATGAATTGCGTGCTAAGGGGATAATCTCCGTTTACAAAGGCTATATTACGATTCACGACTTAGCATATATTAAAATGGAAATACAATGTGAGGATTGTCCAGCAAAGTATTGTAGTATTGAATAATACAGGCACATTACAAAGACCCACGGGAAACCCCATGGGTCTTAAATTTGTCTAGTTCCAGGCGCCATCGGCTCGAGGTCACAAGCCAATCGCTTCTGAAGGCAAAAAGCGCCTTCTGTCAGCGCTTTTCTTGTGCTTGTCGCCGATAAGCAGGCGCCTTGCACTTTTCTACTGTTATTTAAGTGTTTTTTCTTTTTTACGAAGGGCTTCTGGGATATATATACAGAATGGTTCACTCTCCATGTAATCTCCTGTCATCGCATATGCACGAGAACGTGATCCACCACATACATGTCGGAATTCACATACTCCACATTTTCCTTTATATTTGTCCGGATTACGCAAATCCTTGAATATTGGTGATTCACGATAAATTTCAGCTAATGGAGTCTCACGTACATTTCCTGCTTTAACAGGTAGCAACCCACTTGGATACACATCTCCAATATGAGAAATAAAGACAAATCCGTTACCATCGTTTACACCTTGTGGTGCCCTTCCTAGTCCATCAATTTGACCAGTTTTCCCCTTCATAAGTGCATCTTCGTAGCGAATTTGTTTATCAATATCCTTTGTTTCACGCAGTTTGGATTGGATGACGACTCGACGATAATGCTGTGCTGCTGTTGTTTTAATATCGAATTTTACATGTTTACTTAAATCATATAACCAACGGAAAACTTTTTCATGTTCAACAGGGGAAATCATGTCCGTATCCTTACCACGACCTGTTGGTACAAGGAAAAAGACGCTCCATAATACACAATCAAGGTCCTCAACCAATTTTGCCATTTCATCTAAGGCATGAACATTATATCTCGATATTACTGTATTGATTTGCACTGGAATTTCAAGTTCATGTAAATATTTGATAGCTCTCATCGTTAAATCGAATGAACCTTTTGTACCTCGGAAATGGTCATGAATTTCTGCATTTGGTCCATCTAAACTAAAAGCCCAACGCGCCAAGCCAACTTCCTTAGCCTTTTCAATAGCTTCTTTTGTAACATTAGGTGTTGCACTTGGTGTCATTGAAACACGTACACCTTTTTTAATCGCATAATCAGCAATATCATAAACGTCAGGACGCATTAATGGATCCCCGCCAGTAAACACGAGCATTGGATTATTCATCTCATATATTTGGTCGATTAGCCTTTTCCCTTCTTCAAAGGAAAGTTCTCGAGGGTCTCTCGTATATTGTGCTTCTGCACGGCAATGTAAACATTTTAATTGGCAAGCTCTTGTAAGCTCCCAAATCACAATAAATGGGTCTTTGTTATAATCTCTTTCAAACATGAGGCAAACCTCCTTTGTTAATGTCCACATTTTAACACTATAAATAAGTGAATTATGTGAGGTACATCACAGATTAGGGAGGTGTTTGAAATTGTTCACAAATTAAGAAAAGCGCAAGCACCTCGATCAGACCCGACAAGCATAAGAAAAGCCGGCGAGAAGGATGCCTTTTATCCTTCTTGACGGATTGGCTTATGACCTCGAGGGGCTAGGTGCTGGAGCTAGACACAAAGCAAAATGAAAAGTGAATTGAAGGAATATGTTTTGAAGAATTTTCAAATGTAATTGAGTGTTAACACTACAGCTACAAGTAGGTTTGGAGCTCCCAAGAGGAAAAATAAATAGGAATATCGGATTCTTTTTTTTCGGTCTCGTTTGCTTTCGGTGTAATAATTCGCTCTTGCCCTGTCACCACTAATAAAGGTATCTGATACGATTCCTGCAAGCAAGAAACAAATAATCCCAAGTGTCCCAGAAATAACCGAATATGTTTCAAATTGATGAGTAGACAAACCAATGATTAATAGAATTCCAGAGGTTAATATACCTAAAATCAAGCCTACCCTCAAACACAATCCCTCCTTTTCAAAATGTCTGGTATTAATATTTTATCGTACTTTTCAGAAAATTATGAGTATATAGAGTGTTTTTTACTACAGAAGCCAATTGACTGATTTAAGGAACAAAGACTAAGAACGCCACGTCTGAGTGGCAACGTCTTTGTGACTCACACCGTGTGGGCTTCAATCTGGCTCCGGTTTTATTTTTTCATATTCAGTTTGGTTGTTAATGTTTTCGAATTCTAAGCCTTGTAACTGAAGATCTTGGTTAGTTACGAATTTGACGTGGCAAGAGTCCAACAATTGGCTCATTTTAAAATGTTGATTCATTAGCAATTGTTCTATTTTCTTTGCAACTCTTTTATGGTAAACAGCGATTAAGGGCTGCTGTCTACCTTTGATAATCGGTACGACAGCATCGACCATATCTTCATTTGTAAAAGTGAGTAGCTGTTTAACAAGTTCGTCAGTTACGAAAGGAGTGTCACAAGGTAAGACAACATACCAATCTGAAACTTGTTTTTGCATGGCTGAAAATATGCCTGCAAGCGGTCCATTTCCTTTAAATTCGGGTAAATCCTCAATAACTTCCACTGATGTTTGGTTTCGAAATTGCTCTACTAATGCGGGATGACTCACAATAAGAAGTTTGCCCACATTCCCTTCCAATGCCTCGATTGCATATTCATAAAAGTACTTCTGATGAAGTTCGGCAAACGCTTTAGGGCTTCCAAATCTCCTTGATTCTCCACCAGCCAGAAGAACACCTGCGATTTTTGATTTATACATTATGAAACTTCCTTTTACTTTTTCTTCATAGTAGCACGATTGGAATGGTCTTCCAAACGAAACTTTTTCATCCATAAAAAAGGTGTAGGCAAAGCCGTTAAATGACTTTGCCTACACCTTGAGAGATATCGGAATTTGTGATTAGTTTTTATTTTTTACCGATTGCAACGCGCCAAATTTCTGGACCTTCTTCAAGGTATTCCCAAGTGAATTCTTCACCGCGTTCCATCATGAATTGGTATTGGAGTGGTCGTGGATCATGGTCATTTGTTAGCTCCATGATTTCACCTGACTGTAAACCATCAAACGTTCTAAAAATAGTAGGGTGCTTTTCCCTCGGTGCGTAATCTGGTGCATTTACTTTCGCTGCAAATACCATATTATCATTCCTCCTTTTGTTTTATGGGTCCATTGTATCGAGTCTCTTCCGTTATTGTAGTGAAACTTATCACTATGTACGTATGTTTTTTATCATATGCCTATACAAATATGCGATAATTAGAGTAACATTTAAAATCCCACGTAAAAGTCTTGTTATACCTCATGATTGTGGAGTTTAAAAGGGTAATCGGGGTGAAAAGATGAAGGAATTTGTAGATACATGTAAAGAATGTGAGAAAGAAATTTATTGTTTGGTTGGATTTATTAATGGTGTTGTATTAGATGATAAAAAAGGAATACTTTGCTTTGATTGTGCGGAAAAAAAGCAAGTTGACTAACTTTATTCACCCCTTGACTGAATAAAGTTACAGCCTCCGGCGGATGCCACGATTTTTCAAAGGAAATTTTTCGATCAGTAAGATTAAAGACTAAGTACTCCACTTCCTGTGGGCCTAAAAATCGGGCACAAATACGCCAAGGTGCATTTGATTCTAGGAGAATTTCTCCTAGTTTTTTTTGTCTATTTTTTGAACATTGATTTTGTTTCTCACTACCTATGATGAAAATCACAGTTTAAAAAACAAGGATTGCTACACTTAATGTGGATGCCTAATTGTAATTAATTTGAACAAGGAGTGAGAACAATGGCTCTACCATCCATTCGTGAACAATTGAGAGGAGTTCCCTTGTTTCGAGAAACAACCCCGGAAGAACTAGATCCAATTGTTGAAATTTCACAGTCACGATTATATAAACAAAAAATGTTCATCTTTATGCAAGACGATCCACTAGATCGTGTTTTTTTCATTCAATCTGGAAAAGTAAAAATTTATAAATCTGACATGCATGGAAAGGAACAGATTGTGTCCGTACTCGAAGCAGGAGAAATGTTTCCACATGCTGGATTTTTCCGAAAAGGTGGGTATCCTGCACATGCTGAAGTAATCGAGGATTCAAATATTATCTACACACCCATTGATCGATTTGAAGAAATATTACTAAAGAATCCTGAGCTTTGTATCAAAATTTTTAAAGTTTTAGGCGAAAAAATCATCGACCTTCAAAAACGACTGGAGGAACAAATCCTATTAAATACGCAAGAACAAATTATTATGCTTTTACTTCGTTTATGCAGAAGTAATGGAGAAAAGATCGGCAATCGCTTTAAGCTAACAACTCAATTCACAAATCGTGAGCTTGCCAACATGATTGGTACAACACGTGAATCTGTAAGTCGGACGATTTCAGTATTGAAAAAGAAACAAATTGTAGACATGACTCCCGATGGGTATTACCTATTGGATCATATGAAGCTCCATGATGAGATTTTCTAGGCCAACAGGAAGTGGTGTTCTTAGTCCTTGATCTTGCTTAAATATTTTGGTGTTTGTGATTCACGTCACAACGTTTCTCATTGAAAATGATTATCATTAGATTATAAACGTTATATAAGGGGGAAATCAAAAATGGATTCAAAAGTAGTAGAAGTGGATGTTAGGGAAGACCTTAAAAATAAAATCGAGCCTTTTCAAAAGATTATGGAGGCGGTTAAACCTTTACAGGATGGAGATATCTTCATTTTACACGCACCTTTTAAACCGACTCCTTTATTTCCAATATTAAAAGCTAAAGGATTTACAAATGAAGCGGAGCAAATTGAGAAAAAACATTGGAAGGTCACCTTTACTAAACGAGGTGACAACTAATGAAATTAGATAATCGAGGTCTTGAGCCCCCCACACCAATGATGAGGACTTTGAAAGCTCTCGAAAATTTAAATAAGGGCGACACTTTAACTATTATCAATGATCGCCGACCAATGTTTTTGTATGAACAGCTAGATGAACTAGGTTACAAACATACAACGGAACCACATTCTGATGGCGGTTTTCAAATTGAGATTACGAAATAAGGAAGTGCTTGCTAATGATGCCTCAATTATCAAATGAAACAGATATAAGGCTGCCGCTCTCCTTTATTATCTTTAGTGTTATTGCCTTAGTCGCGTCCCAAGTGATCCTGTTATTCAATGGACATATGGTGATTGACGGGAATTTTCGAACCTTTCCCCTCCTATCATCTGCCCACTTATTGATACTAGGATGGGCCTTAATGGTTGCGATGGGTGCGATGTACCAGCTTGTGCCAGTCGCCTTTTTAACTCCTATTTGGAGTGAAAGATTTGGGTTTGTACAATTTTGGGTAACTGCAATTGGTTTTGGTGGTTTTGGAATCACCCTTTCCTTCTCACCTACTTTGTCCATTTTTACAGGTTCACTTGCTGTGATTGGGATTTTGCTGTTTCTCGTCCAAATGTTTATGACGATGAAAAAGCAAGCGAAGAAGAATATTCTAACTGTATTTGTTGGTAGTGCGCTCATTTGCTTACTGCTTACAATAACACTTGGAATTCTTTTGATCATCAATCTTGGAGCTGGAATAAGGAATTTAGATCACCTTGCTGTTTTGAAAAGTCATATTTTACTTGGGGTTGCTGGATGGTTTACATTCTTAATTTTCGGTTTTTCCTATAAAATGGTCCCAATGTTTTCTTTAGCACATGGCTTTTCAATGAAGCCCGCAAGATGGGTCTATATTTTGTATGGAACTGGCCTTATTGTGACAATTAGCAGCTTTTTAACCGAGAAAAACCTATTCTTACAGGCTGGTATGAGCATACTGTTCGCAGGCTTCGCTCTTTTTTCTTACCACATATCAACGATCATCAAGGTGAGATTAAAGAAAAAGCTTGATAAACAATTTATATTTTCATTAATTGCAATTGGTTTTGGATTAGTGATTCACTTTTTCGGAATGATTCTTTCATTCTTACCAGGATATTACGAAATTTATGGTGTCCTTATTTTTCTTTATCTCTTTTTGTGGATTGCCAGCAGTATTCTTGGCTATTTATATAAAATTATTCCTTTTCTTTGGTGGACACACAGATACAGCAAGCTTATTGGAAAAAGCGATGTTCCTACATTAAAGCAAATGATTGATGAAAAAATAGCAATTCCGATTTTTTCTGGTTTTATTGCAGGTTGCCTTATCGTCGTTGTATCCATTGAGACCGGACAATTGCTTATCTTTTCGATTGGCCAAAGCTTAGCTGTCGCTTCAGCTGTTTTTTTCAGCTACAGCATTATGAAGGTACTATATAAATAGAGGGGAGAAAGACGATGGAATTAAGAGAGAAAATCCTCGAACAATTAAAACAAGTGATTGACCCTGAATTAAATATTAATGTAGTCGATTTAGGACTCATATATGAAATTGATATAAAAGAAAATAATAATGTGTATATCGAAATGACACTAACTACACCTGGCTGTCCGCTTCATGATAGTATTACAAGCGGTGTGAAGCATTCAGTCGCATATCTTGAAGAGGTTAATGATGTCGAGGTTTTAATGGTTTGGCACCCTGCATGGTCCCCAGAGCGCATGTCAGAAGCTGCAATGAAACAATTACGTGGTTAAGTCATCGCATTTCACTTTCTTAGGATGTTTCGTTATACTTAAAATAAGCTATTTCTCGAAAGGAGAGTTTTCAAATGGATGAAGCTTTAAAGGAAAATATGATGGGTGCTCTTGAACAGGTTGTTGACCCTGAACTAGGGATTGATATTGTAAACTTAGGACTTGTTTATGATGTGGATATGAATGACGCAGACGTAGCACAAGTTACAATGACTTTAACATCGATGGGCTGCCCACTTGCTGGAACAATTGCAATGGATGTAAAACGTGCTTTAACAGAATTACCAGAAGTCAAGGATGTAGATGTGAATATCGTTTGGAACCCGCCTTGGAACAAAGATATGATGAGTCGTTACGCAAAAATTGCATTAGGTATTAGATGATTTGAAAAAAACGTGTCGATTAAAACTCCGACACGTTTTTCTTTTCTATAGATGTTTTTTAAACCATTCGACCGATGCGAGTAGACCATCTCTTGTTACTTTATGATCAGCACGTGTATCTGCAATAAAGGATAGATTCTCCTCTTTCCCTTTATACAGCGGTTTAATTTCTTGATAAAATTCAAACGTGTATTTGAATGGTACCATTTTGTCTTTTTCACCATGCCAGAAAAACAATGGTCTTCCGTTTACTTTTTCTGGTTGTAAGCTTAAATCATATTTCCTTAATTCTGCATATTTTTCTTCTAATTCAGTCTCTGAGAAAGGAAGTTCGATGTCATGTCGTTTCAGTTCCTCAATTTGTCCACGGCAGAATTCCTCATAATGTGGGCTTCCCATTAGACTTACCCCAGTCTTAATCCATGGATATTGCGTCAACGCACCAAGCGTAACAATTCCTCCCATCGAAGTTCCCGCTACCCCAATTCTTGTTTCATCAACTAAGCCTTCTCCGACTAGTTCATCCTTGATACCTTGAAGCTCTTTGATTTCATTGATGACAATATCCCAGAACTTAAAATCCATCTCAAGCCCTTCAAGATCCTCATCTCTTTCGCCATGATAGTCTGCTTCAGGTAATACAACACGAAAGCCTTCCTCTGCGTAAAGATATGCATAATGTAAATTATGTTCTTTCGCACTACCAAAGCCGTGAACAAATATGATTAACGGAGCTTTTTCATCTTTCAACAGATTTTTTACAATATGTAATGTCGGAATATCTGCAATCTTCTTCTTTTCAACAATAACCATTCTTTTTGTACTCCTTCTTTTAAAACTTTTAGACATCCTTTAGTGTATCATTAATTAGGAGTTTAGCTAAAAGTTTGGCTTTTCAATTGACGATTTTTTTATTATCTGTTTTAGTAGAAGAAAGAGAGCAGAGGAGATTGTTATGACAAAACAACATTTAATTGCACTTGACTTAGATGGTACTTTACTTAAAGATGATAAAACCATATCAAAAAGAACAAAAGAGACTATCAAAAAGGCAAAAATGGACGGCCATATGGTTATGATTGCGACAGGAAGACCTTTCCGTTCTAGTTCAATGTACTATCAAGAACTCGGGCTTACAACGCCGATTGTTAATTTCAATGGAGCTTTTGTCCATCACCCTCTTGATCAAGGCTGGGGTGTCTATCACGACACACTTGATTTAAAAACAGTAAAAGAAATTGTTGAGGTTGCCGATAGCTTCCGGGTGAAAAATATTTTAGCTGAAGTAATTGATGACGTGTATTTTCATTATCACGATGAAACGATGTTAGATATTTTCGGTATGGGGAAACCGAATATTGAAACAGGTGATTTACGAGAAATATTAAAGCATGATCCAACTTCACTGCTGATTCATCCTGATGAAGAAATTGCAGATCCAATCCGAAAGTATCTTTCTGAAATGCATGCTGAAGTAGTTGATCACCGAAAATGGGCTGCACCTTGGCATGTCATTGAAATTGTTAAATCAGGATTAAATAAAGCGGTTGGTATTCAAAAGGTTGCCAACTATTATCAGATTCCAAAAGACAGAATTATTGCCTTTGGTGATGAAGATAATGACTTAGAAATGATTGAATATGCTGGGCACGGGATTGCTATGGGAAATGGGATTGATGAGTTAAAAAATATTGCAAGCCATGTGACAATGACAAACGAAGAAGACGGAGTTGCTCTTTATTTAGAGGACGTATTAAAATTGAAAATAAATAATTGAGAACCGGCGGAAAAGTCGGTTCTTTTTTCTGTTGAGGTTGAATTATATCCTAACTATTAACTATTATTTGTCCCCTATCCTAAAACATTCAGAAATAATTACCTTATATAATCCTCTCCAAACTTCAAACAATATGATTAGTGCTATAAAAAAGCACTTCTTTTAAAGCTGTTAAGGGGGAATTTACGGATGGGTAGTAATAAATCAAAACGATTTGTTCATCAAGGTGCAGATGCTGTTCAACAACATTCTCAGCGCTTTCCTTACCGTTCAACTCTAGCTGAAGCAGAAGAAAAGAAAAAGCAAAATGTCGAAAACTCGTCACTTGGAGGAATATAATATGGGAAACCTTTTATTCCAAAAGGCTCGTGAAACTGTAGAAGTTGCGAAGTTATCAAGTGCGGGTCAAAGTGATGCATCCTTACAGAATGCGATTTCGGTTGCAAAAAATGCACTTTCTTCTGCCTATGCTAACTCTACAACAGCCGAAAAAGAACAACTCCGCGAATTACAAAATGAATTAGACCAACTTCAATAAACCTTGGGCTAATTCAAAAAAAAATGGGGTCAGACGTCACGTCTGACCCTTCCCCTTTACTGGAACTGTTGAAGTTTTGCGTGATATAGGTTTGTAATAGAACCATCCTTTGCACTTCTCTCATATAAGTGAAGTATCAATGCTCCATTTGAAGGAATTTTATCTTTCGGAATCGAAATATTGATTTCAAACGGTGCCCATGCTGGTGCACCTTCAGATGCCATTTGGACCGTTTCAGGAACCACATAGTCATGTCCATCCTCAACTGCATAGAAGAATGTCGCTTCAAACACTCGCACTTCTCCATTTACTGTATATTCTCCATTTTCTCCAAGTACTTGAACATTGCGGAAAGCTGTATTCCCTTCCTCAGGGATTGTAAAACTTTTTTCGGCCTGCAATGCATTGTTTTCGATTTTTTGTCCATTTACTTCTGAAGCAGTAAGGAAAATATTTGCTTTATATTCTCCAGGAGCAAGTCTTGTTCCATCGTTAGATGTATAATTCCATGGTTCTGTCCAGACCTTCTCTTCACCTGGATTTAGCTCCATCTCTTCAATGGATTGAATAAACATTTTATCGATAGAATAGCGGTAAACTTCCTTTCCATTTGCATCAGTCACAACAATTTCATATTTTTGACCACCTGGAATCGTCACTTTTACCGAATTGTTGCTCGTGTTTTTTAATGAAATAGTAAAGGTTGCTTCATTTTCCCCTGTTTTAATTGATAGGTTTGTTTGAAGTTTTTCAACCATGTTCTCATCACCTCCAGGTTCTTCACCCTCCTGTTCTGGTGGTGTTTCTGTATCTACTTTATCACCGCCCCCTGAATTCACTGGAAGAGCATCTTCAGTTGTAGTTGTACCACATCCTGACAAGATAAATAAACTCATTACGAATACTAAGGCTACTAGAAGCCATTTTCTCATGTTTGTCACCCCTTTATAATATTTGTCGAAGGATCTTTAAAAAAGTTACTACTCTTTACGAAATAATCCATATACGCCGACTGTTTGTACAATATTTGTAAAGGCATGAGGGTCTACTTCCTTAATAATACGCTCTAAGTCATATAATTCATATCTTGTTAAAACGATCATAAGCATATCCTTTGGTTCGCTCGAAAATGCACCTTTTGCAGGAATCATCGTAATTCCTCTTACTAACTCAGATTGGATCGCACTTTTCAATTCGTCTGCTTTTTTCGTCACAATCATCGCCGAAACCTTTACATGACTTGTGTGGACCGTATCAATAACCCTTGTTAAAACATATAAAGCGACAAGTGTGTACAAGGCCTTTTCCCAGCCAAATAATAACCCTGCAGTAAGAATGATGAGCCCATTTAGTGTAAATATATAGGTACCAATTGGCTTATCTTTTGACCTTGATAATACGAGTGCAATAATATCCAGGCCGCCTGTTGAGGCACCCCACTTCAACGTTAAGCCGATTCCAATTGCTTGAATGACAGCGCCAAATACAGCATTAAGTAAAATATCGTCTGAAATTCGTTCTAGTGGAATAATCGATAAGAACAACGAGGTTAGTACAACAGAAACAAAGCTATACAGGGTAAATGCCTTTCCTACCTTTTTCCATCCTAAAATCGCAACTGGTATGTTTAATAGTAGTAAAATTAAACCTGTTGAAATGTGGAATGGCGTGTAATCACCTAAAATTCTAAACAATAGCTGCGATACACCTGTAAAACCTGAAGAATAAACATCAGCTGGAATTAAAAATAGATTTAAGGCAGCCGCATTTAGCAATGCACCAAAGGTAACAATTATTACTTTTTTCACTTCTCTATAAACCATTCAATTAATCCTCCTGGAACAACATTCTTGAATCACAATGGCAAAATAGTTGTCATACAAAATTTTCCCACACTTGTTGTAATTTTATCCAATACTCGCTACACTTACAGTATGCATGTTTGTTATCAAACTTGACCACGAAAAAAGAAGGTGAGACTTTTGACCGTTAGAATTCTTACTGATAGCGGTAGTGACCTACCACTTCAATTTTTTAACGAAAACAATGTAACATTATTCTCCTTAGGAGTTCATCTAGATGGGCAAGATTATGAGGATATTGCGACGATTGAGCCTGAAAAAGTATTTGAAGCGATGCGAAATGGAAGTGCTCCAAAAACATCCCAAGTTCCGCCACACCGTTTTAAAGAGGTTTTTACTGAAATTGCAAAAGAAAAGCAATCTGCAGTGTACATTGCCTTTTCATCACAATTATCGGGAACCTACCAAACAGCCGTAATGATGAGTGAAGAAGTAAAAGAAGAATACCCAGATCTTGATTTAACGATTATTGATACAAAATGTGCGTCACTCGGACAAGGCCTTGTAGTAAAAGCAGCTGCAGAATCAGCTGCCAAAGGGGCTTCAAAGGAAGATGTCGTAAGCCTTGCAAACTTTTATAGCACTCATATGGAGCATCTTTTCACCGTTGATGAGCTTGAATATTTAGCTCGTGGGGGACGAATTAGTAAAGCATCTGCCTTTGTTGGAGGATTATTAAACATTAAGCCTCTATTAAATGTAGAAGATGGAAAGCTAATCCCACTTGAAAAAATTCGGGGAAAAAAGAAAGTGTATAAACGAATTGTTGAGCTTATGGAAGAACGCGGCATAGATTTATCAAATCAGACAATTGGTATTAGCCACGGCGATGTGGAAAATGAAGTACTTGAATTACAAAAGTTATTTGAAGAAAAATTCGGATGTAAATCTTTTTATTCCAATGTAATTGGTGCTGCAATTGGTTCACATGCAGGACCAGGAACTATTGCGATATTCTTTTTAAACGAAATGCCGAACAGCTAATTTTACATAGTTTGAAAAACGACTGGATATCCTAATTATCAAATACGCCAAGGCGTATTTGCGCCCGATTTTTTTCGAGCATGCTCGAAAACTTTCCTTTAAAAAATCGTGGCATCCGCCGGAGGCTTAACTTTATTCAATCGTGGTTTGATTCCGACTGAATGGATAAGTTTTATTGCATTCATCTCGTAGGGAGTAGGAGATAACCCTGAATAAAGTTACACGGATTGAAGGGAGTGTTATTTATGCCAAATACTAGTGATAATGATAAAAAAGCTAAAGATAACAATGCACTACGCCATGAAAAAAATATGATGAGAGAAAAAAGTCGCCAAGCAGGCAAACATCAATATTCAAAGAAAACAGATCATCGATAAAACGAAACGCATCGGTCATTTACAACCGATGCGTTTTTAGTTACTACTCTTTTTTGAAATAGGTCCAGCCATCTTCTTGATATACTTTTCCTTCTTTCATTAGCTTCCCAAGTGCACGTTTAAAGGCTGCTTTACTCAATTCAAACTTAGCTGAAATGTCATCTGGAGAGCTTTTATCACAATATGGCATTGCGCCTCCACGACTTTCCATATACTGATAAATTTTATTAGCATCATCTCCCATGATTTCATGGCCTCTGCCTAAGAGAGAAATATTTACAGTTCCATCTTCCTTAACATCAATAATTCGACCTTGAACCTTTTCTCCAACTCTTGGTTCTCTTGTCCGTTGACTCTCGTGAATAAAGCCTAGGAACCCTTCCTCTGAAATCATAAAGGAGCCGACCATTAATAGTCGATACACGGTTCCTGTTATATTTTTATTAAAATCTTTTCTAGAAGCCGGATTTGAGATCGAACGAATGACATCTTCAGTTGCTAGTTTTCCAAATAATCTACCGTTTTTGTCTGTTCGTAGAGTTACATACAATTTGTCACCCGGCTCTGGCCAGAGGTCCCAAACTTCATGCAAATCGTCCTTTGAAACAAGAATATCTTTGTTAATCCCAATATTGACGAAGGCCCCTAGCTCATGTTTGATTTCGACTACTTCTGCCCAATCATAGGAACCGATTTGAACAGTCGGTATTTTCATCGAAGCAGCTAGCCTCCCCTGATGGTCTTGAAAAAGAAAAACAGTTACATCTTCATCAGGATCAAACCCATCGATAATTTCATTTGTATGAAGCAAAACATCTTCTTCTCCGTTTGTTAGAAAATAGCCAAACGGGGCATCTCTATCTACACGTAATGTGACAACCGTACCTGGTTCTAATGCATTCATTTATTAAAGCCCTCTTTCTTATGTTACTTATTATATCTTTACATAGTATAGACGTTTAAGACCCCAATTTACTAGTATAGTTTTGGAAAAAGTTGTCCAAATTGCTAACTTTGTCTATAATCAAGGGAAATATACTTTTTTTTGGAGGTTAGCCATGGCAAAGGATAGCTCATTCGATATTGTGTCAAAGGTGGATTTGCCTGAAGTAACAAATGCAATTAGTATAGCAAAAAAAGAGATTCAAACTAGGTATGATTTCAAAGGAAGTAAAAGTGACATCACACTTGATAAAGAAGAACTTGTTTTAGTATCTGACGATGAGTACAAGCTTGAGCAATTGAAGGATGTCCTTATCAGTAAAATGATTAAGCGTGGGGTTGCAACTCGTAATATTGATTATGGGAAAATTGAAAATGCATCTGGTGGAACTGTTCGTCAACGTGCAAAACTCATTCAAGGCATTGACAAGGAAAACGCGAAGAAAATTAATGCGATTATTAAAAACAGTGGTCTTAAGGTGAAAAGTCAGGTTCAGGACGATCAAGTCCGTGTGACCGCTAAAAGCAGAGATGATCTTCAACAAATTATCAATGCCATTCGTGCAGCAGATTTACCGATTGATGTACAATTTATTAATTATCGTTAAGAAGTATGCAGCGGAGTAAAACCCCGCTGCATTTTTCTATTCAAAGATATAACTAAGCACTTCTAATGCTTGATCAACTGTTTCGACCGTAACGTTTGCTTTATTCGATAATTCCTTTAACGGATGAATGAGTGAGGTTGGTCTCACGATAATTGTAGGTTTATTCATCGTAATCGCTGTACTGGCATCCATTGCCGTGTTCCATTGCTTGTATTTTTCACCGAATAATGCGATAACAACATCTGATTTTTGTATCAATACCTGTGTTCTGAAATTATTAATGTCCGATGCTGCATCATCTTTATACTTGTTTCCAGGTTGTTCCCCTAAAATTTGTTCTCCTATATTATCGGACTTATCATGGTTGGTTTGTGGACCTACAAAGGTCAACGGGAGATTTTTTGCCTCTGCCTTCTCCTGAATTTCTTCTCGCCAATTGTCATGAATTTGTCCAGCTAAATACACTATTAATTCCACAATACCCCTCCTAATGCCTTTTACATTATCCTATCATATGTCAATGCTTATTTTACAAATTTATACATGATAATTTCATCTTCATAGTGGGAATCACTAAATTTTACGAACTTAACTTTTCTACCTTCTTCTAGAAAGTCAAATTTTTCATATAAGTGAATTGCCCTTTTATTATGAGAGAATACTTCAAGACAAACTTTTTCAAGTCCCGGCTCTTTCTGTGCCCACTCGAGAAAATATTCCATTAGTTTGCTTCCGATCCCGTGATTGCAGTATGCTTCTTGAATGCTTATACCAAAGTACCCTAAGTGAGAGAGTCGTTTCCTTTTCGAGGTTTGGAAATTTAAATTACCAACGATTTTACCATCCATATCTGCTACCATGATTAAATTACCCGGCTTTGCTTGGTCCTCTAACCATTTTTCCTCTTCCTCAACGGTTGTCGTAAATTCCTCAGGTGCAGTAAGCAAGTATGTAGACTCGGAAAGTACTATTTTTGTATGTTCAATTAACTGTGTAGCATCGTTTTTAGTAGCAGGTCTTATTTTTATTTTCATAGGAACCTCCATCTCTTATTTATTATCTTTATCTATTTCTTTATAAGAGGTAAATTTCCTTTTAAAAAAATAAAAAGAGACCTCTCAGCATTGAAAAGTCTCTAATTCATAAAATATTGTTACGATTGTATTGCCGGTGTACTTAAGAAAACCGTAAGTCCTCCCACTATCGCTAAAACCACACCAACCGGGCTATATGACGATAAATAAACACCTAATGGAAAAACCAATGCCCCAAGTACAAATAATACCTTCGCGATCTTCACAACTTCACCTCTTCTACCTCAATACTGACTCCTTCACTCTGTCAACCATCCAACGATTTCGAATCCTTTTCCCCCAACCTTCTTCATTTTCTTTTAAGGTCTGGACTCTCCAGTACATTGGGGGATGCGGCATAAATTGAAATTCGATAAACCTCCATATTAACGAGTCCCGCTCAATCGATGACTTTTCCTTCTCTTTCTCGTCTTTAAGAACCGTACTATATGAAAGTGATTTATTAATCGCTTCGTCCTGTTTCTGTGATAAGACGATTAAACTGTTTGACATCTGTAAACTCCCTCCATTAAGAAGGGATGCCCCCAGATGGTCAGCTCGAACCTCCATCCATTGTGAATAAAATGATTGAAAAACAGAGTAAAATATCGTTAAGAAAAACACTGATAAAAAGATTGAGACCTTATGATCTTCAATATTTGTTATATTTTCTTGAATTAATAGGACAAACAAAATAAGAATCATAAGATAACCTAATCTCCATAGTTGTCCCCATAGTACATCTCGCTTTTTCACATGGATTGCCTCATGAGCAAGGATTCCTTCTATTGCTTCAGTTGGTAACTTTAAAGTAGCGGTTGTTAAGGTAACCATTGATTTGCCGATATTCATACCTGTCGCAAGGCCATTATACTCCGTACTCTCCGTTTCATACACACGAACATTCGGTACACCGGCCTTTTCAAAAACCCGTTGAGATAGCTGAATTAATTGTGGATTTTTCGTTTCCTTTGCATCCATTGCTACTTTTAAGACTCTGTCAGATATATAAAGATTGAAACCCCAGTAGGCCAATCCGACAGTAACCAAAATCCATGGTGCCACGTCAAAGTAAAAGAGAATTAGGAGTAAACCCGTATAGGCAGATACACCTTTTACCGTTGATGCGAAATAGAGCTTTCCGATCAATCGCTTGATATTCTTCCGGTGCCAAATCGGTAGAACCTGTGATATGTCAATCTCTTTATCCTCGACCATCACCATTTCCTCAAACGTTCTTTTCCATTTTTCAGGTTCACGAATCGTTATATAAATCGTCTCACCTGGTACAGAAATCCTTAATACCTTCTGAAAACTTGTTGTAAAATCCGCGTTTGACGAAAACATCGTTAATAATGGATGAAGCTTCAACAGGTCTACATTTGTTTCAAGTTTCACTTCCTCCAAATCTACGATAGGAATTTTACGAGACTCAAAGCGAGATAAGATATATAATTGTTTGTCATCTTTGTCATAAAATACTTTTACAGTTGCATAAATACCGATTCGCTTTATTACTTCTGTTACTGTGCTCACAAGTCCAAAGACAATAATATATCTTAAAAGACTAAACTCTGGACCAAAATTGTAGAAGAGGATTGCACCAATTACAACAAATCCGGTTATTAATATATCAGATGTAATCCGTTTCAAATCACGTCCTAAAGAGATTTTTTCTACTTTACTCTGACGTAATTCCTTTTGGAGTTCAATTCGTTTCTCATAACCGGTAGTCAAAGAGATCGAAAGAAAATATCCACTTGAAATAAATGCAATATAGATGAATCCATCCATAAACGAAAATTGATAAAACACTAGTCCAATTGCAAGTAGGGCTAGGATGATTTCAATCGCAGTTCCAAATTTTTTATTTACCTTCTCGAAAATCAAACCTATTAATTGGATCCCGGACCCTACTAAAATATACAATAAGATTATTTCCCAGCTTGGTAGCAAAGCTTACACCTACATTTCATTATTTAGCACCATGTCTTTTGTCATTTCGAGTACATCTTCTATTTTAATGTCTGGGTTTTGAATAATGATTGTATAGCGTAGGCCATTCTCATCCCAGCTTAGAGCATTAATAAAATCATCATATTCCGCATTCTGACCATGCACTTGCCATTCTCCAGGCTTAATTTCCGTTCCTGCGTCTTCTGGAGTCGGAAAAATTGAAACTAATACAGAAGGAACACCTTTATTTAGATAATAAACAGTAATCTCTGGACGATTGATTACACCCTGTATATTCACAATTTCAACATTCTCGACTGTAATATCTTCTCCGCTGAAAACTAGGAATGGCTGGTCTAATGCAGTTTGAGCATCTTCTAGTGACCCAAAGTTTGGCTCAAGCTCAGACTCAATCGGGGTAATGGTTACATTTTCCGGTATATCTAAAGTGAAGGTATCTTCCTTAAAATCTGGTGAAAAATCGAGCAACTTGTATTCGAATTCAGATTTCATTTCTCCAACTACAGAGATAGATTTCACTACAAACCATGTCTTTTGGTCGATCCAAAATTCAACTTCTCCAAATAAATTAGAGGCTGTATTCGGCGTTGCTTTAATATGGTAAACATTTAAATCCAATATTTTCTCTTCACCGACAATTTCATATTCATGTGTTTTTTTAATCGCTTCTAGCATTGTCATGAGCTGTTCTTTAGGTGAGGCTTGCATACTCTCTTCCGTTAGACCGATACTAAATGCCGTTTCACTTCCTTTCTCATAGGAAATTACCTGTTTTCCATCATTTAACGCATAAGATTCAAGACCACTTGTAAGGCCGGTTGTGATGATTTTTCGTTTACCGTCCTCTGCTGCGTACTCCTTAAAACTTGCATCTTCAGTGACTTCTCCATTCGTCGTAAGTTTTATGATACCCTCCCCATAATATGAAAGCTTACTTTCCTTTGCTGATAAGACTTTTGTTACAATTTCTTCAGACGACATAGCCATATCCCCCTTACATCCCGATAAAATCCCCATTATTAAAAAAGCAATTAGCAAAACTAGTTTTTTCTTCATTTTATTCCTTTCCTTCCTTAATCCAGCAAGCAAGTAACGTCCCTTCTTTATCCGCTGACCAGATTCCAATTTTTCCATTTTGTTGTTCCATTAACATTTTTGAAATGCTTAGTCCTAGCCCGGAACTTCCCCCATTATTTCTAGCACCCTCTGCCTGATAAAATGGTTGAAAAACTTTGTCCAGTTGTTCTTGTGGGATTCCTTTTCCTTCATTTTGAATTAGAATAACAGTACCTTCTTTTCTCCAAGCCTCAACGTCTTCATAAAAGTCTTTAAACAACCAGTCTGGTAATTTGGAGTCATTTGAAATGGCAGCAAGCCAAATCTGACTTTCTTTTTTAGTATGACGAATGGCATTCCCCATGATGTTATCAACAACTCTCACCATTTGCTTTGGATCGACCTTATAGATTTCTTTTACAGATTGATTAACAAGTAGTGAAATCCCTTTTCGATTACAAGGTTCGTCATAGCCAGATAACAGCATGTCAAAATACTCTTCCCCATCAACTTCAACAAGTTCAGTCCTTTGTTTAGAGGATTGTAATGCCGTGTACATAGTTAAATCATCAAGCATTCGTTTCATGTACTCGAGCTTCTCAAATAAAATTTCCTTATATTCGATCCTCTCTTGTTCTGAAAGTTTTTCATCATTCTGCAAGGCTTCAGTATAAGCACGTATGACCGTTAATGGTGTTTTTAAATCATGCGATAATGAGGCTACAATAAATTCTTTTTCCTTTTGTTGAACTGCTAAAGCCTCTTGAGTTTGTTCAATCTGTGCTTTCATTTTCCAAAAATGTTTGATTAAAACCCCTATTTCATCATTTGATTCACGAGTTTGATTTAACAGTTTCTTTCCATTTGCAAAAGCCGTCATTTGCGCCTGCAAGTGGCTTAATGGTCGATTTAATTTTCGGTTTAATAGAATGACTACACTAACATAGAGTAGGACAAAGAAAATAATGAAATATATACCTAAATAGATATAGCGATTTGTTACCCCTTCAATCCACTTCTCTCTAGCGATGGATATTTCATAAATTCCAACGATATCCCCATTATCTATAACAGGCTTTTTCATTGTATAGGTACGAGAGTTCTTTTGAAGATCATTTAGATTTCTATATACTTGTTCAATATTTATCGTTGAAAACCCGTATGCACCCGGACTAGGTAAACTAGAAAAAACAACAACACCATCAGATCGGTATAAAGTGATTTTGATAGATTCATTCGATAAAGCTTGAACTGCCTCAAACTGTTCTTTCGGTTGAAGTTTATATAAATCCGGATTTAAAAGCTTCGGCTCAATCTCCTCCATTTTATTGGTCATCTCAACATATTCAACAAATGCTTGCTTTTCATCGAGATTACTTAAACTTACATACAAGAAATAAAGCGCAACAACTGGAAGTAGCATTACGATAAAAAAGCTGACCATCAACCATTGTTTAATTTTCATACACTTTGTTCTCCTATAAAACGATAGCCAACACCCCAAACAGTTTGGATAAACTTTGCAGAGCGTGTTTCGTCTGCTAATTTTGATCGTAAGCTCTTAATATGAACAGTGACTGTATTATTACCGTCTACATCCTCCTGCTGCCAAATATGCTCATAGATTTCTGTTTTAGAAAAGGTTTGTAATGGGTTTTTTGCTAACAAAAACAATAATTCCCTTTCCTTGGAGCTCATTTGGACAACATTACCGTATAAAAAAATGAGCTCATTCTTAAAATCAATGGTAAGTTCATTCATATAATTGATGCGGTTTTCATTTAAAGTCTTATTGTTATATCTTCTGTACCTTCTTAAATGAGAGCTAATTCTAGCACTCAGTTCCTCAAGACTAAATGGCTTTGTGATATAATCATCAGCTCCAAGATTCAATCCTCTTATTTTACTTTCCTCCTCATTTCGTGCACTTAAAATGAGGAGAGGAATTTCACTTTCTAATCGGATGGTTTTACATAATGTATACCCATCCATTTCAGGGAGCATTAAATCAATTAAAGCAAGGTCAAATTGATCTTCTTTAAAATCCTCCCAGCCTTCTTTTCCCGTAGAAGCCCATGTTACGGAATAGCCTACCTTCCGTAAATGATCACAAACAATTCGGGCGATTTCCTTATCATCTTCAACAAGTAGAACTTTTTCAGGTTTTTCCATGGATAACCCCTCTTTCTATCTATTTTCATTATAAATGAAGTTTTGGTGACTTAATGAATTTTTATAATTACTTAATAATTGGCGGAAAAGGTATATTCAGACCACTTTTATAAAAAAGTAAGTAACGTAAATGATTCCATAAAAGAGGTGTTTGTTTTGTCTAAGAATCAAGGAAAGAATATTTTGCCGCCACAGCATCAAAATCATCAGCCTGGAACTGAGGCTGAAATGGTACCAAAACCCGTATCCGAGGACCATTCTTATCAAGGAAGCAATAAGCTTAAAAATAAGGTTGCTATCATAACTGGTGGGGATAGTGGAATTGGAAAGGCGGTTGCGATTCATTATGCGAAAGAAGGCGCAAATGTCGTCATCGTTTATTTGGAGGAGCATGAGGATGCTAAGGAAACAAAGCGGCAGGTCGAAGAAGAAGGACAAAAATGCTTACTTCTATCCGGAGATATCGGAAATGAAGAATTTTGTAAAGAGATTGTGAAGAAAACAATTGATACGTTTGGACAGCTAGATATTTTAGTTAATAATGCAGCTGAACAGCATCCACAAAAAAGTATCTCAAACATCACAGCTGAACAACTTGAAAAAACATTCCGAACCAATATTTTTTCTTATTTTTATTTAACGAAGGCTGCTCTTCCCCACTTAAAACAGGGAAGTTCGATCATCAATACGGCATCCGTTACAGCATATAAAGGAAATGAGCAGCTCATTGATTATTCATCAACAAAAGGAGCCGTTGTTTCGTTCACAAGGTCACTATCCATGCAATTGGTTGGAAAAGGAATTCGTGTAAATGGAGTGGCTCCAGGGCCGATTTGGACACCGCTTATTCCATCAACCTTTACAAGTGACCAAGTGGCAAAATTCGGTTCGACGACACCAATGAAACGACCTGGACAACCTGAGGAGGTCGCACCAAGCTATATTTTCCTTGCTAGTGATGACTCCTCTTATATGTCTGGTCAAATTCTACACGTGAACGGTGGGGAAATCTTAAATGGGTAAAAATAAAGCATCATCCTCGACGGATGATGCTTCCCTTTTTATTCGATTTTGTTCTTACCATGTCTTTTTTTATTCAGATATATGAACCCAATCATTAACACTGGTACAATAAATACCGCAACGAATAATGTATAATTAATTTTTGTTGTATCGCGCACAACAAATACTTCTGAAATATCACGATTTACAACAACATCAAATTTACCATCGGTTGAACGAACAAGATCCTCAGAAATGAGTCCTGTTAACTCCTTATCATCCCCAACCTGGTCAGCCGTTAAGGTAAAACTTTGTGTTTTCGTTGTATTATTAATCGCAACAAACGCTGTCTGCCCTTCATACTCTCGTTTAAAAACAAGCAAGCCTGCATCATTTTTGACCAATTCAATGGTACCTTTTGTTAAAGCTGGTACACCTGACCTAATCTTAGCGAGCAATGTAATATAATCAACTAGCTCTTTGTCTGTTCGAAAGTCCATTAAACCGAGGTTATCCGGTGACTCACTTCCATTTAACGCAATTTCTGTTCCATAGTAAATGATGGGAATTCCTGGTGTTGTATACAAATACGTCAATGCAGACTTAAGGCGTGGTGCCGGGTGTTCGTTCGCCTCTGTAGCCAAGTAAGTGAATCGAACCGTATTCGTACTATCGAGAAAATTGATTAAGGAATTCGGATTTTCAAATCCTCGTGCTTGTTCCCATGCTTTTTCGACATCTTTAAAGGTTTGGTCTGGAACACTAAAGCTTGTGATTCCTTCATAAGGTATCATGTTAAAAACGGAATCGAGTCCTGCAGCTTCAAGTTGTTGCAGATTATCTACACCAACAGATTGTCCAATTAAGAGAAAATCTGCTTTTTCCGCTTTCAGTTCGGTTGATAATGTAGTGATAAAATTTGCTGAAACACTATCAACAAGATCAACTTTATATCCATCAATGTCTGCCTCTTGAATCCACCATTTTGCCTCTTCAACAAATTCATCAGTCAAAGTATCATTTGAATTAAATCCGAGGTCAAGAATAATTTTTATTCCCTTGTCATGAGCCTCTTTAACAAGCTGCTTTAAATCAACTAAAGAACCGTAATGTTTATTGATTGCGCTTCTGTCTTTTACCACATACGGATAAAAAGTATCCGTTTCATTTTCAAATATAGGCGATAATAAAATTGATGTAAATCCCATATCCTTCACATAATCAAGCCGACTTATGATTCCTTGGATGTCACCCCCATGATAGGATGTAGGATTCGAAAGATCTACTGCTGAATCATTTGTACTTTCAGCATTATTAAAACGATCAACCACTATGTAATAAATGCTTTCTTCCTCTATCGCTACATTGTCAGAAGCCAACGCAGGAATAGCTGACAACAGTAACATTGGAATTAGCAAAGCTACAATATATAACTTTTTCTTCATCACGTAACTCCTATTCTATTAATCAAATGCGCCTTGGCGTATTTGCGCCCAGATTTTTTCGAGCAAGCTCGAAAAGTTTCCATTGAAAATCTGTGGCATCCGCCGGAGGCTGTAACTTTTTCAGCTTTTTGCTGAACAAAGTTAATATCTCACTTTAAAGTAACCTTATCCCTTCTTAAAAGTCAAATATAACAAGTGTTTGTTCATATTTTGTACATATTTACAGGTCCAATAAGGTTATGGCTTTTTCTATAAAAATGACTATTCTTTATTTCCACTTTCTGTGATAAACTTATATAGTTTTTCATTTAGGTATTTGAGGGAGTTGACAGCTTGGCTACTTCTATTAATACAAAAAATTTAACATTGTTTGCGTTAACATGGCCAATCTTTATTGAATTGTTATTACATATGCTAATGGGAAATGCAGATACATTAATGCTGAGTATGTATTCCGATAATTCAGTTGCAGCAGTCGGGGTCTCTAACCAGATTTTATCATTAATTATTGTCATGTTTGGATTCGTCGCAACCGGTACAGCCGTTCTGGTAGCCCAGCAGTTTGGTGCTAATAATGAAAAAAGCGCTGCTGAAGTGGCGGTAATTTCCATTTTCGCAAACCTTGTGTTTGGTCTTATATTAAGTCTTGTTGTTTTTATTTGGAGTAAAAAGCTCCTGCTTTTAATGGATTTGCCCGTTGAACTATTAGATGAAGCAGATAGCTACCTTAGAATCGTAGGTCTATTTTCCTTCCTTCAAGCACTTATCATGACAATTGGTGCCGTAATTCGAAGCTACGGCTTTACTCGGGACACGATGTACGTCACGATCGGAATGAATATCCTCAATGTAATCGGGAATTACATTTCCATCTTCGGTCCGTTTGGTCTGCCAATTCTCGGTGTTGAAGGGGTTGCAATATCAACCTCCATTAGTAGATTGATAGGTCTTTTAGTCATCACTTATCTTTTAATAAAACGAGTAAGACATGGTCTACCATTTAAAAAAATTTTCCGATTACCGAGAGTGCATCTTCAAAATCTGCTTAAAATTGGGATACCATCTGCAGGAGAACAGCTTTCCTATAACTCCTCGCAGATGATAATTACTTATTTTATTACGATCATGGGAACGCAGGCCCTTACGACGAAGGTTTATACGCAAAATTTAATGATGTTCATATTCCTTTTTAGTATCGCAATCAGTCAAGGAACACAGATTTTAGTTGGTCAAATGATTGGAGCTCGTCAAATTAATGATGCTTATAAAAGAGCTTTAAAAAGCTTAAAGCTCGCCATTATTATTTCAGCAGCAATGGCCATTGTTTTTTCATTCTTTAAAGTTCCACTTTTGTCTATTTTTACAGATAATCAAGACATCATAAAAACAGGTGGTGTCCTTATCCTTTTAACCATCATTCTTGAACCGGGTCGAGCTTTTAACCTTGTTCTAATAAATGCATTAAGGGCGACTGGAGATGTTAAGTTGCCGGTATACATGGGAATCCTATCGATGTGGGGGATTTGTGTGCCGATTGCGTATGTGCTTGGCATTCACTTTGAACTCGGCTTAGTAGGAGTTTGGATTTCTTTTATTGTGGATGAATGGGTCCGTGGTCTCGTCATGCTATGGAGGTGGCGTTCCAGGGCATGGGAGAAAAAATCATTTGTTACACCAGTAGAAAATGCCAACGTAACAGCCTGAAAAAGTTCAGGCTGTTTTTTCGATTCAATAATTTCCCTAAAACCCGGGTAAAACCTCACTAAAAAGTCCTGGTTATAAATTCCTCTATTTTTGTCTAAAAAGAGGATAACACTACTTTCAAATAACAGCTATGGATGGAGGATTTACCTTGGATTTACAACAACGTCTTGGCAGCATAACTGAACAAAAGCGCTCTTTTATCACAGGTACGACAGAATGCATAAATGACCAATGGATCTTCTTTGATGCTGAAACAGATGAAGCATCAATGCTCGAAGAAATGATTGGCAAGGAAGTAGAAATTTTCACTTTAAATAAATGGGAAAATGGCATTTTTGTGGAGGATGGTCTCATCCAAATGAGCGGTTATTTTTATAAGCTCGATAATGGAGATTGCCTTCGCTTTCGTAAAAAATTAACCTTTGCATATAAGGAATGGCTAGAAGGATTTACGGAGGATCAATTTCTACGTTTTACATCAACTTTAAATAAACTTTCGTTCTCATTATATGATTGTTTACATTGCCATAATCAATTAATGTACCAGGATAAGGATGGCGAAAATGAAGGTGTCAATTTTATCATGTTTGATAATACGGAAATGCTTTTATCTGTTCACCATCATTTTTCACGTGGAAAACTAAAGAAGGATCGATTTGAATTTACATTAGCAAATGGAAAAAGAGCGATTCTTTCGACCATATGTAAATAAAATTGGGGGCGTTCACCATGAACAGCCCCCTCATTTTTACAAAGCTTTTAGCTTTGCCAATCCTTTTTCAAATTCTTCACTTTTCATTGGGCGATCAATATAGAAGCCTTGAGCATAATGGCATTGGAGCTCCTTTAGTAATGCGATTTGCTCATTTGTTTCAACACCTTCAGCAACCACCTTCACAGAAAGTCCATGCCCCATCGTAATGATTGCCTTCACAATCGCGATATCAGTGGTATTAACCTTAAGATTATTAATAAAAGTTCGGTCGATTTTTAAGGTATTAATAGGCAAATCCTTTAAATAGCTTAATGATGAATAGCCTGTCCCAAAATCATCAATGGACACCTTAACACCGAGCTTTTGGAGCTCTTTCATGACAATGACACTATGAGTAATGTTTCTCAGCATCACGCCTTCGGTAAGCTCAAGTGTTAAATATTGCGGAGGAAGTCCTGTTTCAAGTAAAACTTCCTTCACCACATCAATAAAGCTAATTTGTTGGAATTGGTTTGCAGAAACATTCACCGAAATTGTTAAATAATCATAGCCCATATCATGCCATTTCTTATTCTCATGACAAGCCTTTTTCAAGACCCACTTGCCAATCTCATGAATGAGACCTGTTTCCTCTGCCAAAGGAATAAATTCCCCAGGTGATACAAGCCCAAGCTTTGGGTGCTCCCAGCGTATTAAGGCTTCGCTGCCATACACCTCACCTGACTCTAAATCAATCAGTGGTTGAAAGCATAAATGAAATTCTTTCTTTTCAAGTGCTTTTCGTAAATAACCTTCAAGCTCCAGCTTATATAATACTTGCTGATTCATTTCCGTTGAATAAAATTTCATTTTATTGCCACCCTGCTGTTTTGCAAGGTTCATCGCCGTATCAGCATGTTTAAATAATAGCTCAGTCGTAATCCCATCATTTGGATAAAAACTAACTCCAATACTTCCGGTTAAAAAGAATTCACGAGCTTCATACATAATAGGTTTAGCGATATCTTGCAAAAGTGTCTGTCCAAGGTCAACAATCTTTTCAACCTCAACATCCTCGGTTATTAGAATCGTAAATTTATCACCACTAAATCTTGCAAGAAAACTCCTTTTGGGGAGTAGCCCTTGAATTCGTTTTGCGAGTTCCTTAAGAATAATATCCCCCGCATAATGTCCAACCGTATCATTAATCATTTTAAATCGGTCAAGATCAATAAATAACACCGCTAATTTACGATGCTTCTTTTTCATTGAAAACCTCTGAACAAAATCCTCTACTTGATTTGTAAAATGCAAACGGTTCGGCAAACCGGTTTCTGCATCAAAATAGGCTAAGTAAGCAACTTTTTCCTCGGCCTTTTTTTCATAGAAGGCTTCAATATTTTTATATTTTTCGGTAGTAAGTTGGTGTTGCTCTATTAATTCAATGATATCTTTCAACTGTTTATATACAAAGCTATAGGTTCTCATTACGAGGTTCACCACTCTTTTTATCACTCATGAAGTATGTTTCTATTCATTAAGATAGCATAATTTCTTGTCGAAAAACACAGAAAAAAGAGAAAAAGCTACCTTAAATGGTAGCTTTTTCACAAAAGTTTTAGAAACGCCATAGACCAAGTGGAAGTTTCGCGCCGAGCGCAATTGTTAAAACTAAAACAACGACAAATAATGCCCAAAAAACACCAGTTTGTTTTCCTTTACTAGAACGTGCTAAAATCATTTCCATGAATCCAATTGTTAATACACCAAGAATTGCCTTACCTATGTATTCACCGTCAATAACTACTCCACCAAATAAAAGCAGTAAACCTGTTGCTATAATGAATAAATAAAATAAACGTAAAACCATTTTAACGATTTTTTGAGATTTTTCTTTGCCGGCCTTATTCAGGATTGTTGCTGCTATAACAAATAGAATAATAGCAACTACCCAAGAAGTAATATGTGCATGAGTATTCATTGTCATGTACTACTTCCTCCTTTTTTCTTTTTCATTCACGATTATCATAGCATGTTTATTCTGAAAATAAAAAGGTTCAATCAACCCTTTTTCACTATTTGCATAGTAAATATGTCGTTTTTGTGTCGAGTTGACCTTTAATGTCTAGCTCCAGGCACCATCAGCTCTCTGGTTTAAGCCAATCGCTTCGGAAGGTAAAAAACACCTTCTGTCAGCGCTCGTCTTATGCTTGTCACCTAAGGCTGCGCGCCTTGTGCTTTTCTATTTTATTCCTCGATTTTATTTCTCAAAGTTCCAAGGCTATCAATTGAAATTTCAATAACGTCCCCTGCCTTTAAAAAGCGTGGTGGATTAAAGCCTTTTCCTACTCCTGCTGGTGTACCTGTTGCAATAATATCACCAGGCTCCAATGTCATTCCTTGTGAAATCACTGAAATAATTTTTTCAATTGGGAAGATAAACTGGCTTGTGTTACCTGACTGTCGAACCTCTCCATTTACTTTCGTTTGAACAGATAAATGACTTGGATTTGAAATCAACGATTTATGCACAAGCATTGGCCCCATTGGACAAGTGGTATCTAAGCTTTTTCCAAGGAAAAATTGTTTATGTCTTGATTGGATATCACGTGCTGTAATATCGTTCACAATCGTATACCCAAATACATACTCCAATGCTTCACTTTCTTTAATACCACGACCTTCTTTACCGATTACAACCGCTAATTCCCCTTCGTAATCGAGCTGTTCAGTAATATTTTTATGATTCATGACGAGTTCATCAGGACCGATAACTGTCGTTGGTGCCTTTGTGAACATCATGACTTGCTCAGGGATATCCTTTGCACTTCCCATTTCAATCACATGGTCTTCATAGTTTTTACCAACACAAAAAATGTTTTTACTTGGTTTTGGAATTGGTGCTTTTAATGTTATATCCCCAATCGGAAATATGCCATCTGCATCTGAATGTTTTAAAGCCCACTCTTTAATATGACGTACTTTCTCTAGGAATTCCTTACCTTGTGAAATAGCCCCAATCATTGTTTCTGGTATGATGGATGACCCGTTCTTTTGCATTTCTACAGTTTTTAGATCGAGTACTTGATCTAGCTTTTCGTTAACCAACCCGATAAATTGTTTTCCATTCTTTTCAGCAGTTACAAACCTCATTATCATCACCTCTTATATCTTAATTCTATTTTAATTGTCATTTTTCCTCCCTCGACACGTTGTAGAACTTTGTATTATTTTGTAACATTTTAAGAGGTTTTAGCGAACTTGTTTTATTCTTTGTAAAGGCAGGTATAATAAAAGTACAAGCCTTGTATATACTACTTTAGTCTAATGGATCATGTAGAAAATGTACTAAAAAAATGGAGAAATGAAAATGTTCATGTTGAAAATTGCAATTGAATTAAAGCGCCGTAAAATGACAGCTTTAGCAGATCGGCACGGCTTTACTGCTTGGGAGACGGTAAAGTGCAGTCAAGAGTTAGATCAATTATTGAATATTTATCAAAAAACCAAACAGAAAAAATTAAAAATGGTGAACTAATAGTACGTGTTCAAAAAGGTGGATGAAGAGGACCGCGTCGACAAAAACGCCACGGCCGCATGTCTTGTCGACACTTGCACATCCTGTGCGTCGAAATTTCAAGGCGGTACAGCTCCTGCGTACCGGAGCGAGGCAACTGCTTGGGTTAACATCCTTGCAGCCTTGCGCTGAGGAATTGACTTCGAGAATAAACTAGTAGACGCAAGCGCATAACCTAGTTTTTCACCATGTACTTGGCGCAGTGTTCCCAGAAATTCGATGCTTCATATTCACCGCACTTTTTGAACATCATCTAAAAAGACTATTCGTACTAGCGAATAGCCTTTTTTCTTATATCCACCTTTTGGGCATAGGTTAATGTTCTCCAAATCCATTCGAATGGACCGAATCTATATTTTTTCAACCATAAATAGCTTAATACGATTTGAACAATGAAAATAGCAATAGTGAGAAGGAATCCGGTATATAATTCCACTCTTCCATACAATCCAAAACCGTAGCCATAAAACAACAGCGTACAAACGATTGATTGGAACAAATAATTACTTAATGAAAGGCGTCCAACAAACGCAAGCGGCGAGAGCAGCTTCTTCCAAACTGGCAGTCTCATTAACAGGACAACTGATGTTGCGTATAGGACAGCAGTGCCTGGGCCACCTATCGTATCCTGTAAATATTCAGTTGCAGCATTCTTGGACGTATAGTATGGGAGCAATTTCATTGGAACCCCTATCACTAGCGAAATCAGCCAAAGGATTTTCACCTTCTTAATATTCTCATCACGGCCTTCAAACCACTTTTTCTTCGCGATAAAAGCTCCTAGAAGAAACATCGGCAGCAATGTAACGACTAATGCAAAGATGCTGGCAGCATTATTTACATAGTACCAATCTTGAAATCTTTGTATGGTAATTTCCCAGAATCCGCCTGTAGCATAAATCTCAGCAGATTTTTGAGCGAGCTGTTCATTAAACATGACGGCACTCAACCCAGGATCGAACATCACGGCTAGAAACATCAACCCACCAAGAAATAGGTTGGGTACAAAGATAAGCACTAATGCCCAAATAAGTAACGTGAGCGGTTTTGATTTAAGAAATAATAGTAAAATTGCCCCGACAACAGCATATGTAATTAATATATCTCCATGCCACACTAAAAAAGCATGTATACATCCAAACACTAAAAGCACAATTAACCTTCTTGTGATTAATGGATAAAATGAATAACCCTTAGCTACTGCCCTTTCCTTAAATAGGATCATGCCAAAGCCGAAAAGAAACGAAAACAGGGTATAAAAGCTGGCTTGTGCGAAAATATCGACGATTCGATATGTCCATTGATTGAGTTCCCCACTCCACCAGTCTTGAGGGTTTAAATACAGAACCGGTGAAAAAAATGAAGGCATATTCACGAAAAAAATACCAAATATCGCTAGCCCCCTTATAACATCAATGGAATGAATTCTCTCCGTCCCCATTACTGGACTTAATTGTTTATTACTCATTTATACAACTCCTTAACAATTTCCCTATTGTCGATTATAAGAGAAATAAATTGGAAACACTAGGAAATTTTTAACTTCGTTGGTACCAAAGTGGATAAATCACATCTTCTGGGCATTATTCATAGAATAAAAAAACCGTTTCTTATTGAACCTATTGGTATCACTATTCGTAAATCATCAAAATCGTTTTGCAAAAGGGTGTTTTTTGTATGCCAGCAATTGTAGGAGCAATAAAAGTAAATAGTGTTGGAAACAGCAGTGTCCTAAACATTGGGGATGTCTTTCAAATCTCTCCTTCCAGTACAGCCAAGACATTTGCAGGAGCTGGCTCATTTAATACAGGTGATGGACTTCGAATCTATAATAATCAAAGTGTCACAAACGCTTATGATACAGATAAAATTGACAGTGTCATTATTGGAAATGCTTAAGGAGGGATATGAACATGAACTTTTATATCAATCAAAGTATTTGTATTCAGACCTTACGAGTGGGCAGTGTAAGCAATTCATCTGTTTTGCAAATCGGTAGTGCTGGTCTTATCAAGCCATCTGCACACCTTCATAATACAGGGGGATTTACTGAAGCCGCCCCTCAAATTGGAAGTCAAACATCAAAACTTGAAGCTCCAGCCGTTCCATTAGTGGCACCTTCTCCATCATAGGCATTCACCCATTTAAATTCACTTGCATAATGTACATTATCAGTGCTTATGGAAAGGGTGAATGCCTTTGTACTCATATCCTTATGATATCACCGCTTATATTCGAAGCCTTCATTACTATATCCAACAGCAAAACCAGCGAATTTCACAATTAGAGGCAATCCTACAAAATATCGAAAAAGAGCTTAAAGAAATCAAGAACAAACCAACAACCCATATTGAAAAGATTGAATATAAATTTGATCAACTGAAGGTTGAGACGTTAGAGGGTACATTAAACATTGGATTAAACCCTATGAACGGTGAACAGATTGAAGATTTTGCAGTCTCACAGAGTAAGATGAATGTACCTGACGTTAGACAGACACATAAAAAATTCATTGACGCAATTCAAGATCATATAGATGCATACTTAAGCAATGAATGTTCCGTTAATATTCAAACTATGTTGACCCAAGAAAGGAAATCACTTCCAGACGAGCATGTCCAATTTATTGTTGAAGATATTCAGAAGCAAATTAATGAACGAATCATTTATTACGTGGAGCAAAAACAATCTGAACTTCAGGAACCAACAAGGGAAAATGTAATATTTTCAGACATTGTTGATAGACTTAAAGCGGATATTCAAAACTCAATAAGAGCTTATCTAAATAATCTTCCAGAAAATATGAAAGAGGGGTAGGTTACGTGAATTTTACAGTCGTAAATAAAGAAATCCATGTTGGTCATATTGATATAGTTGGTGTATCTACATCATCTGTGTTTATTATTGGAGATGCAAAAACAATATCAATGGCGTCTGCCTTTGATACACCACCAGAATCGCTGATTATTGGGCCATACGTTCCATTAGCCCCTCAGGGGTGATGCCAATGCAAAGAATTTCTGTTGTTGATCTTATTTATGTCAATTCTGTTTCTTTTAGTAGTATTTTAGAAATTGGGGATTCCCAAAAAATCACCCCTGTTTCTCAGGCTCTTGCGGTACAAAGAGAGGTCCCTATCTTTTTTACAAATGAAGGTGATTTTTCAAAATACCCTATTTTTTCAAGAGAGCTTCCGAAAGTGAAAGTGACGGAAACAGTTAATATGAATATATTTAATCAGAACCCTGTTATTAAGGTGGACTCCGTAAGGGTTACAGGCGTTTCGTCGGCCGCCGTTATGCAAATTGGTTCAACTGAAACAATCCACACCGAATCTAAAGTAAAGCATATCAGAAAGCTGCTTGATGAGAATTCCAAACTCAATCGGTAACGAAATGCCTATTCTTCTCATAAAATAAATATAAAAATGGATTTTTAAAGGATGACGAAATATGCCCTCAGTAGTTGGACCTATTAAAATAAACAGTGTCGGTGGTGGAGTCATAAATTTCGGAGACTCCTTCTATGTTTCTCCAAAGGATTCAGCGAAAACATATGCTGGGTCGGGCTCATTTAATACAGGTGATTTTATCTGTACAAATAATGGCCTGAATGCAACTAATACAAATGATGAAGATTTTGCAGACCAACTCATAAAGAAGAATGCATAGAAAAAGCACTAACAGAAGGTGCTTTTTTATCTACCAATGAGATTGGCTAGATCCCTAAGAAAGTGCTTATTGGGTATACCACCATCTCGTTAAACGATAAATGGTATACCGCAATGGGACGATGGATTGACTGTAACCTTGAGGGTCTGGTCTTCTAGCATTGAATAGAAAAAAGGCCATTGCTGGCCTTTTTCTATATTCCTATAAAGTTTCTAATCTAACAAGGGTTCCTCTACCTGATGGTTCAGCTGGTTCAACGATTAAGCGTTTAGGCAATCTAGCCCTTAATTCTTGGACGTGGCTAATGACGCCTACCGCTAATTGCTTTGAATGGAGTTTTTCGAGTGCTGATACTACTGTATCTAGTAGGTCTGCATCCAAAGTTCCAAATCCTTCGTCCAGGAAGAAAAATTGCAATGGATATTCTCCCCTCAGCTGGATTTGAGCTGACAGCGATAACGCCAATGCCAATGATGTTAAGAATGTCTCTCCACCGGAAAGTGTTGTAACCGGACGTCTAACACCACCATTTGCATCATCCCTCATAATAAATCCACCTTGTGAATCCACTTCAACAGCATAGCGCTGTCTTGTTAGAATTCCAAGACGCTCTGTTGCATCAAGACTAACTTGAACAAGCTGTTCTTCAGCAATAAACTCTACGAAGCTATTTCCTTTAAAAACGGATTGAAGCTTGTTGTATTGCTCTACTAATTTTTCAAGGTCATTTCTTCGTTCTTCAAGTTCATTGAAACGTTCATGCTTTTCTAAAAGGACTTGAAGGGCTTTAACAGCTGCTCCCTTCGCTTCTACCGCCTGATTTAGCATCTCTCTCATTTCAGTGCGGACCGTTTGAATTTCGTCCCATTTTTCTTGAGTTAATTCTTCACCATTTAGTAATTCAGTTATTTTTCGCAAATCAGTTTGGATTTGTTTGAAGCGATCCCAATAACGCTCAATTTGAGAACCAAGCTCTTCTTGCTCATGTTTTGATAGAATCGATTCCTTTACATCGGAAATTTGTAAAAAGCTTGTTGTTTCAAGTACCTCAGCCCATTTGGTTGTTGCTTTCTCACTTCGATTTTTCCCATCTTGTAATGCTTGTAATGCAGCATGGGTTTCGTTTTCGAGTTTTTGACATTCAGCTTGGACCTTTTGCCAAGCATCGTAAGCTTTTGATTCTGTTTCTTCAAGCAATCTTACCATTTGCTCAGTTTCAACGATTAACTGGTCGATGTTATTGTTTCCTGTTTCTTTTGCGAGCTTTTCACGTGCCTCAGATAAGGCTTCGAGTTTACCTTTTAATGTAGAATTAATTTCAACAATTTGGCGGTCAAGCCCATTACACTCATTTTGATGTTTTTGCTTTTCTTGTTCTTTTTGTTCTAGCATTATAGTGCTATTTTGAATTTCAGCAGATAAACTTTGTGCCAATTTGTCATTTCTTGAAATGTCTTCAAGCTTTACTTCAATGGTTTCAAATTCAAGCTGTGGAAAGGATTGCTTCCAGTTCAAATACTGTTCCTTCGTTTTTTCCTGTAAGCTTAACACACGAGCCTGAAGCTCATTAAAGGATTTTGTATTGATTTCTTTAGTCTGTTCAAGCTGGTTAACTTGTTTTAATGATGCACGAATATCTTGAATTGCTTTTCTTCCCATTTCCTGAAGCTTTAAATAATCCTGTTGTAATGATTTTTGTTCAACAATAAGGGATTGAAGCTTTACAAATACATCTTCAGACTTTTCAACACTAACAAATTTTTTTGCTTGGACAGGGGCATTCATTTCCCCTGGATACTCCCCGATAAGCCCTCCAGAAATTTGCTCGAGCTTTAGTTTGAGCGTTGAAAATTCTTGTTTTAAGTTCCTTATGATTGTTATATCATTGTTGAGCTTTTCGATTTTTGCTGCTAGTTCATCTCCGTGATCTTCAAGGCTGGATACAGGATTTGGATGATGGGTCGAACCACATACTGGACATGGATCTCCAGATTGAAGCTGGCCAGCAAGCTGGATGGCGAGATTCTTTTTTCTATTATCCTCTAGTGCTTGCTTTAGCATGGAAAGTTTAACTTCAGCTAGACCAATAAGCTTTTCGCTATCTCTTTCACGATCACAAACTGCTTCATATTTAGATGCATTTTCTAAAAAAAGAGCTTCCATTCTATGCTTTACCTGGTCAAGCACCTCATTTTGCGAATTCAGCATTTTCTCCAATTGTTCAAGCTGCCTACGACTATTTTCCAGCTCTGTTTTTTGCTCATGTAGACTTGTATTAGAAAACATAATCGTCTGCTTTTCTTGATTGGCTTTCTGGAGCTCGTCACGTACTTCTGCTGAGACTATTAATTGCGAAAGCTGTTCTCTTCGTTCCTTTTGTTTCTCTGTATCTTCTGTAATTGATGCAGAAAATGCTTCAATTTGATTTTGTTTTTCACGTAGCTGTGATTCAAAGCTGTATAGCTTCGTTTGCAGCTCTTTTGCTTCACGGTCAAGAACTAATGCTTTTTCCTGAACTAATTTGGCGTCAGCCAGCTGTTGTTTTTTTGTTAAGTAAAACGGTAGCTTCTCCGTTTTTTCCTGACGTGCAAGATGATAATCATTAGCCTTTATTTCATTTTCTTGTTTTAAGATTGTTAATTGATTTTGTAAGGTTTGATGACGAATGGCCGCTTTGTCTAACGCTTCTTTTGCAGACTCATATTCTTCTAGATATGGCAACAGGAGAGCAGCTGTTTCCGCATTCTTCACTTTTCTCTCAAGCTGAAGAATATGTGGTTTCTCATGTTCGATTTGAGCTAATTTTTGTGAAAGTGCGCTCTTTTCCAACTGCCATTGCCATATATTTTTACTTTTTTCAAAATCAGCATCAATCTTATTTACTTCGTTTTGGCGTTTTTCTAGAAGAATCTCCGCGGTTTTTAGATCTTGGTCAGCAGTTTTAATAGCTTCTGTTGATGCATCTCCTAGACCTGCTTGTTCTGCAGCTACTTCGTTTAACTCATTTCTTGCAATGGTGAGCTTATTCTTTAATTTTTTATTGAGCTTGTCCCCATATTGTTCGAGATTAAATAGGCGCTGAAGCATTTGTCTACGGTCAGCACCCTTGAGTGATAAAAACTCAGCGAACTTACCTTGTGGGAGTACAACTGCCCTCGTAAAGTCATCAATCGTTAATCCGAGCAAATCCTGAACAGATTGATCTACCTCACGAGTTTTATCAGCTAGAACTACTGATTCCTCACCCACTTCAATGATTCGGCTTACCGAGGATTTTACCTTTAAATCGTCCTGCCGTTTAAAGCTTCGCTCTACCATATAACGCTTTGCTCCATTGGCATTTTCAAGCTCAAATATAAAAGAAACATGGAGCTGATTTTCTGCATGATTAAGAATTCCGTGCGTATTATTTGATGCGCGCTCGACTTTACCGTAAAGGGCAAGTGTCATCGCATCGAGGATTGAGGATTTACCACTTCCTGTCGGTCCAAAAATCCCAAAAACTCCACCTTCACAAAGGGACCCAAAGTCAACCGTTTGTTTTTCTCGGAAGCTATGAAGCCCCGTAACTGTTAATGTGATAGGTTTCACGCTTCATCACCATCCTCGTCTACGTCATCAGTAATAAGCTCTAAAAATAATTTCGTAAGCTCGGGCTCTGGTTTCGCACCGCCTGTTTGCTTTTCATAAAAGCGGACAAAAAGCTCATCAATTGGTGTATTTGTATTCACTGTTCGTTCCGCTTCTTTTTCAAGTTCTTCAAAAACTGGTCGAATATGAATAAGACCACTGTGATGCTTTCGTAATCGATGAATTTCTTCGATTGACAGGGCGTTTGTCACATGGATTTCAAGGTCAACCCATGCATTTGCGTCCTTCCCTTCGTCAAGCCAGGCATAGACTTGAGCTAGCCCTTCTTTTGCTTTCCATCTTACAAGTGGTTTACCACTTGATAAAAATACTTCGGACATCTCGATTGGCTGGTTAGGTTTCGCCTCTAAAATGGTTACAGATTTTGCATATCCAGATTCTGAAAAGCTGTAGGCCAATGGTGAACCAGAATAGCGAGCTTGTGTTTTCGCTCTTGATACCATTTGTGGACGGTGTAAATGCCCTAATGCAACATATTGTGCCGTTTCTGGAAGACTCGTAGCAGCTACGGTGTACGCTCCACCCACTTCAATTGGTCGCTCAGAATCTGTGCTACTTCCACCCGTTACATAAATATGGCTCATTGCGATATTGATTGTATTAGGGGTAAAAGCTTTACTCATTTCTTCAAAGATTCCTTGAATTCGTTGATCGTATTTATCGCGTAGCATTAATTCTTCATGCGAATCTGATAATACTTCGGCTAAACGTGACTCTGATGGATATGGTAAAGCTGCCAGTTTAAGAGTTTCATTTGTTGTAGGAACATAGATGGTTTGGACATCCATTGTTGGTAAGCCAAGTAGTTGAATTCCTTGCTTTTGTGCTAGCGGTGAGGCAGCTGACAAGCGGTCCGGGTTATCATGGTTTCCCGCAATAATCGATACAGGTCTCTTGCCACCATTTGATAATCGGGCGATACTCTCATAAAATAAGCTTTCAGCTGCTGCCGGTGGATTCACTGTATCAAATGCATCCCCAGCCATTAAGACAACATCAATTTTTTCTTCTTCGACGATTTTTACAAGCTCGTCCAAGAATTGTGCTTGTTCTTCTAATCTACTTCTCCCCTCGAGGGATCGACCTAAATGCCAATCCGCGGTGTGAAGAATTCTCATTTGAAAGTCCCCTTCCTTAACCGAAATCTAGTACTATTATTTTAACATAGGAGGATGTCAGAGAATGAAAGAGTTAACTGGAAATTAACGAAAAAAGTACTGCCCTAAAATAGGAGCAGTACTTCCTTATCTTATCTACACTTCTAACAAATGTCCACCATCGAAAAAGTATAAATATCTTTCATTTAGTGGCTTTCTCCATATATGTTCGATCGCCTTACTGTATAATTCAAGCTGTACAAGATAGCGGTCTTCAAGTTTAGGCTTTGCTTCTTCAAAGCTTGTAAACTTACCAGTAATCGTGTCCGTTTTATAATCAATCAAAACAATTCCTTTTTCATCCTCAAAGATACAGTCGATAACCCCTTGAATGAGGACATTTTCTTGTTGTTCATCCGACCAATCCGCATAGGCTTCTGCCGCAGGAATTGCAACACTAAACGGTACCTCTCGTCTTACATTTTCAGCTTTTAACATACGCTGAGCAATCCCCGATTCAAAAAATCCAAGAATACTTTCTACATCAATAACATCTGCCTGTTCTTGTGTTAAAAGCTCGTTATGAACCATTCGCTGAATTTGTTCGCGGATGGACTCTTCACTTATTGGTTCTGTTAAATCAACATGCTGCATCACCATATGCATCGCTGTCCCACGTTCTGCCGGTGTTAATGATTTTTGCTGCATAAATCTTGGTCGATCCGCGCTTGCAGCACGGAACTGAGGTAGAAAAGCGACATCACTATGTTCATCCATGCTCTCTCGTTGTCTTTTTATCTCTGACACAGACTGTTTTGAACGCTTATTTGCCGCAGATTTAAAAGAATATTGCCATGTTAATTGATGTTCAATTCGTTCAGATGCATCGCTACTAACCGGAATTGGTTTTCCCTCTTTTAGTGCAGCCTCAATCTGTTCATGTTTGATTTCTTCTCCAACCTCAATTTTTTGCAGTTCTACAGCAGGGATTGATCGAATCTCCCATTTTGCTGGGTGATTCACAATGTCAGCTGGCAGCCCGTCAACTGTTTCATCTCCCCGAAGCAACTCAGCATCTTTGTGCCTAATTAAACCTGGTCCAATCCAATCCAAATATGATTTAGCACCAGCTCTTGTATGGTCTGTAATCAACCATTGTTTATTTTGAAGTGTGGCTTGCCATTTACCAAGCTGTTTTTCTAAATCCTTTACAGTACCTACCAGATAAAGCTTTTCCTTTGCCCTTGTGAGAGCAACATAGAGAACACGCATTTCTTCTGAAATCAATTCAAGGTGCATTTTTTTCTTAATCGCAAGCATTGGAAGAGTTGGATACGTAATTCGAAGTGTTGGATTCACATATTTCGTGCCAAATCCTAGCTCTTTATCTAATAAATAATTCTTATTTAAATCCATCATATTAAATTTCTTTGATAGTCCACTTACAAATACAACTGGGAATTCGAGTCCCTTACTTTTATGAATGGTCATCAGGCGGACAACATCCTCTTGTTCCCCTAGCGCTCTTGCCGTACCTAAATCATCACCACGGTCTTGCATTCGTTCAATGAAACGTAGGAAACGAAATAAACCTCTAAAGGAAGTCGCCTCATACTGGCGAGCACGGTCATATAGGGCACGAAGGTTAGCTTGACGTTGCTTTCCTCCAGGCATTCCCCCAACAAAATCATAAAAATAAGTTTCACGGTACAATTGCCAAATTAAATCTGAAAGAGACCCCGTTCTCGCTCTTGTACGCCAGCTTTCTAATTTATGAAAAAAGTGCGCCACCTTCTCATGTGTTGCATCATCAGAAGATGCTTCATCAAGGAATACCTTCAACGCCTCAAAGTAAGGACTGTTTTTTTCATAGGTTCGAATTTTCGCCAACTCGTCTGCTTCAAGTCCAACAATTGGTGAACGTAAAACAGATGCTAGGGGAATATCCTGGTAAGGATTATCAATCACCTTTAATAAAGACATCATGATTGCCACTTCTGTTGCATCAAAATAGCCAGTCGAAAGATCCGCATAAATTGGAATTCCTTGCTGTTTGAATTCCTCCATAATTTGTGGAGCCCAAGGCATTGAACGCATCAGAATGACAATATCACGATAGGTAATGCTTCTCATCCGGTTTTCCTTTCGGTCAAACACTTGGAACCCGGAATAGATCATATCCTTAATTTGCTTTGCCATCGCACGAGCTTCAAGCTGGGCTGTTTCTAGTTCCGCCTCATCAAAAAGGACGATTCTCTCATCATCGTCAGAATCTTCATTTAGTTCGAAACTTTCGGCCTCTTGACCATTTTTATCAATTAATACTAGTTCTGCAGCCATTTGGTCACTTTCAGGATAGTCCGCACCAAGCTTTAATTCAGCATCATCGTCATACTCGATTTCACCAACAGCTTCCCCCATTATCTGTTTAAACAAATAATTCGTACCATCCAGGACCTCCGCACGGCTACGGAAGTTTTTCGATAAATCAATTCTTAACCCGGTATTCTCCCCCGATTGGGTAAACCGTTTATATTTACTCAAAAATAGCATTGGTTCCGCAAGACGGAAGCGGTAAATCGACTGCTTAACGTCCCCAACCATGAACATATTTCCGGTTGCTTCTCCATCTTTAGTAACTAGCTTTAATATGGATTCCTGTACCATATTTGTATCCTGATACTCATCAACAAAAGCTTCTTCAAACTGAAGCCGGTATTCAAGAGCTGCTTCAGAAGGTATAAGTTCGTCAGATGCTGTACCTTCATTTCGAAGAATTTCAAGACAATAGTGCTCTAAATCAGAAAAGTCGACTAGCCCTTTTTCTTCTTTTACCTTCTGAAATCTCTCGCCGAATTCAATCACCAGCTGAACCAGCATGTCAATGGAAGGCTGCATTTCTTTAATATTGTCTAAATAGCTTTCAGGAGGTCGACTGAACAAATCTTCCTTAATTTTTTCAACAAGCTTTTTCGCATCATCTCTTAGCTTTGTGACCTGATCCTTTAGATTTTCATCATACTCATCACCTTTAACAGGCTTCGCTCTACCAAACACAAGAGTTTGCATTTCATGGTAGAGTGCCCTCCATGAATGATTTTTTGCATGGAAGAGTCGATGTATTTGTTCTAGGTCTGCTTCAATATTTTCCGCTCGAGGTGCCGGCCCTCCAGGCATTCGTATCAAATCCATCGCATGCTCTAAATTTGATTTTGCACCCTCAAGCTGTAAAGAAATATCGGCTAACAAATATGGAATATAAGGTGTTTGATCCAACGTCTGATCATCCACACGGTAATCCTCTGCAATTTGTTTCAGCCATTCATTAGGTGTTGGATGTGCACGTGAAAATTCATATAGTATCCGAATCATATTTTGTAATTCCACATCAGTTCGGTCATTCGTAAAGCGGTCAACTAGATCAAAAAATTTTGTGTTTTCTAGGTTACTGTAATGTTCTTCAAACAGTTCATCCATTACCTCATCACGTAAAAGTTCAGCCTCTGTCGAATCAGCTATTCGAAACCCTGGGTCTATATCAATTAAATAATAAAACTTCCGAATAACTTCCAAACAAAAAGAGTGAATTGTAGAGATGGAAGCACGATTAAGCAAGCTAAGCTGTCTTCTTACATGTAGAGAAGCTGGATCTTCCTTTAATGCTTTTTCCAACGCTTCGCCGATTCGATTGCGCATTTCCGCTGCAGATGCATTTGTAAAAGTTACAACAAGTAAACGGTCAACATCAACCGGATGCTTATCCGATAAAATTTGGCGGATAATCCGCTCAACGAGTACCGCCGTCTTTCCTGACCCCGCCGCTGCTGCAACTAAAATATCTTGTCCACTTGAGACAATCGCTTTCCATTGGTCATCTGTCCACTGACTTCCTTCTGGCTTTGGTATGAGATTAGTCATGAATTTTCACACCTCCATTCCTAATTTTCTCGAGAATTACGTCTTTACTTTCATTTGGTAGAACACGATAATTATTTTCTTCTAAGCTTTGGTCAAACTGACAAACAGACTTAAAAGTACAGAACGTACAAGGTGTTTTATCCTTCAGCTTATATGGGGCAATATCAATTTCACCCTTTGTAATCCGGTTTCCAGTTTTTTTAAAGACTCCGCGTACATGGTTGCGAAGATAACCAAGCTCTTCTTCACTTGCAACCTGTGAGTTCGAATAAAAACTTCCATCTTTCTTAATCGCTGCAGAGACAATTTGAGAGTAACCTGTTCCAAGGGATTGATCCATTAGACGAACGGATTCCTCTTCACCTAATAAGAGTCCTTTCATTTTAAATCTCTTAAAGATTTCCTCTTCAATTTTATCCTCAGGCAGTACTTTATTTGAATGAATTAATGGATCATGGATATGGAAATAAAGAACTCCAGCAGGTTTTGCGGTCGTTCCAATCCAATCTTTAGAATGTGTAATAATGACATCCAAATACGTTAACATTTGCAGAGCAAGCCCGTAGTAAACCTCTGAAAGATTAAGTGCCTTTTGACTTGATTTATAGTCGATGACGCGTAAAAGAACTCCTTGTGTGCTTTCAGCTTTATCGACCCGGTCAATTCGACCAACAAGCTCCATTGTGCTACCATTATCCAAATCAAACTGGATTGATGGAAGTGGTCCCTTCTTACCAAAGCCTAGCTCAATTCCTACTGGAGCAAAGCCACTTGCTTTTGCATGATCACTTAAAATCTTCGATGCACGGCTAATAATTTTTTGTAACTTATGCATGATATAGTGGTAGCGATTTGAACTCAATAAAATTTCCTTCTGTAACCGCGGTGCTAATTCTTCTACTGCTTTCGCAGCTAGCTTGTCACATTGCTCTTTTGTTAGGTCACGCCAGTCGATACCATTGATTCTTAATGAGTCGGCAATTTTCTTAAGAGCCGCATGGAATAAATCACCGATATCTGGTGATTCCAAGCGGAATACTTTTCGCTCTTTTAACTGTAGTCCATAGCTTGCAAAGTGAGAGAATGGACAGCCCTGGAACACTTCCATTCGAGAAACACTACCTTGAATATGGTCGCCATATAGGCTTTGTGTTATTTCTTCTGAAAGCTTTTTCGTTTTGTTTTTGTAAAATAAACTGCTTAATACAAGCTGACTTTTATACTTCATTTCATCATGGTTTGCGAAATAGTTATAGACATCCCACCATAAATCCTGAATCGGATACTGCTTTTTCCACGCCTGCAATTGTGTTGCCAAAGAAGATAAGGCGACTTTAGGATTCACGATATATTCCAACTGCTCTAATGCAGGGAGCTCTGATGGCTCATTCATATAAAACTTTTCTTCTACATTTGGAAAAATATCCTTTAGACGCTTAATAATTGGTGATGGGAGCAAGGATTTTCCTTCTTCATTTGCCAACGGATAGCTAATATACAAAGTTTTCTGCGGACTTGTTAGTGCACAATAAATAAGGAAATTTTCATCTAACAATGTCTCCCTGCTTCCAGGGGCTAATTGTAGTCCAGAATCACCTAAGGCTTCACGGTCTGATTCCGAAAATACACCTTCCTCACTTGGGCGTGCAGGCAAGACCCCATCATTCGCACCGATAATAAAAGTACATTTGATGTTTGATAATCGAGAACGCTCCAAGCTTGCCACGAGCACCTGATCAATCGCGGGTGGTACAAGTGCAAATCGCATGCTTTCTAGTCCTGTTTCAATCATATTGCTGAACATGGTTAGCGAAACTTTTTCATCACCGATGATTTCAACATATTGATCCAGCAACTCTAAAACAGCTTTCCACACCTGGTCGTTTTCTCTTGCTTCGGAAAGTCTTCCGGCAAGCTCAGCATTAAGCTTCAACTCTTCCATTTTCGCAGGGATTTCGAGCTCCTCTAAATAAAGGAAAAGCGCCTCACACATCGTTCTACCGTCCTTCGCCTTTTGAAGACGTTTCCCGAAGGTAAGTAATGGTTCCACAATCATAGTACGAAGATCGTTAAGCTTGTCCTCATATTCACGCTCTTTGTCTGTTTGTGGGAGGTCTGAATCCTCTAATCCCCTTATGCGCTTATACTTCCAGCGCTTGTCATTTGTCCATTTATAGCCTTGAATCCCAAATTCAAGCACATAGTTTTCTAACTTGTCCATATCCTCTCGGAGTGCGGAAATCTCCTCTCCAAACGGATATATGAGATCGGTTTTTACACAGCGAAAGACGGACTCGTAGCGCCAGTTACTGCTTATGACCTCAAGACTTGAACGAATTAATTCAATTAACGGATGGTTTAACATTGAACGCTTTTGGTCAATGAAAAATGGAATGTGATAATCCTGAAAAATGGTTTCAATGATTTCATGATAATCGCTTGTATTGCGAATCATTATTGCGATATCACGATAGCGATAGTTTTTCTCTCGCGCTAATTTTTGAATCTCACGCGCAACCCCCTCAACTTCAGCACGTCGATTCACCGCCTGACTTAATGTAATCGACGCCCGACCTTGATAAGAAACAGTGGGTCTTTCATCAAAAAATCTTTCTAAATGGGCTAATGAAGGTTCTGCGGAATAACGATAATGGTTTGTTAACAAAATCGGCTCCTCGACCTTAATTCCATTTTCACTCGCATACTGAATAATAGATTGATAGGTTTTTCCAGTCATTCGGAATAGACTTAAATCATGTGGGGCGACATCATATACTTTATCAACCGTTAAAGCCATTGTTATTTTTTTTGAAACTTTCATAAGTTGCCCTACTACTTCAAGCTCCTGTGGGGTAAAGCTGTGGAAGCCATCAATATATATTTCCGCGTCTTTTATATAGGAAGATTGAGGAATTTTTTCCGCTAAAAGTCGTAAATAATCCTCAGAATCAACGTATTTCTCAAATAGATGTTTTTCTAATTCATCATATAAAAGCTGTAGGTCATGCATTTTATCTGAAAGTACTTTGTTTTCAGCTGCAATGGTTTGTTTTTGTTCTTCTAGGATTTCTGGAGTGACACAATATCGCTTAAACTCGGCTACCATTTCTTCCATTTGGGTAATGAACCCATTTTTATCAGCAGCACGAGAGAAAACCTTAAGATCTTGCTTTTTTGAATCTATAATTTTGCGAAGGAGCATGTTCACTCCAACATTATTTACATGGTATCGGCTCATCCCTCCAGTTTCCTGCAGGACCCTCCATGCTAAACGAGTAAAACTGAATACTTGAGCCCTCATCATTCCGCCAATTCCAGGGGAACTGATTAAATCATATTCAGATTGAAATGTCATTTGGTCGGGAACTAAATACACAATCGGAGAACCTGTTGGGTCGTCAAGAAGGTTTGACCGAATATCTTGAAGACATGTGTATGATTTCCCAGTACCAGCTCGTCCCAATATAAATTGTAGTGACATATATTAACCTCCTAAAGAGAGAGAAATTCGTATCATTATTATCCTATAATTGTATCAAAAAAATTGTCGAACAGGTGAAACATATCCTATCCATATTCTAGAAATGTCGAAGAACGCTCACAATAATTATTTTTTGTGGATGATATAATTTTTGTAAGGTACTTCCAATATATTTGAAAGTAGGACATTATTTTTGGAAAGAAGTGATGGAATTGTCACGATGGTATAAAAAATCGATATCAGATTTAGAAGCAGAGCTTTCCACCAATATAAAAATAGGACTTACAGAAATCGAAGCTGTGGAACGACTTAGAAGGTTTGGTCCTAATCGATTTGAAGATCATAAAAAAGCATCAATTCTAAAAATGTTTTGGGATCAAATTAATAGCATGTTAATCCACATACTTATTGCAGCAGCTGTTATTTCTGCTTTTGTTGGAGAAATCACCGATGCTGCGATTATTTTTATTGTCATCCTGCTCAACGCTGTAATTGGAGTTGTTCAGGAGTCCAAGGCTGAAAAAGCGTTGGAAGAATTAAAGAAAATGTCCACGCCAAAAGCAGTTGTCAAAAGAAATGGAAACCTAAAGGAAGTTCCATCTGAGGAAATTGTCCCTGGTGATATCATCATTTTAGACGCTGGACGGTATGTCCCTGCAGATTTACGGCTGGTGGAAACAGCGAATTTACAAATCGAAGAATCTGCGTTAACGGGTGAATCTGTTCCAGTTGAAAAAGATGCATCTATAATAATGGGTCATGAGGCTTCAATGGGTGACCAACGGAATATGGCTTTTATGACAACTCTTTCAACCTATGGAAGAGGAATTGGTGTTGTAGTAGACACAGGAATGAATACTGAAATTGGAAAAATAGCTAAAATGCTCGGACAGCAACAAAAGGAAACAACACCTCTTCAAAAGAAATTAGATGAATTGGGCAAATTTTTAGGGATAGGAGCAATCATTGTTTCAATTGTCATCTTTTTCATTGGGTTCTTTCAAGGTAGAGAACCTTTAGACATGTTCCTCATTGCTGTTAGCTTAGCCGTTGCAGCAATACCCGAGGGCCTCCTCGCAATTGTTACGATTGTGCTTGCTATGGGTGTTCAAAAAATGATTAAACATCATGCAATCGTCCGCAAGCTTCCAGCTGTGGAAACCCTTGGTGCAGTAAGTGTTATTTGCTCGGATAAAACAGGTACGCTTACGCAAAACAAAATGACAGTAACCACTATCTTTATGGATGATCGCTTTCAGAAGATAGGTGACATTCCACCAGAAATTACAAAAAGCCATCCATTTTTCCGTGGGATTACATTATGTAATGATGCTCAAGTTTCTGAGGAGCAAAGTACGGGAGACCCAACTGAAATCGCCCTTGTACAGGCAGGATTGAATATCGGCTTGTTCAAAGAGGCGCTTGAAAAAAACTTCAAACGAATTTTTGAACTTCCTTTTGATTCTGATCGAAAAATGATGACAACTGTTCACACAGATAATGGTAGCTTTATTTCGTTTACTAAAGGGGCTTTGGAAAGCATTTTACCAAGGGTAAAAGCTATTTATAAGGATGGTAAAATTGTATCTTTTACCTCGGATGAAGAGAAAGAGATTCAGGAAGCCTCAGGAAGAATGTCTGATAAGGCCTTACGTGTTCTAGCTGTTGCTATGAAAAACGTACCAGAAAATGACGGCCTAGATAGCAACTTAGAATCAGATCTTACTTTCCTTGGCCTAATCGGTATGATAGATCCACCTCGTGAGGAAGTCAAAGCATCAATTGCCTCTTGTAAAAATGCGGGCATTCAGACAATTACGATAACCGGCGACCATAAAAAAACAGCTCTGGCAATCGCTTCTGAACTAGGTATAGCAAATGTTGAGCAACAAGCAATGACTGGCCAAGAACTACAAGCACTTAGTGATTTAGAGTTACAGGAAAAAGTTAAAAATGTTCGAGTATTTGCACGAGTATCTCCCGAGCATAAGGTACGAATTGTAAAAGCGTTAAAGGGGAATGGACATATCGCCTCTATGACTGGTGACGGTGTGAATGATGCTCCATCATTAAAACAGGCTGATGTTGGAGTAGCCATGGGTATCACAGGTACGGATGTTGCAAAAGGAGCCGCTGATATCATCCTTACAGATGATAATTTCTCTACAATTGTATCAGCTGTAGAGCATGGTAGAAATATCTATCAAAATATCAAAAAATCCGTATTATTTTTACTCTCTTGTAATCTAGGGGAAATTACTGCTTTATTCATTGGTATATTACTTGGCTTACCCGCTCCATTAACAGCTGTACAAATTCTCTGGGTTAATCTGATTACAGATACCCTTCCCGCAATTGCCTTAGGGCTGGACCCTGATGATCCTGATGTGATGAAGGAAAACCCACGTGATCCGAAGGAAAGCATATTTGCAAAGGGTAATGGAAGCTTTACCGTATTAAATGGGTTAGTGATTGGTTTTATTACATTATTTGCATTTGTAGAAGGCTTACGTTTCTATTCTGGTGCAAGCTCTGTCTTTACAATCGATTATAGTTACATTACAACAGATGCTTTAATTCACGCTCAAACAATGGCATTTATCACATTGAGTATTTCGCAATTGTTTCACTCTCTTAACCTCCGAAGTCGTAAGAAATCTATCTTTAAAGTTGGACTTTTTACAAACAAATATTTAATCGCCGCAATTTGTGTAGGTATTGCCATTCAAGTGGGTCTTGTCTATATTCCGTTTTTTAACAATGTATTTGAAATCCATTTTCTATCAGTTAATGATTGGCTATTTATACTTGGACTTTCAATCATACCGGTTTTAGGAAATGAATTTGCGAAGGCATTGAAACGAATCTTTTCAGCATAGTACTGCGATGCTTATTTTTGACAATTTTGTTAATTAAAAACCAAACTCTTAAAATAGATTTATAATTAATGTAGGGATTGATTCAACCCATTCAGCAGCCTGAAACATTTGTACACTAATCAATCCCACAAATTGAAGGGAGTCTTTATTATGACTAGACTACTAGTACCTGTTGATGGTTCTGCACAATCTATTAAGGCATTGCAATTCGCGTTAAAACAAGCTGTTGAAAATAGTTATGAAATCATTCTTCTAAATGTTCAACCAAGTTATAACACACCTAACATTAAACGCTTTGTTAAACAAGAACAAATCCGTGCATATCAAAGTGAAGAAAGTAAAGTTGCTTTTGAAAAAGCATTGGCTGAAACAAAGAACTTCTCTATTCCGGTGGAGACAAAATTAAGAACTGGTGATCCCGGGATAGAAATCTGTGCTGAAGCAAGAGAAAATCAGGCAACTCAAATCATAATGGGTTATAGAGGACTGGGTGCAATTAAAGGAACTGTCCTTGGAAGTGTAAGCTATAAGGTTTTACATGAGGCTCCATGCCCAGTAACAGTTGTTCCTTAAATATAGTTTTAGTAGATTAAGAGGGAATCTGAGAAGTTCCAGTATAATAAAACAGCGAGAAGACAACCAAAGCTATTTCCTCGCTGTTTTATTTGTTAAGAATCTCCTCATAATCGTTGTGACAGCTACCGGTTTTTTAACCAGACCACGTAGGTAAGCATATGTTACAAAAAGGTGGTGGTCTGGTTGAAGAGGTTATTTCTTGCCGCATTGTTCCTTATTTTTACGGGAGTATTTGTTGCTTCTAATATCTATACTTTTATTCCCATTTATCAAAGTATTTCGGATTCAATCCATATAACTGTTGAACAAGTAGTGGTTGGAGGGAGTATTTTTTCCTTTTCTTATGCGTGTGGGTTGCTATTCTTTGGACCTCTATCAGAGAAAATAGGGAGAAAAAAAGTCATTCTCCTTGGGTTAATCCTATCATTTCTTGCAACTGGATTAGTGGGATTTTCATTTAATGACAAATCACTTTATCTTTTTAGAAGTCTTCAAGGATTTGCCCTAGGGAGCTTTCCACCAGTTGCATTTACTTATATCTTTGACGTTTTTCCACTCCGACATCGTACTCTCGTGCTCGCTCTTATTAACTGTGGCTTCTTATTTGCAGGTATCCTTGGTCAACTTATTAGTTCGAGCATTACTTATTTTTATGGCTGGGAGTATGTTTTTTATGGCTTTGCAATTATGTATCTTGTCCTGTTTATGAGCGGATTGTTTTTCCTTCCAACTGTACCAGTTGCAAAACAAGAATGTGCTTCACTTTTTCAAGATCTTTGTAAAATTATCAAAAACCCTACATTAGTCACATGTTATATCATCACTTTTTCAATTTTGCTGACGTTTATTTCGTTCTATGATGGATTAGGTCAATACTTACAAGAAGAGTATTCGATTAATCAAAAGAAATTATTTAAAATAAGGGCTATCGGTCTCATTGGTGCATCTTTTTCATTGTTAACAGGGAAATTGGTAAGGCATTTTGGTGATCGTAGAACTTTATTACTTGGCCTCTGCCTTGTAGCTTTTAGTCTGATCAATCTACTTTTTATTAGAACACCTGTAATGGTCGCCATTGTGTCCATTCCTTTGGTTGCCGCTATTTCCCTCCTCTACCCCTCCCTTATTTCTATCATCGGTAAGCTTGGTGAACATGCAAGAGGCTCCGCTATTTCGCTATATTCATTTACTTTGATGACCGGAGGAAGTCTAGGAGCACTTCTTGCATCTGCATTAGACTTTTCGATTTTATTAGTAAGCCTTCTTGGACTATTTACTTTTAATATCGCTTTAAGTTTAAGATTAAAAATATAAAGAAACAGGGTAACACTAGACAGTGATACCCTGTAGACTATTTACTCGTTCCATTACAACCTCAACAAAGCGTTCAAACCGATGTTCATCTATACGTTGTGGCATCAATTCAACTTTTAAGGTTGCTGCTAAGTTTGAATGCACAAAAAGCATATCGCGAAATTCATCAACTGCCCCACAAAAATGGGGATAGCATTGGTCACCAGTGCCCAATACGCCTGTTACAATATCCTTTGTAGAACTGTTCTCAAAGGCACGATAAAGCTGAATCATTTCATGAGGAATATTCCCATTTCCCCATGTATAGGTTCCTATGATAATCGCATCAAATGATTCCATTTTATAAAAAGGAAAATATTCGACCTGATAGACATAGCACTCGCTTGTACACTTACTCAAATAATCGTGGACGATTTTCACTGCTTCCTCTGTATTCCCTGTGATCGATGTATACACAATTGCAACCTTCATAGTTATAGCTCATCAAACCCATTGGACCCGGATACTTTAGTATAGGTTCGTGACTTTTGTTCAAAGAAATCAGATTTAGTGTCATTCATCATTTCATCACTAAACACCTGAATCCACGGCATTGGGTTATCTTTCTCTTCATATAAATTTTGAAACCCAAGCTGCCGAAGCCTTTTGTTAGCAAGATATTCTACATATTCTTCAAATTCACGTAAATCAATTCCATCAATATCTTTTAAAATATAACGTGCCCACTCTTTTTCAAGCTCCACTGCTTGTCCAATCGACTTAAAGACATAATCCTTGTTTTCATCTGTATTTAGTTCCGGATTTTCTGATAAAAGGATTCGTACAAATTGAGCAATGAAATAAGCATGCTGCATCTCATCCCTTTGAATATAACTAATCATTGTACTTGTCTTCAGCATTTTTTGTTGTCTCGCAAGATTATAGAAAAAGGCGAAACCTGCATAAAAATAGATTCCTTCTAGATTAATCGAATTGATCGCCAGCTTAAACAAGTTTTCTGGTGTAGGAAGTTCCCTAAACCCCTCATAAGCCTCAAGGATTACCTGATTTCTTTTTCGAACAATCGGGTCGTCCTTCGCCTGATTAAATCGTTCCTTTTGTTCGTGGAATGGCACAAGTGAGCTTAAAATATAAGAATACGACTCATTATGTACTGCTTCCTGCTGTGATATAACCGCGAAAATGGCTTTAAAACTAGAGTCCGTTACATAATCCATTACCTGGTTCATTGTAGGTGTCTGCAAGCTATCTAAAGATGCGAGCTGAGTGTTTATTCGTAAAAACACATCTTTTTCAGTAGGGCTTAGTTGGTCCCATTGCTTGATATCATCCTGCATATTAATTTCTTGTGCCTTCCAAAAATTCGAAAGCAATGTTTGATAAAGTGTATACATTTGTGGATATGCAATATCATTCCAATTCAATAGTCCCGAGGTTTCCCCGTTAATAATTCCTGTTGATTTATTCGGAAACTCCGGATTAAATAATTTTATCTTTGTTAGTGATTGATTTATAGTCATTAGTTCGTTTCCCCCTTAACTGTGGCATAGTTCACATTCTTCAATTTCTGCTTGTGAGGTACTTCTGACATAATAAGTCGTTTTTAACCCTTGCTTCCAAGCTTCTAGATGGAGCTGCAAGAGATCCTTTGCTTTAATATCATGTCTGACATACAGATTAAAGCTAATGCCCTGATCAATATGACGCTGGCGTGCAGCATTTTGTCTTATACTCCAGATTTGATCAACTTCATGACGTGCTTTTCGGTAATACTCATAAGTCTTATGATCGATATCAGGAGCAGTTACTTTAAACTTAAAATTCTTTTTCTCCTCCGCATACTCAGCTGCGTAAATTGGATCAATCCCGTCGGTAGAGCCACCAATTTTAGCTGTCGATGAATTCGGAGCAATTGCCATGAGCCAGCCATTCCTTAATCCGTTCTGAGAAACCTTTGCTTTAAGCTTATTCCATCGCTCAGAAGCATACCTTCTTCGAGAAAAATAAGTTCCCGTATCCCACTCAGATCCTTTAAATTTCGGATAAGCTCCTTTTTCGTTAGCAAGCTCCATTGAGGATTGAATCGCATAATAAGCAATGTCCTCGTAGAGCTTATCTGCATATTGAACAGCCTCATCCGATTCCCAGTAAATTCCCTTTAACGCTAAAAGATGATGCCAGCCAAAAGTACCTAAGCCCACCGCACGGAACTTTTTATTTGTGATATCTGCTTGTTTGACCGAAATAGTATTTAAATCTACGACATTATCTAGCATTCTAACCTGGATGCGAATTAATCGTTCAAGTACATCCTTATGGACCGCCCTTGGTAGATTAATAGATGAAAGATTACAAACCACAAAATCACCAGGCTTTCGAATGATCACAATATTTCCTTCATCATCGATATATTCCTTCGTAATCCCTGTTGCTGACATATTTTGAGCAATTTCCGTGCATAAATTACTACAAAATATCGAAGTTCGTCCTTTTCCTAGAAGATGCTTGTTTGGATTTTGACGGTTTACTTCATCACGATAGAACATATACGGTGTCCCAGTTTCTAACTGTGCAATCATGATTCGCGCCATGACATCCATTGCTCGATAGGATTTACGTGGTAAAAGTGGATGATTGACGGCTTCCAAATATTTTTGAGTGAAGTATTTTTCATCTTCTTCGTCATAAAAATCTTCAAGACCTAACGGATTCCCGTTCTCATCCTTCCATACCATGATTTGCTTTACTTCATGTGGACAAAAGGTGTGCCACTCCCCATTGCTTCTTCCATTCTCATCTACCTCTTGTAGCTTTTTCATAAATAGATCTGGAACTGATACCCCTGTAAAAATATCATGGGCCTTCCGACGTTCGTCTCCGTTATTCGTTTTTAAATCTAGAAAACCATTCATCATATCTTTATGGAATAGATCGAGATAGATCGCAATTGCTCCTTGGCGTTGGCCTAATTGGTCAACACTAACTGCTGTATCATTGATTAGACGAATCCATGGAACTACACCGGAAGAATTCCCTTTAAATTTTTTAATGTCGGAGCCTAATGCGCGAACCTTACCATAATAGACCCCTATGCCTCCTCCATCTTTTGATAATCTAGCAATATCCCAGTTATTTAAATAAATACCATCAAGTGAGTCTTCAACTGTATCAATAAAACAAGAGGACAACTGGCCAAAGCTTTTGCCCGCATTTGATAGTGTTGGAGTTGCAACGGTCATATACAAATTACTCAATGCCCAGTAGGCTTCTTTGACGTACTCGAGCCTTACACCTCTTTTTTCATGTTGCATTAAAGTCATGGCTATCATCATGAAACGCTCCTGAGGAAGTTCATAAATATTACGTTCATAGTCTCTGGCAAGATAACGGTCGGCTAGTAAAAATAAACCTATATATGTAAATAGATGATCTTTAGCAGGGTCAATAAGCTTTCCGAGCTCAGCAATTTCGTCCTTTGTATAGGAGTCTAGTAGTTCAGTAGAGTAAATTCCTTTTGTTGTTAGTTCTTGGAGTAAATCATAAAAACTACCGTATTTTAACTTGCTATCATAGCTTCGATTTGTAGCAGCTTTTTCATAAAGTTCATTTAAATAGAGATGAGCCGCTAAGTATGTCCAGTTTGGCTGATCCATGGCAATTTTGTTTAAGGAATAAATTAGAGCATGTTGGTTCGCTTCAAATTCAGATAAATTTATTCCTTGTAGTTTGTTTCTTATTTCGGTTGTGTCGAGCTGATAGGTACTTTCTGCATAATCAAGCGAGCGTAGAACTGAATTCATTTCCTCATGTGTTGTGATATTCAATTTATTTCTCTCCCTTACAATTTTTTCGCTACTCAATCAAATGCGCCTTGGCGTATTTGCGCCCGATTTTTTTTCGAGCTTGCCCGAAAAATTCCCTTTGAAAAATCGTGGCATCCGCCGGAGGCTTTAATTTTATTTAGTGGGGGTTAAAACGCCCACTGAATAAAATTAAAAAATCCGCCCAATGAAATTGAGCGGATGAAACGATAACATCAAGAGAGCAAAAATAAAGAGCCCTACCTGTCGCCACCGTTTCATCTTCCCAATCCCCGAAGAAGGTGAAACATCATAAGAAAAGACAGGTCTCCTGACTTATGCATCACTCTACTTTGAACCCTTCCCATATAAGTACCTACTTGAAGTTAACTTATACAGTGGCCTGTTCATTTCGTCAGCATTTACAGTTGCGGGGGCAGTTCTGGATTTTCACCAGATTCCCTATTAAGCCCAATGGCATCTTTTTCTTAAGGTAAAACACAATATGTAGTTATATAACACAAAATCACATCAATATATGCTATTACATTTAATAATAAGTGACTACTCCACTTTTAGCAAGACAAATTTTGACAATTATTTCTCAAGAAATAATACCATATGCTCTTCGTCACGATACTGTCCGTTAAATTTGATAGCCTTTACTTCAACAGAAAATTTTTGAAATCCTAGTTTTTTATATAGTTCCTTTGCTGGTGTATTTTCTGCATCTACCGTTAAATAAAGTTGTTCGATGTCAGGCATATTTTTAGCCACTTTGATTGCTTCATTTAGCAAATCATTGGCAATTCCCCTTCCTCTTTTTTGATTATCAACATACATCGCTACGATATTAGCTTTATGCCTTATCTTTTGACGTGTTTCTCTGATTAATGTTACCATTCCAACTAAATTTTCTTCTTCGAATGCACCAAGCGTAAGTAACTCTTGAGATTGAAAGCTTTTCTTGTAATCTTCAATTGGATTTTCTTTCATTATTGCTTCTTCATACGTAACTAAAAAGCTTTCCGGATCCGTTGTTAATGCTTTTAATCGGAGCTTCCAATAGCCCTCGGCATCCTCTGGTATAAGCTTTCTGATCATCATAATTCCACCCCTTTTTCAGAACATTTGTTCTTGTGTTTTTCGTTTTATTTAATTATAATGGGACTTGAGGAAAAAATATACAAAAGTGTATGATTTCCTTAGGAATCAGAAATCATAGTGTATGGCTTTGGATAATAATTTTACAAAGGAGTGTTATGCGAATGAAAGGGCAAGCAACACCGTATTTAATGTTTAATGGAAATGCAAAGGAAGCTTTGGAATACTACAAGGAATTATTTGATGGTGAAATTTTGGATGTTCAAACATATGCCAAGGCGGGTTATGAGACTCAGGAGTGGGCGAATGACAGACTTATCCATGGTAAATTTAAAAAGAACGACTTCTTACTAATGGTGTCTGACGACTCTCCCGACCAAACAGTGAATTTCGGAAACAATATCTCCCTCGTAATCGAATTTGAAAGCGAGGAGGAAATTACTAAAACGTTTAATGATTTAAAGCAAACAGGAACAGTATTCATGGAATTGCAGGATACTTTCTGGGGTGCTAAATATGCAAAAGTGAAGGATCAATTCGGGATTATTTGGGATTTAAACTTTGAAAAACAGTAACTATGAAAATCCCCCCAACCTTCTGGGGGGATTGATATTATTCTTCCCACTCATGTTTTAGCAGACCATAGAAGTACATATCAAATCGTTTACCGTCTCGTTCAAGGAATTCCCTAGAAGTCCCCTCCCTGACAAAACCTAGCTTCTCATATAAGGCGATAGCTCTTTCATTGTATTGAAAAACGGTTAATTGGATTCTGTACAAATTTAACTCCTGAAAGGCAAAATCTAGCGCAAGCTGCATGGCCTCATTTCCGAGGCCCCGATTCCGATTACCATCACCACCGATTGCGATCGCAAGCCATGCATTTCGATGTGGCCAAATAATACTGTCAATATCCACAAAGCCAACTAATTTTTCAGTGGACAGCTCTTTAATACCAAACACGAATGCTTTTTCATTTTTCTGTTCGATCCATTCCTTGAAGTCTGACGGATGTTTTGGGAAGGATGGCAAAGTATCTAAATTTCTAAGAAACTCTTGATCTTCATACCAACTTACAATTGTAGAAACATCCTCATCTTTGAATCTTACAAGTTCAACCTTTTTTCCTTTTAGTAGTTTATACGTAATCATATGAATTACTCCTTAATTATCAACTCATTAAGTAATTCAACATCGCATATCTTTTTCCTTTTTTAACACATGTATTTCTCCATAATAAAAGCCATAGAAACAAGTTCTACGGCCTTTATCATTATTTATTGCTGTTTGACACAAGGTCATTGTTAGCTTTAGTTAAACTTATGGAATCCTTTACCTTCTGATTTGATTGTAAAATTATAAGCATCTAAAGCACCCTTACGATTGTCCTTTTGCACTTTAATTTCAATTTCACCATCAGGCAAGCTAGATGCAGGAGCTTGAAACTCACCTACATTATTTGAAACTACTAATGTTGCATTTGCTTCTTTAAGCTTCGTAACTGCTTCAGAACTCAATGATACAAAAATTGTATTATTCTTTTCAGGAACTTCAACTCTAACAGTAGCTCCATCTGTTAAATCACCCAAATCATTTGAAGTTACTACATATTTGTTTCCTCTCTCTACCTCTGGAGTAACAACGACGATTTGTGGTTCTTCTGGTTCTTCACCTGGTGTTGTATAAACATCAACAACTCTACCTTCAATTTTAGTTGGGATACCATTACTTCCAACACTTACTAAGTGCTCACGGAAGTTTTCCCAATCAGAAAGTCCAAGATCTGTTACACGACCTTCTTCATAAGCCTTTGCAAATACATCATAGCCATCTCCACCTTTAGCTGTGAATGCATTTGTTGCAACTGTATAGATTTTTTCATCTTGAACCTCTACATATTTACCATTTTCATCTAGGTAGGATACAGATACAACACGATCACCAGCTGGTTTCGTAGAATCAAATTTCACTTTACCACCAGCTACATGTAAGAAGCCGCCATTTTCTCCAGGGTACCTGCTTAAGGAGATTTCAAATGCTTCTTTAAGTTCTGCACCTGTTACTTCCATGGTAGCTAACGTATTACCAAATGGAAGAACTGAGATTACTTCACCAACAGTGATTGGGCCTGTATTAATAGCTGAACGGATACCACCACCATTTTGTAATGCCATTACTACATTTTTGTTAGTGAATTCTTTTGCTTTTAATAGCATACCATCTGTAATCAGGTTGCCTAAAATTGTTTCATTTTTACGTACGCTTGGCTTTGTATCATCACCATTTGTTCGTGGGTTCTCTAATGCAATAGAAGTTGTTACTCCGATTTCTTCTTGTGCTACTTTATCAACTTGTGCTTTGTATGGTGCTAATATTTCTGCTGCTTCGGGATCAGCCACCTGACTGCCGATTGCAACTAAGCCACCATCATGCGCTACCACTACACCATTATCATCAAATTCAACATTTAGAACACCAAGATTGCTATTGGCATTACCTGTTTGAACGATTACTGTTGGTGTATCATCTTTTGCAACAACTACAGGTTCAGACAATGTTGTATGGCTGTGTCCACCAACAATCACATCAATACCTTCTACTTGTTCAGCAAGAATTAAGTCGTTGTCAACCGCTGCATTATCGTCATAACCAATATGAGTCAAGGCAATGATTTTATTCACACCTTGTGCTTCCAAAGCTTTTACAGCGTTTTCTGCTTCCTCAAGATAGTTTTCAAATGCAATCGAACCTGGGCTAGAGATGTCTGCCGTTTCTTCAGTTGTTAACCCGAAGATACCAACTTTCTCGCCGTTTACTTCTTTGATAATCCCATTGTAAATTTGACCATTATTAAAATCTTTTGCAATGGAATCATTGAATATTCCAGCGAATTTATCATCTTTCGAGAAGTCAACATTGGCACTAACAAATGGGAATTGTGCATCTTTGATAAAGTTAACTAAAGCTTGATGGCCATCTTGAGATGAACCTAAATCAAATTCATGGTTACCAAAGGTCATTGCATCGAAGCCCATTAAGTTCATCATAGCTAAGTCTGCTACGCCTTGGAATTCATTGAAATACAATGTTCCTGTAAATGCATCCCCAGCATGTAGAAGAAGTGCTTCAGGGTTTTGTGTTCTAACTTCCTTCACTGCTGCTACAGTCTTTGGCATATTGTCTAAAGCAGCATGTGTATCATTTGTATGCATTACAGTTAAGTCAAAATTATCTTTTAAATCTACTTGAACCATTACCGGATCATGGTCACTCGCGCGTCCTGCCATATCAGTGAAGTCTGCATTGATGTGAAGAATATCAATTTTAGTTTTTTCTACTAAATTATTTGAAACTAAGATATGGTCTAAGACTTGAGAATTTCCTTGGAACAAGTAAGTATAGCGGTCGTCTTTATCCACTTTGTTAATCATATTAGTCATTAAATCGCCTTCGTGGATTTTAAGAGACTCAGTGAATTGGAAATCGTTAAAGTCACCAACAGATACGATATTTGCACCTGGGTTATCAGCTTTTATTTCTTCTACAAAGTCATAAACCACATTTGCAATTTGTTTACGTTGTTCCTCACTACCATATACCGGTGGTTGAGTTGAACCGAATAATGGAGTGTCCCCAGATTTTGAATTCCAGTGATTTACGATAACAACAACATCTTCACCTTGGAATGTAAATTGCGCAGCTAAAGGTTTTCGACTGTTATTAAATGCTGGGTTTGTTGGATCAATACGACCAGGGTTATGAGTTAATTTACCATTCTCATATCCAACTGCTGTTGTAGCATCACCTGCTGAAATACCTTCTGGTAAGGAAACACGATCTGGATTATATAAAAATCCAACTCGGATGTTTGCATTTGGTGCTCCACCATCTCTATTATTAATAGGGTCAATGTTTAAATATTCATATTCTGGACCGCCAGCAGCAACAATTGCTTGAATTAAACGTTCATAGCTTTCGTTTGCAGCTGCATCTCCGGCAGATTGTCCATTGTTATCTTGAACTTCAGTTACCCCGATGATGTCAGGACTTTCCATATCTGTTACAAATGCTCGTGCTAGTTTTTGAGCTTTATCATTCGATGTTTCTTTTGTATTATTTGAGAAGTTTTCTAGATTATAAGAGGCAATCGTTACCTTATCGTCCTCTTTAACAATTGTAGTTGTCTCAGGTTTTGCTTCACCAACAACATGTTTTGATTGCATATCTACTAGATCAACATAGATCTTATAGTTTTGGAAACCATAGTTCACTACACCCGTAATTGGTCCAGTAAATTTGTCACCTGTTGCTACCTCGAAATCTCTAGCAGCATTGTTATCGTACATTTTGAATTGGATTCGATCCGGATTAGCATTATCTTCAGTTAATAACACTCCACCATGGATTGTATCAGTCACTCTGTTTTCTAAAACAGTAATTAGATCCCCATGTTCTTGAGGTGCAACAGCTTTAACTGTTTCTACTTCAACAAGCATCCCTTCAATGCTTTCCCAGAAATCAATTGCATCTTCATCTGGATCAAACTTTGTAAAATTATCATTATCAATCACTTGATTTGGAAGGTTTTCGCTAGTAATTTTAATTGGTTCCGGTAATTCAACTTTTTCCCGAATTACTGTCACTAAACCTCCTCGGTCATTTCTTGCATTGATTTGTGTTACTGGTAAGTCAGTTTCACTCTTTGAATCATTGTAGCCATCAATATGAAATTCATCGACAGTACCTGTTACACTGACTAAATTACCTACTTTCACATTTGCTTGATTCCCTGTAAAAACGACGATACCTTCAGATGTCTTTGGATTGTTATCCTTTTGATTATCTGGAGTTTGCAAATGGAAGTAGTTATTGTTTCCGATTTTATAGGTATAAGTAACGATACCTTCAACATTTTCAACAACTACACCTTTAAGTGGAGATTCATGAGACTCTCCTTGGATATCATGGATATTGATATTTTCAAGCTCGTATACTTTATAAGTAAATTCTTTAATTTCACTTGCTGTTAAACCTTCTTTTACAGCAAGGGCTTTGATTGTTATATCCTGGTCAACCGTAATCGGTTCGCTGTACTTTTGACTCTCAACTGTTGGTTCAGTTCCATCTGTTGTATAGTAAATGTCTGCACCTTCAGTTGTAGTAGATAATGTTACTTGCGTTCCTGTAGGAATGCTACCTGATGGTTGTGATGCACTAACTGGTTGAACTTTTGATGAATCTACTACGATATCTGCTTGTCCACGAGGAATGATTTGATAATCTTGGTCGAATTGTTGGACGATACCAGTAATTGAATCATAATTAGTCCCAACAGATAAACCTAATGTATTGTTTTCATCACGAACTAAAAATTCTGTACCATCTTCGGCTTTGGCTGTAAAGTTTGCCCAACCGCTTCCATTAGAAACAGATATAAGTTCGATATTTTTAACAACTGCTAATTTAGATTCATTTTCTTCCGTAACTTCAGCTCCTGCTAATTCAATTGGAGCTGGTACGCCTTTATTTTCAGCTTCTCCAATTAACTTTGCTGAATCTAATTGTAATAACCCTCTAAATTCTTGTAATGAACCACTTACAGTGATTTCATCACCAAGTTGAACATCTAAAGACGTTGGACGAACAGCAATTGCTGCTGTTTCATCTTGAATGTGGATTGTATTTTTTAATTTTGCTGTCACTGTACCTTTAACGGATACTGAACCAGTACCTTGGGTGCGAGCTTCAGCAATTGTGATTACCGTTGGTTGTTCAGGTTCTGGATCTACATTTCCTTCACCTTTGTGAGAACCTAAAAATGAAAATGTATCCTGTGGATGATTGTCCCATTCAATAGAAGGATCAAAAGCATCATCATGTACTTTATCCCCAGTGAGGACTGAATCTTTTCTTACCAGAGTGTGTTCTGAAGTCACTCCGCCCCAATTAGTACCTGGGTCATGTCCTACTTGTCCAAATGAGTCAATAATTTCACCATTTTTCTTTAAAACAAGAGCGTCATCTCCATTGAAATTTGCAACACCATGTTTTATGTCTGTAACTGCTATTATTTCAGGACTTGCACTTGAATGTGCAATTACATAGACATCATCACTCACTAGAGTTCCTGTTAGTTTTAAAGTTGTACCAGCTACACTGGCTCCATTTGAATATAGTTCTAGTGTGTATGCTGATAAGTCAACTTCAGCACCGGTCCCATTATAAATCTCAATTGCTTTGTTATTACTACTGCCTTCGATATACTCAGAGATAAATAGATCTTCGGCAGTTGCTTCAGCTGCACTTACAGCGGGTGCAAAGTTTAATAGTGTAGTAGGCACTATTAAACTAAAAACAAATAAAATCGATAGTAATTTTCTTACTATGCCTTTTTTCACACTCTTCTCCCCTTACTTCCTAGATTTAGTAGTAAATGTATACGACTTCAAGATACTTCTTCAGGGGAAATCAGTCAATACAATTTACGAAAATTAAACGGAAGTTTTACATGTTTTTTGCACTAAATACGAACAATAGGTAAAAAGTCATAGTTCAATGTTAGTGTTTTCGTTCTCATTCTAATACATTAGTCACAGAAAACATTTTTTAATGTAATCGAATTTTTCTAAGTTGATGAATGATTCTACACTGTACTTCGACTAATCATATAACACTAAAAACGACTACAAAATTAAAACTGTAGTCGTCTTTTATACCCTATTCATTTTTTAATGCCATTCATAACTTGTTTAATCTTTTAACCAACTAAATTTTCATAGGTCTTTTGTAAATGGTTTTTATCAATCTTTCCAACATGTGTTTTTGGTATTTCTTCCACAAAGATAAACTCTTTCGGAACTTTGTATTTACCGATCTTTGCTTGACAGTACTCTTTTAATTCCACCTTAGAAACTTGTTGGTCTGGCATTAACGAAACTACTGCAATTACCATTTCGCCCCATTTTTGATGCAGGACACCAACAACAGCAACTTCATTAATCGCTGGGTGTTTGCTAATGCATTGTTCCACCTCTAATGGGTAAACATTTTCCCCACCAGTAATAATCATCTCTTTTTTGCGACCAACAATATAGTGATAGCCTTCCTCATCACATCTAGCTAAATCCCCGGTATGAAGCCATCCATCATGGTACGCTTCCTTTGTCGCGTCTTGATTATTCCAGTAATGATGGAATACATGCTTTCCACGAATTAAAAGCTCTCCTACTTCACCAGCCTTCGCTTCTTTTCCATCAGAAGTAATGATTTTCACGTCATTATAAAACATGGCCTTCCCAACAGATCCTCTTCGGAATCTTGAAATCTTTGGATCGATGAAGAAATTGTTTGGACCAGCCTCTGTTAGACCGTATCCTTCTTTAAAAGATAACCCTTTTTCTTCAAAGGCCTGGTAAATTTCTAGCGGACATGGCGCTCCACCTGATAAGAATGTATGCATTGTTGGAAAATTAACATCCTTGAAGGATGGAGTGTTAACCATCATGTGATACATCGTTGGAACAAGTAATACGACTGTACAACCCTCTTGATTAATTATCTGGATCGCTCGATTAGGCTCGAAATTTTTAGCTATTACTACCTTACCCCCCATCATTAAAATCGGAATTGATAAGGCATTGAGCCCACCAGTATGGAACATCGGCATATACGTCAATGTCACATCTTCTGCTGACAAATTCCAGCTCACAATTGTATTTAATCCATTCCACATAATGGATCGATGGGAAAGGACTACTCCCTTTGGTTTACCTGTTGTTCCACCTGTATAAATGATTGCTAAAGGGTCATCTTCTTGAATAAATTCATCGTGTTCCAAGGATTTACTTGATTCATTCGCAAATCGATGATACTCCTTCGAATCAACTTTTACGATTTCTCTAGATGTTTTGTCCAGTAATAAACCCTCCAAATTACTTGATAATGCAATTAGCTTTGGTGTTGAATTTGAAAGGATATAATCTATTTCTTCACCTGATAAACGCCAATTTAAGGGTACAAAGATTGCCCCAATTTTCCCACAGGCAAAAAGCAAATCGAAATAACTAATATCATTTGGAGATAGCAGTGCAATCCGATCCCCCTTTTTAATTCCGATTGATTTGAAATAGTAGGCGATATTTTCCGCACGTTTATTTAATTCATGAAAGGTAAAGCGGCTGCCCGTTTCCCCGTCTACAACAGCAATCGAATCAGGTGATAGTCGAGCACGATTTGCGATCCAGTCCAGTTCCCACCTCACAACTATCTCTCCTTACGTCTACTTAATTCTATTCTTACTATAGAAGACAAGAGTTACATGGAAGTTACATGAAGGTGCGATGTTTGGTGTGGGATTTGTATGTGTGTGATATCAAAGACAGTTCATTCAAAATTTTACTGCGATTTGTCTTTGAGATAGGCTTTCAAAGACATTTCATTCAAATTTTTACTACGCATTGTCTTTGAGATAGGCTATCAGAGACTATTCATTCAAAAATTCACTTCGGGTTGTCTTTGAGACAGGCTTTCAGAGACAGTTCATTCAAAATGTTACTTGGATTTGTCCTTGAGACAGGCTTTCAGAGACAGTTCGCCAACGATCTTGTTTGGCTTGGTTTTTCATCCAAGCCCTCAGTGTGATTTCCTTCAACACTTCCCTATTTATTTCCTTGGTCCCAAAATCTTCTTGCAACAAAAAAATAGGAGCCATAAATAAGCTCCTAATCAAATTACATCATTATTCCACCATCAACATGCAAGGTTGTTCCGTTCACGTAATCAGATTCATCGGATGATAAATATAGATACGCATTGGCAATGTCTGAAGGCTTTCCTAGTCTTTGCAGTGGGATCATCATTTTCATTTGGTTGATGACCTTTTCAGGTACTGCTACAACCATCCCGGTTTCAATAAATCCTGGTACTACTGCATTGACATTAATCCCTTTTCTACCAAGTTCTTTTGCCCATGTTTTCGTCATTCCGACTACTGCTGCCTTTGATGCCGCATAATTGGTTTGACCTACATTCCCATATACACCAGTTACAGACGAGGTACTAACAATTTTTCCTTTACCATTAGCAATCATATGTGGCACGACGGCTTGGGTGCAATTAAAAACACCTGTTAAGTTTACGTCGATAACTTTTTGAAAATCCTCTTGGGAAAGCTTTGTTAACATCGCATCACGAGTAATCCCTGCATTATTTATTAAAATATCAATCTTTCCAAATCGCTCCATAACTGCGGAAACTGTTTTGTCAACACTTTCTCTGTTTGCTACATCGACTTGAAAAAACTCAACATCTGCACCTTGTTCTTTCAGTTCATTTGCCCTCTCTGCACCTGTTGTATCATAGTCTGTTAGCGCAACCTTTGCACCTTCACGTACAAATGTGATAGCTGCTTCTAGCCCTAGCCCATTTGCTGCTCCAGTAATGATTGCCACCTTATCTTTTAATCTCATTTTGCTGGCTCCTTTTGCTTGATAAATTCATGCATATGTTTTAATAACAGCCCTAAGTTATCAATTAATGGAGAGTGTCCACAGTCTTCAAGTTCAACAAATGTAGCGTTATCCCCTAAATCCTCCATAATTTCCTCTGCCATACTTTCCACTACTACATAATCCCGATCTCCACGCAATACCAACACTGGGATCTTGATATCATCAACCTGGCCAGTTCCTTCAGTTAACCCATTGTGATGATGGCTTATGTTAAATGTATTTAATGAAAAATAGACGTCAGCAAGATTGCGTTGTGTCAACATATCTTCAAGATACTCATCATAATGAGTTTCTTTCGGCTGATTTTTCGTGTAAATGGCTGCATTCCAGATTGCTTTTAAGGTTTCTTTATCTCGATTGTCATAGGCAGTTTGAATTGGGATAGTTCGGGCTAAATCTTTATGAATATCATCCATCGTCTTCAATCGATTTGAAAAATCCATTTGCCCGTCAGCACCTAAGCCAAAGATTGGATAACCTCTTGTTGATGCTGATGCCAACAACACTAGCTTTGAACAAAGTCCCGGATGGTCAGCTACAAACTGCATTCCAACAGCTCCACCCGTTGACCAACCAGCTATTATAAAATCTGATAAACCTAATTCTTCAACAAATAATTTAATATCATCGGAAAAATCCCTGATCGATTGAACTGGTTTGTGATAAGTCGATATTCCAAAGCCTCTCATATCGACTGCATATACCTTGTAATCGCTATCAATACTCTCGATAACAACATCCCAATGCTTCGATGATGACATGTTCCCGTGAATGAGTAGAACTATTTTTTCTCCCCCTTCACGCTCCCTATAGCCAAGTGTTTCTCCGTTTGCTAGATTAACAGTTTTCAGTTCAATAGACGACATTAACAATCCCCCCATTTTATTGCAGTAGCACCCCACGCATATCCAATTCCAGCACTTACAAGAACAACAAGATCCCCTTCTTTTATTTTACCGTTTTTTTCCGCAAATTCCATAGAAAGTATTTGGTCCATTTGGCCGATATGTCCATATTCATTAAGATAAATGGATTGGTCCTGGGTAAGACCTAATTCGTTTAACACAAAATCATGGGCTGATTTTTTCATGTGGAGAATCCCTAAATAATCAATGTCTACTTCGGAATACCCGCTTTTTTTGACTGCTTCACGAATCACCTTGAGAAAGTTTTGCATCGACTTTTCTTCAAGTCGCTGCTTCATCCCTTCAGGGTCAAGTACATCCAGCATATTTAATTTTTGTTCGAGGGCTTCCTTTGTCATTGGGTTCTTTGTTCCACCTGCTACTACAACGACATCCTCAGAAAATGCACCATCTGTTATAATATGACTTTCAAGGACGTGATTTTTAGCTAAGCCCTTTTGTAAAAGGATGGCACCGCCACCGGCTCCCAAATTATACATAAAGCGAGTTCTAGGATTCTCGTAATCAATAAAATCTACATTTCGATAGCCACCCGCTAGTAATACTGTTTTTATGTTGTCATCTGACCTCATCAGATTCTTTGCAACCTTTATCGCCATAATCGTCGTTCCACAGCGCATTGCCACATCAAAGCCCCATGCATTGTATGCACCGAGCTCCTGTTGCATTTTAATTGCCGCTGTCCATAAAGGATATTCTTTATGCTCTTCCCCAATATAGATAATTAAATCAATATCTAGCGGATCAATGTTTGCCTTTTTGATCGCTTCTCTTGCTGCTTTAATTCCCATATCACAAGTATGATCATCTGGTCCTGGAATCGGTTTTCTTAAAATTCCTAGCTTTGTTTCAACGATTTCCTTTGGAATCCCACTCTTCATTGAAATGTCCTCCGAAGTAAGAAACTCATTCGGAATGTATATCCCTGTACTTAAAATTCCAACTGATTGCAAAGTAGGTCACTCCTCTATTACACTTTTCATAAACTGAACAGCATCATCTAAATCTGTAACGACTACTTCATCTTCTCCTTGAACATGGCTCACCTTTATCCGCCATTGCTTTTTCATTGTCTTGTTATCCACATCAACCAGCGCACAACGGACAACGAATGAAGTAATGGTTTGATTATCATTCATAGCCCTCACTCCTTAGCCAGCTATTTTTTCTTTTTCATAGTCTTTCGTTTTATTGGTTCCTTTTCTTTTATAAAACCACGACTTGACAGTTCCAACGATTCCCGTTGGGAAGAACATAACGGCTAATATATATAAGATACCGAAGAAGATCATCCATCTTTCAAAAATCCAGTGAACCTTTGCAAGTCCAGTAAGCCAGTGGTGGGCAAATTCGATAAGGCCCGCTCCAATGATGGCCCCGACTAGCGTTCCGACCCCTCCAATAATCGTCATGAGAAGAGCATCAAGGGTTACATCGAGGGCAAATACCGATGTATTTACAAACCGTAATGTGACAACATACATCGAGCCAGAAACACTTGCAATCACCCCTGCTACAATACTCGCAATGATTTTATAATGAATCACATTATAGCCAAGTGATTCTGTTCGGGGTTCATTTTCACGAATTGCTTGGAGAACCCTGCCAAGAGGGGATTCTGTGAATCTTTTTAATACTAAAAATACGATAATCATAAGAACCAATGTGACAAAATATAGGGTCATACGGTCTTTTAATACATCTGGAACGCGGAACGTAAATCCGTCATTTCCTCTTGTTAATGACCTCCATTTTTCTGCCGCAACTAAAAACAAGCCTGAAAATGCCAATGTCAGCATGGCGTAGAAGTGACTTTTTAACCGAAGTGAGAGCAAACCTACAATATAACTTAAAATCGCCGCGAGAATCATTCCAACTATAATGGATAGTAGAAAGATTGGGATAGTTGGCTCAAATTGATTTAAAAGAACTCCTGTCGTATAGGCACCGATCCCGAAAAACATTGCATGCCCGAATGAAACAATTCCTGTAAAACCTAGTAAAATATCATAGCTCATGGCAAAGACAGCAAAGATAAAAATTTGCGTAAATAAAATCAATATACTTCTAGTATCATTAATAAATGGATAACATAGAAGGAATACTGCTGCTGCAATGTATATGATGTTAACTTTTGAAGAATTAGTTAGAAGCCTCATTTCCTCACCCCTTTGCACCGAATAATCCTTGTGGTCTGAAAATTAATACAACGGCCATTAGCAACATATTCACTGCAAGTGATAATTCAGGGACATAATAAGCCATATAAGCACCTGATAGCCCTACTAAAATCGCCGCAAATAGTGACCCTGTAATACTTCCCATCCCTCCGATAACAACGACGATAAATGCGAGAATTGCAAACTCCATTCCCATCTCTGCATAAATTTGTCCGGAATAAGGTCCAAGTAATACACCACCAAGAGCTGCCATTGCTGCACCTACCATAAAAACAAGCATAAAAATCTTTTTAATATTGATACCAAGTGATTGAACCATTTCCTTATTAATTACACCTGCACGAACAATTAAGCCGATTTTTGTATTTTTTAGAATGTAGTAAACAAGGAAGAAAACTAAGAACCCAACTAAAATGATAAATAAACGATATTTGATGAGAATGACTCCTCCAAACTCCCAACTTCCACTCAAATAGGCAGGGGTTTTCGCACTTAATTGGTGTGGCCCCCAAACGACCTTAAGCATTTCGGATAGGACAATCATAACCCCAAGCGTTATTAAAATTTGCTGGATATGATTTCCGTAAACTGGAGTGACGATGAATTTTTCCATTAGCAAGCCTAAAATTAAACCTGTAATTAGTGCGGTAATGATTCCAACTATGAAACTGCCGGTTTGCCCATAAGACCAAACACCGGCATATGCTCCCCAGGCAAATAAACCACCATGAGCAAAGTTCAAAACATCCATAAGTCCAAAAATCAAAGTTAACCCTGCAGCAAGTAGGAAGATTAACATACCTGTCGCAAGACCGTTGACCGTTAAATTGATAATTGCATCCACAAAATATCCTCCTTTCCAAAGAAATTCCTGTTAGGCAATACCTAAATATTGTTTACGTAGTTGTTCATTTTCCTTTAACTCTTTCATTTCGCCACGATGAACAGTTCTTCCATCGTCAATGATGAAAAATCGGTCTCCAATTGTACTTGCCATAAAAAAGTTTTGTTCAACAAGCACAATTGAGGTCTTTGACTTCATCTCTTGGATAGATTCCATTACTTTTTCTACCACAATTGGGGCTAGTCCCTTACTTGGTTCGTCAATTAGAAGCAAATCATTATTATTGACATAAGCCCTTGCGATAGAAAGCATTTGCTTTTGCCCACCGCTGAGGTTACCACCTTTTCTTTTCCAAAACTTCTTTAGGTCAGGGAATAAGTTCAAAATATAATCGAGACGTTCCTTTGTTTCATCGTTTTCCTTTTTGATTGCCACCTTCATATTTTCCTCTACTGTTAACTCACCAAATATTCCTTGATCCTCGGGTACATAACCAATCCCTTTTGCAGCAATATGATAGGTTGCCAGACCTGCAATATTTTCCCCATTAAATTCGATTGTTCCTTTAGCAGGTGGATTAAGTCCCATAATTGACCTGAGGGTAGTTGTTTTTCCAGCGCCGTTTCGCCCTAAAAGAACAGTAACCTCTCCTTTTTTCGCTTCAAATGAAACGCCCTGCAATATATGAAATTGGTCAATATACGTTTCAATTCTCTCTACTTTAAGATGCAGTGTCATCGTACAAACCTCCTAAATACGCTGATTGGACTGTTTCATTATCCATAATTTCTTCAGGTGTTCCATCCGCTAGCAATCTACCGTTAAATAAAACCATTACACTATCAGACAGGTCGAGAATCATATCCATTTTGTGTTCAATTAAAATGATTGTGCGATTCCCTTCTGCTTTAATCTTTTTTATGACCTCAAGGATCGCAGGAACCTCCTCAAGGGACATTCCGGCAGTTGGTTCATCCAATAGCAGAACCTCAGTCTCCAATGCCAAAAGCATGGCAATTTCCAACTTTCGTTTTTCGCCATGTGCCAAGTTTTTTGCAATTGCAGTTGCTTTATTATCAAGAAGAACAAGCGATAGAATGTGTAGTGCTTTTTCTTCGAATTGTCGATATTTACGGTAGTGCTTAAACATTTGATACCGAATTCCTGCCACGGATTGAACGGCTAAACGAACATTTTCTAATACTGTAAGATTTGGAAAAACATTGGTGATTTGAAAGGAACGACCTATTCCTTTTCGTGTACGTGCGGTTGGAGAAAGCTTTGTAATATCTTCACCTTTTAAGAAAACTTGGCCGTTTGTAGGTAAAAGCTGGCCACTTAGTAAATTGAAAAATGTTGTTTTACCTGCACCATTTGGTCCGATGATTGATTTGAAGTGGTTAGGAGGAACTGTAAAATTAACCTTATCTACAGCAACATGACCTCCAAATGCGATTGTCAGGTCTTTCGTTTCAATAATATTCTTCACGTAAATTCACCTCTTTTTTCTAAAAGGAAACTTCGGTAGAAAGATACTACCGAAGTTCCTTGATTTTTCATTAGTTACGAACTGGTGGAGCTGTTTCTTCAGGGCTTAACTCTCTCATTAGAACTGGAACTGGATAATCCACACCATCAACCTTTTCTAGGCGAATCGCATATAAAGATTGAAGTGCTTGGTGATCCTCTTCACGGAACGTCATTTTTCCTTTTGGAGTGTCAAAGCTCATGCCTTCCATCGCTTCGATTAGCTTATCTGCATTTGTATCGCCATTTGTCTTTTTAATCGCTTCAACAATTGCTAAAGCAGCAGTCATACCGCCTGGAGTAAATAAATCAGGAACCTCTCCGTTAAACTTCTCTTTATGTTTTTCAACTAACCAATCGTTAATTTCATTTTTAGGGAGCTGATGATAGTAAACTGTGAATCCTTCCATTCCAACTAAGGCATCCATTGTAGCAAGTGCTGGGATATCTGGAGCACCAGTCGAAATTTTAATGCCGTTTTCTTGTACTTTCATGTCTCTAATTTGATTCCATGGTGTGTTTGCACCTGCCCAAACAACGTATAAATAATCAGGCTTTGCTTCAATAATCTTTTGAACATTCGATGTAAAGTCTGTTGCTGCTGGATCTGCATACTCCTCATGGATAATCTCAGCACCTAATTTTTCCGCTGCTTCCTTAAACGCTGCGACACCATCACGACCAAATGCATAATCAGGGGCAAGTGTTGCAATTTTTACACCTTCTTTTGCAATTGCCGCTGCACCAGCAACAGCATCCTGTGAAGAGTTACGTGCCGTTCTAAAAATATATTCGTTCCAGTCTGCACCTGTAATACTGTCTGCTGCAGCTGGCTCAACAATCATAATTTTTTCATATTCCTCTGCTAGCGGAAGCACAGCTAATGTATCCGCTGAACTTGAAGAACCGACTAGGAAATCTACACCGTCTTCTTCTATTAACTTAGTTGCTTTTTGAATTGCAACCTCAGGTTTTGTTTCAGTATCCTCTATGAAAAACTGAATTTCTTGTCCATTCACTTCCATTGTTCCGTCAGTTGCATATTCAAGGCCAAGTTCAAACCCTTGTGTTGATTGTTTACCGTATGCCTCGAGTCCACCACTCAATGAAGCAAGCACACCGATTTTGATTGGATCTTTTGCTTTTGTTTCTTCTGCTGGTTTCTCTGAATCACCTGGGCTTGGTTTCTCTTCTTCTGTACTCGAAGATCCTGAACTACAAGCTGCTGCAACTACCATAAGCATGGCAAGCAAGCTTAAAAAAAGCATTTTACGAAATGAGAATTTCTTCATTTTTCCTTCCCCCTTTTTAATCTTAAAAACTGTAAAACCTTCTGCAATAATCGTACTTGGTAATAGTTACATTTTAGTTACAGACGATAAATCAACAAGCCTTCCATTGAATAACTGTGGCTGCCCATGTATAACCTGTTCCAGCACTTACCGCAACAGCAATATCTCCATTCGTTAATTTTCCTTGCTCCTGTGCAAAATGAAGGCCAACGCACGGGTCAAGTGCGGACATATGTCCATGGTGCTCTAAATAAATTGTGTTTTCTTCTGGTATATGTAGTGTCTGAAGTAGTTCTCTGAACATGGAGCGTTTCGTATGTAGTGGTAGAAGAACTTTTATATCTTGAGGTGAATATCCGCTATTTTGTAATGCTTGTCGAATAACTCTTTCAAAATTTGGAATAGATACAGGGTCTAGTCGTGCTTTCATGCTAGATGGATCAAGTACGTCGATGTAATGCTGTCTATTTCTTACGGTTTCCATACTTGGGAACAGTTTGGAACCCCCAGCTGGTACACGGACATCTTCATAGAATGAACCATCGGTAATGATCGAGCTTTCAAGAATTTCACTTTTGGTAGAATTTTTCGTTATTAATGCTGCTGTCCCTCCATCTCCAAAATTAAACATAAACCTGGAGCGAGGATTTTCATAATCAATGATTTGAGATTCTTTACAGCCTCCAACGAGCAAAATGTTTTCAATCGTTTCATCTGATCGAAGCATATCTTTTGCTACTTTTAAGGCAATTGGAAAACAGGAGCTCACATTCATTAATTCAAATGCATAGGCATTTTTTGTCCCAAGTTCAAATTGAAGTTTAGGAGCACATGACCACACTAAATAATCCTTATGTGGACTGCCAAAATAGATAACGACATCAATTGATAATGGATCTATTTTGGTAAGAATTTGTCGGGCCGCTTCAATTCCGAGGTCTGTCGCCTGCATCGTGTCATCTGAAACATGCTTTTGATACAGGCCGAACTTCTCGATGATTACTTGTTCAGGAATTCCTGTTTTTTTCGATAAATCCTTCGCTGTTTCTATCCCGTTTGGAAAAAAAACACTTGTTGCTTCAATTCCAATCTTAATTGCACTCATCTGTTATACCGTCCTTTCATAAGTTCACAAGCCGGTTTTTTTGAATTTTTCCGGTAGCATTCCTAGGAAGTTGATCAATAAATTCTACTTTTTTCGGAATCTTGTATCTTGCTAAAAAATGATTACAATATTCGATTATTTCTTCTTCTGTTAATAAACTCCCCTTCGTTTTTACAACAAAAGCTATTGGAACTTCTCCCCATTTCTGATCAACTACTCCAGCTACAGCCACTTCTTCAACATCTGCTAGTTGCCCTATTACTTGTTCAACTTCTAATGGATAAATATTTTCTCCACCAGAAATAATCATTTCTTTTTTCCTACCGACAATATACAAAAATCCCTCTTCATCAACCCTTGCTAAGTCTCCGGTATATAACCAGCCATCACGAAGGGCTTCAGCTGTTGCTTCCGGTTTGTTCCAATATTCCTTCATCACATTCGGTCCACGAACAATAAGTTCCCCTACATCGCCTTCTTTTACGATGAACCCTTTCGAATCTATTAATTTATACTCACAAAACATAGCAGGCTTTCCAATCGAACCTTTTTTTCGTTCGGCATCCACTTTCAAAAGCATAAAGAGGGTAGGTGATGTTTCGGTCATCCCAAAGCCCTGTCCAAATATTAATCCCTTATCAAAAAAAGCCTGAATAAGTTCGTGTGGACATGGAGCACCGCCATTGTAGAACCAGCGAACAGATTTCAAATTTGTCTTATCAAACGAAGGGCTATGTAAGATCGCCTGATGGATCGTAGGAACACCCATTATGATTGTCACTTGGTGCTGTTCAATCATCAATAGGGCCCTCTCGGAATCAAATTTCCCCTCAGGAAGAATGATGGTTCCGCCAGCATACAAGGTTGGAAATGCAAATAAACCAATTCCACCAATATGAAAAAGCGGTAGTAATACAAGTGACCGGTCATTTGAAGTAATATCAATTGCAAGCGAATTATTGATTGCATTCCAAAACATATTACTCTGAGTTAAAACCGCCCCCTTTGGCTTTCCAGTTGTTCCTGAAGTATAACAAATTAAATAGGGAGCGCTTTCATTTATTTCAACTGAAACCTTCTCATTTCCACCTTTTAGATGTCTTATTGTGTCAATAGATATTATTTCTTTAAGGCTAGTTTCCTGTTGCAATGAAATAGATGTTTGTTGAAAGATATCTTCTGTAAATAATAGCTCTGTCCCACTATCATGTAATTGATAGACAAGCTCATTCACTGTTAAACGAATATTTAGTGGGACCGCGATACATTCCAGCTTTGCGATTGCAAATAGTAATACAATATATTCATATCTATTTTGAGACAAAATCGCGATACGATCTCCAGTTTTAATACCTAACTCAAATTTTAAGTAAGAAGATAACTTGTTTACATCTTGATTCAGCGTTTTATAAGTGATTTGTTCCTTTTCTGTGATAATGGCAATACGCTTCGGATGTAATTCAGCTCTTTTTTCAATCCAATAAGCAATGCCCTTCATAATGCACTCTCCTTTCTATTCTTTTTTTAGCCCTTCAAAAATAAGTGTCATTGCTGCCTCAAAAGCCTCTTCAGGTACATCCTGCTGTTCCCAATACACCCATCTCATGCCAAGAAATTGACCAATTGACATTAAGCAATAGGCAACCGTCTCTTGATCAATCTCTTTAAACTCTCCTACACCAATTCCAGCAGACAAACTTTTTAAAAATCCATTTGCAAGTTTATCGTAATACCATCGGTAAAGTTCCTTATCTACAACCACAGCTTGTTGAACGATACTATATAAATTTCTGCGATTTTTGACCCAATTAAAGAAGGCCTTGAATCCTTTCCGTTGTGCATCTTCGAAGTTATTAGCTTTACCCATTTCTTCTTTAATGGCTAAACGAAGCTCTCGGCTATATTGCTGAATTAGTTCATCAAAAATATCTTTTTTTGAAGGAAAATAATTATAAAAGGTTCCCTGTGCTACCTTTGCTTCCTGAGAAATATTCACAATTGAAGTTTCATAGAATCCTTTTTGTCCAAATACCTCCTCTGCTGCTCGAAGAAGTTTCTCTCTTGTCTCTAAACCTTTAGGGGTCAATACTTTATCATCTGCGCTAATTATTTCTGACACCTGAATCACCTCTCAACTTTTATTATATCTATATTTACTAATTTTTCAATAAATTTTTAAAAATAAAAAAATAAACCATTATCCAAGTTGGTAATGGTTTATCATATAAGTCTTATTAGGCTAATTTTGATGCTGAAGAATCATATCATACATTTGTTTTGTCGGCTGCATTGGGTCGACCCCTAGTTCGTCTTCCAATGCTGATACACATTTTTTGTACCATTTGATAGCTTGAGGTCGGTTATTTTTATGGTAGTAGCAGAACATCAATAAACGATATGCTTCTTCCCATGTTCGGTCCTTAGCTAAAATTTGTTCACACCAATAAATTGCTTCATCGAACTTTTCGGTTTGCACAAAGCATTGTGCAATCCGTTCAGCACCACGTAAAAATAATACTTGAAGTCGTTCCCTTTCACTTAAACACCAATCTTCATATCTACGGTTTGGTAAATAATCCCCCTCGTAAAACTCCAATGCTCGTCTTAAGCATTTAATAATTTGCTCGGTATCCTTCTCATGCAAGCCAGCGTGGACCCATTCTTCAAACTCAATAATATCAAGCTGGTAGCCTGCTTGTTGATTAAGACCGTAGGATGAACCAATTCGCCCTATAAAAAAAGGTGTAGATCTTGCCACTCGGTTTGGCTCTAATGCATTATTCAATGCATTTAATGCCACTTTAAAATCTCTTGCTGCGGCCGCCTCATCATGATCCGGCCATAGGATAGAAAATATTTCTTCCCTAGCAATCGTAGTATTCCGCATTGTAACAAAAAGCTCAAGCAATTCCTTTGCCTTTCCTCGCTGCCAATCGGATTCCTCCACCTCTTGGCTACCTAGCCATACTCGGAATCTACCTAATGTTTGAATCCTTAATGTGTAGCCTGGATGGGACGTAATATTGGAATAGCCCAAATTATTTAAGAGTTGATTTACGTATGGAAGATGGATTCCTTCCTTTTGCGCATTGAGTAACAAAGGAACGACATTATATAAATCTAATGGACCGAAAGTAGTCCGTTTCGTCAGGATAAAATCATAGCCCCCAACCTGCAATTTTTTAAGAAAACTAGTAATGACTTCGTTAAATGCATCCTTGTCTTTCTGGTGAAAATGGAGAAAAGCTAGCCATAGCTGCGTTAAGACCATTCCGTATTGATCACCGCAATTTCCAAACAAGGCTTCACATCTTTTTAAATATATGTTCGCATCCTCCCATTTTTCATTATGAACAGACGAAATACCCATACAAAGTAAAATGAGTGCAGATAGCCATGCATCTTTTACCTTTTCTGTTTCCTCCAAGGCTTTATTGCCAAATTCAATGGCACGTTCATATATTCCTCTATTCCCATATAGAATACATAAACCCATTAATGGCTCTGCTTTTCCCCTTGCAACATTTATTTCATCCATGATTTCAAGCGCCGTTTGATAGCATTGTGTTGCAAGTGAAGCGTCATATTTATCAAGTAATTGCACCGCATGTCCCATGCGCATCCAGCCACACGCTTCAACAAATGGTGCCTGAAATTGAACTCCCTGTTTGATTCCTGATTCTGCGAGTTCTTTAGCTGCTTGCCCATTACCCATTAAGGATTCAATGAACGATAACAACAAATCCGTTTCACGGTGGGATTGCTGTAAATGTACCGTTTTTTGGTCCTTTTCAACGACTTTCTTTTGAGACAGAATTTTTTTCGCTTCTACTAGCTTTCCAGTCCGCAAATATAATCTTGATTCTAAGTTTCCATCTAAAAGTGGTATATTTAACTCTCGTCCTTTTTCATACCACTTTTTCGCTTTATTCGCATGGCCTGCATTGGCTAGATTTTCAGCCATTAATTGATATACCCTACTTTTATCTACGCTCGAGGAAACTTCATTTTCTTCAAGTGCTTCAATCGCCTGTAATAAATATCGCTCCGCTTTCCCAGGTTGGATTGTATCAAGATAAATTTTCGCTTGTCCTTCATAAGCCTTACTTAACCCTTCTAGATCTCTTGCAGAATTAGCAAAGTGAATGGTTTTAATGTAACAGTCCTCAGCTTCCTTATAGGAACAACGGTATCTTAATGCTTCTCCCTTATAAAGCCACAGTAGGTAATAATGGTTCATAAGTGATTCAGGAATTTTTTCAATCCGATCAAGAAGACCTTCAAGCTGCCCATTTTGGATCATTTTTTCGCCATAATGGTGGAGGATTTCTGCTATTCTTTCGAAATCCCCTGTTGCCTCAAGATGATAGATTGCTTGATTAAAGTCTCCTATTCTTTGATAAAATCGTGCGGTTTGAATATGAAGATTATTAAAATGCCGTTCATTTGTTGAAAATAGACGCTGTTCCAAAAACTCCTTAAATAGTGCATGGTAGCGATATTGTCCTTCTCCAATTGAAAGTAAAAAGAGATTATGGTCGGAAAGCTCCTTTAACATTTCACCTGAGCTTCTGATTCCTAAAACTTCATCACATACTTTTCCGTTTAATTCATCAAAAATACAAGTATTCTCAAGAAATTGTTGAACCATTGGCGGTTGCTTCATAAACACTTCCATTGCCAGGAAGCGAAACAATTCATCAAGTGATTTCGATTTATTATTGAGAATTGCCTCCAACCCTCCATCAGAGGAAAGCTGCCCTCGAATCATTCCAATCGCAATGATCCATCCTTCTGTTAAAGAATAAATTTTCTCAATATCTTGATCTGCCATATCTCCTTCATAAAAATCACTTAAGAGAACTTCAACTTCATCAAACGAAAACATGAGGTCGCGCTGTTTAAGCTCGAGGAGTTCTCCCTTCACGGTCATCGAAGTTAGAAAATCCCAGCTTGGTTTTATCCGACTTGAGATGACGAGATTTAAATTCATTGGAAGATGTTGTATCAACCATGACATCCAATGGTCTATTGAGGAAGAGTGCTGAATTATATGATAGTCATCGATGACAAGCATGACATCCTGATTAAGTACAGTGATCTCATTGATAAACAGTGAGCAAAGCGTTCTTATTTCTTCATCCCGTACATACCGTTCAATATTTTCAACATAAAGAAGGAGTTCCGTTCCGAAACCTTGGTAATTTTTTCGAATCGCATAGACCACATATGTTAGAAAAGGAATAATGTCGTCATCATTCGTCCCCACACTATACCAGCATGACGTATTTTTTTGATCATGAATAAAGGATGCAAGCGCAGTTGTTTTTCCGTAACCGGCTCCAGAATGCAAGATGGTTAGGGGATATCGTGAAATCGTTTTCATTTTTTTCATTAAAGACGGTCTTCGTAAAATGATGTCCTTTAAATTGGGTGGAGTTATTTTTGTTTGTAGAACTTGTATCTTAGTCCCCATTCCACAACCTCCCTTCTATCAAATGCGCCTTGTGCTAATTTGCACCAAAGTTAATTCATAATTTTGGTACTATTTTATCATATCCAAGCCAAAAAAGAACTCGAATTTCGACTGAGTTCTTTGACAATGTTATTTATGAAATCAATTTTCATTAATTTAATAATTCCAATTTGTCGAAAGGCCAGTATTTTATGTTTACCTTTCCAACAACCTGCTCCATACTAACAAACCCGAAATGGCGGCTATCCCAGCTGTCTAAGCGATTATCACCTATAACGAAAATATGATTTTCCGGAACGGTTGATTCCCCTGCTACTTCTTCAAGGGTGAAGTCGCCTGTTAATTGACCTACAAATATTTCTTTTTTAAATTTATCTAGGAATGGTTCAGAAATACTCTTCCCATTGACATAAAGCACATCATCCCGATATTCAATTGTGTCTCCAGGCAAACCGATGACTCGTTTTACAAAATCCTCTTCTTTATTTTTATGAAATACAACGATATCAAAGCGATCAAGCTCCCCTATTTTCATCCCAATCTTGTTGACCATTAAAAGGTTACCATCCTCAAGGGTTGGCATCATTGATTCGCCTTCAACTATGTAGTTCGTAAAAAAAAAGGTTCGCAAAAATACAACGATGACGAGACTGATTCCTAAAGATTTAATAAAAGAAAAATTGCGTTTATTCTTAGCTGGGGTTTCCTCCATTCCAACTCCACCCTTCGTTTTATCGTATTAGGCCTCATCCTCCTTAAGGAGCTTTGGCTTTACCTTCAACCATGTTTCCACTCTTTTTCCGACAATCCAAAGCACAAATATGATGATAGCCACAATAATGGTTCGGACTGGTTGTTGGAAAAGAGCTCGTATATCATAGCCTATGAAACTAATGGTGAATATCATTACTAATTTTCCACTTAAAACGGCTAAAACAAATTGAGGTGTACTTACCCTTGATAACCCGGCTACTAAATTTATCGCAGCAGACGGGGTGAAAGGAAAGCATAATAGGAGAAATAAAGGTCCAAATCCATGCCTTTCAACCCAGTTGATTAGACTCTTTACCTTTTGATGTCGACTGACAAATGAAAAGAATCGTTTTTGACCGTACCTACGAACCAGAAAGAAGACAAGCAAAGAACCACCAATGGCTCCTATCCATGAATATAAAAATCCAAGCCAAAGTCCAAATGCATTCGCATTGGCAACAACAAATGCCACCAGTGGCAGAAACGGTAGAAACGCTTCTAGCATGGGAAGAACAATTCCAGGCAATGGACCAAATGACCGGTATTCCCTTAATAGTTCATCAATATTTTTTAATGTAATAAGTTCTTTGATCGTTTCAATATCCATAGGTCTCTCCTTGCAAAAAATCAAATCCAGCATAGCGGATACGTTAATTTTGTCTTACTTCATATTGTACACCCATTTGGGCATTCCTACCAAAAAATTCACTTAAAAAAATAAAAATGCAAGCGCCTTGAAGGGAACATCGACTAACTACTGCCACGTCCTGTGGCAAACGTCGATGTCAGCACTTCCTCGAAAATGCTTTGCATTTTCTTCGTGCGATGATTATGCTCCCGAAGCCTTTCTTGTCCTGTGCAGGTCCGACAAGCAAGAAAAGCTGGCTAGAAGGATGCCTTTTATCCTTCTTGACAGTTATTGGCTAGACCAGAGAGGGGCTAGGCGCTGGAGCTGGACTTGGATACACTCATTAAGAATAATCCACAAAGTTAAATTTTATCATTTCCTAGTACACAAAAAGACACTAGCGAAAACTAGTGCCTTTTCTTTCTTATCCTAAATATTCTACAAACCAGTCTTTAATATGGTTGAGGCGTGATAATCTTAATTTTGGATTTCCGCTTCTTGATAATTCATGGTTGCTACCTGGAAAACGAACAAATTTTGTTGGTTTCTTTTGATGCTTCAATGCCACGTAGAACTGTTCAGCCTGTTCGATTGGACAACGGAAATCGCGCTCCCCATGGATAATTAATAATGGTGTTTCCACATTTCCCACATATTTTAGTGGGGAATGATCCCATAACTTTTCAGCATCTTCAAGTAGATTGCCTTTTAGCTCCCATTCAGTAAAGAAGTATCCAATATCACTTACCCCATAAAAGCTAAGCCAGTTTGAGATTGAACGTTGAGTAACCGCAGCTTTAAATTTATTTGTGTGACCAACAATCCAGTTTGTCATGAAACCACCATAGCTACCACCGGTTACACCAAGTTTTGTTTCATCTACAAAATCAAAGTGTTCGACTGCATAGTCAGTTGCTGCCATAACATCTAAATAGTCCTTTCCTCCATAGTCACCTCGAACAGCATCAACAAATTGCTGCCCATAGCCATGACTACCACGAGGATTCGTGAAGACTACAACAAAACCCTTACCTGTTAATACCTGGAACTCATGGAAATATGTATTTGCATACATTGCATGAGGACCTCCATGAACTTCAACAATGGTCGGATATTTTTTACCCTCTTCATAACCAAATGGCTTCATGACCCAACCATTAATTTCCCAGCCATCTGGGGCATTGAATGTAAAAGGCTCTGCGTTTGAGAGTTCAATCTCCTGTAAAAAGGAATCATTCACATTTGTAAGTCGATTCAATTCACCAGTACTTAAATCCAAGTAATAAAGATCGCCAGGCTCAGTTGGTTTACTGATTCCTACCACTGCCTTATGATTATGTACCGTTAATGCAAAAACATGTTGATTTTCAAATAAAGATGGATATACTTCACCTTCAATGGATCCATAATAAACTCCCGTATTGCCATGGTTAGATAATAGGAAATAGAAACTTCTACTATCATCATTCCATATAACACCAGTATTTGAACCGCCTAATTGGAAGTCTGCAGCAACACAATCTCCAACATATGCATCGAGCTCACTTGTTAAACAAGTAAATTCTGAGCTATCAACTGTGTAAAGCCAGATTTTCGGCAAAGTTGCACCTGCGAATTCTTGTTCTTGTCCAATGCATGCAATGTATTTGCCATCTGGGGACCAAGATGGTAAGCCAAAGTTACCAGTGCTGCCCGTAATCTTATGATAGCTTTTATCTTTTACTGACATCACATATACATCAGAGATTAAATTATAATCTGAATCCTCACTAATATCACCAACGAATGTAATTTTCGTTCCATCTGGTGACCAACCGCCTGCTGCATAATCATATTCTCCTGATGTTAGCTGCTCTACTTCACCAGAAACAATGTCAAGTACAGCAAGATGTTGATTCTTATTATCTAAAAAGCCTGAAGCATCGGATTTATAACGAATTCGCTCGACAACCATTGGCTCAAGCTTCTTTTCTTCCTCATCCTTTTTCTTCTTTTCTTTATCTGTGATACTTTCATCAGGAGCTAAAGAAGTTGTAAATAAAATTTTTGAACCATCTGGTGACCAAATTGGATTTCTAGCACCATTCACACAATATGTAATTTGCTTTGGCTCACCACCGTTTGCATTCATAACATGAATTTGCTGTTTTCCTGAACGATTTGATACAAACGCAACTGATTCACCATCAGGAGACCAACGCGGTGTCCCATCTCGAACATCCCCAAAGGTCCACTGTGTGACCTTCCCATCTACGGTTCCTACATATAAATGTGAGTTATACTCATGCTTTTCCTTATTAATTTCTGTCTCCACGAACATAAAATTGCGCCCATCTGGAGAAAATTGTGGGTCATTGACTGTTTTTAATTCATATAAATCCTCGGCAACGATTCCTCTGCGCTTTTTCTCTGTCATCCTTCTCCCGTCCTTTTTTACAGAATTGTCAAAGTAGTTTAGTACTTCTTTTTCCATTATGCACTACAAATTTAATTATTTCGACACCAGAAATAATTTCTCCTTCACTTTTCTTGATTATTTTTAAAAAATGCCGTATCATATATACAAACGTACGTTCTTGAAAGAGGGATAATCATGACAAGAATACCTGAGGATGACCGTGATATTTTTGAAAAAGCCATCTTTTTACCAATGGTTCTTACCATCCTTAATCGTGATCTTTCAGCAATAGAAACGGCTGGCTTTAAGTTAAAAAAGCCCTATCTCCATTTGCTTGAACATACAATGAAGAAAGTACAAAAAGACCTCTACACAATCAAACAACAAATGAAAAAGAAAAATATGAAGGTATGGGAAAAACAGAGAGATGAGGCATTTACTCTATTTTCATTCATGTATCGAGGCTATGAAGAGGAGCATAACTACTTTAACCCACGGATTCGAAATGAAGTTCAACTGCTACTTGAATCTTATTTTATCGAGAAAAATGTCAGTGAGTAATATTCGACAATTAAAGGTAAGGGCAAATTTTTTAATGTTCCATATTTATTTTTTGGTTCAGTTCTATTTGGGTAAGCTTTCGTTGTTTTGAGGATTTAACACAAAATTAATGCGTTTATTTGGTTTATCCATTCGGTTTGTAACAATTGTCCGCAGCTGTGCAGTTCTATGGAGTTGGTTCTGGAAGGAGCCCTTCGAGATTTGCAGTTGAATTTCTTGCTTGTTTGTAAAAATAACTCTTGTTTTCTCATGTAGACTATACTCGCAATCTGACACATAATTATGTGAAAGCCATGCACAGTCCTGTTTCGTTGGAGAAGCAGTCGGAAATAGAAAAATCTTATTAGAGGCTTCTACAATTATCGGAGCCTTATGGGTCACCCCCATGATTTCACGCGTTCCTTCTTGCCTGCCTTTAAGTGAGCTTCCAAAATAACGGCAGCTTCGGTCGACAATCTCAGTAGGTTTCATGGCTACTACATATTCACCTTCTACTTCGAGCACTCTTGAACAGGTATTGCTTCCTACTTCAATCGGAAGTACCGCCATTGTGTCAGGATTAATCTCATATTCTACTAAATAATTTCTATTCTTTACTTCCATTCATTCATCCCCTTTCGAATTAATTCAATTTTTAAACTAATGAAAGCAGTTTCATAATACCATTTATAGGTATTTATAACTATACCATTCACAAAATGTTCACAAAAAAAAGTGGAATTCTTTTTAAAATGCTCTTTTAAAAGAGAATTTTTAAAGGAATTCCACTACGCTTTTTGCTTGCCTAGCTCCAGGCGTCTCCGACTCTTTTGTTTAGATAATCGCTTTGCGAAGGTTGAGTTCGTCTTATGCTTTTCGTCGATATGCAGACGTGCTTAGCGATTTTCTCATGAATTCTCATTAATTTGACCAAGTTCCTTTTGAGCAAGATATGCATTTGCTTGTTCTAATGTAGTATGCTCGTCAATCGAATTACCTGCATAGACAGATTCTGAAAGAAAAGGATTATTTGTATCAAGTGCATTTGACATCCCGAAAACCGGATTTAATGGCGTATTCATTGGGATATCGTGATTTGAATGTTCATCTGGATTTCTCATTTTTTTCCACCTCCATTACTATCATGCATGTAAAAGATAAATATCATACAAGTGTTTCAAGTATTCCAATTATATTTTTAAAAAATCTAAAAATTCAGTTGATTTTGCGTACCCACCTAAATATACTATTAAAAAGGGTTTAGGGGTGAGCTTTCATGAAAAAAAGAAAAACGTACTCTGAAATCATGAAATCACGGGATACGAAAACATTTAAAACATCAAAAGAATCAGTATTAGATATATATATTCAAATGATTATTGATGAGAGCCTATTCAAACGAAAAAAAGAACTTCTGGAAACAAAGGTTAATGAAGCGATTGATACCAGAAATGAAGGTTTGTTTATGGAAGCATCGGCAGAATACCGCAAACTGTTTAGCAAAACGATACAATAAATGAAACCCGGTAACGTAAAAAAAAACTGACTAACAATAGTTAGCCAGTTTTTTCATGAGCTATTTTTAATTCGTAAATTGCGCTTCTTCTGTAGAACCTTTTAAAGCAGTTGTTGAAGATGTTCCGCCTGTAATTACCTGAGCCACTTCATCAAAGTAGCCTGTTCCTACTTCGCGTTGATGGCGAGTTGCTGTGTAGCCATATTTTTCACTTGCAAATTCAGCCTGCTGAAGCTCTGAATATGCTCCCATTCCTCTTTCCTTATAGCCTCTAGCCAATTCAAACATGCTGTGGTTTAATGCATGGAATCCAGCTAATGTAACAAATTGGAATTTGTAACCCATCTTTCCGATTTCCTTTTGGAAGTTTTCAATTGTATCTTCATCAAGCTTCTTTTTCCAATTAAAAGATGGAGAGCAATTATAGGCTAATAGCTTACCAGGAAACCTCGCATGAATGGCATCTGCAAATCGTTTTGCCTGTTCTAAGTCTGGCTCAGATGTTTCACACCAAATTAAATCCGCATATGGTGCATATGCTAAACCGCGTGCTATTGCTTGATCGAGTCCCGCTTTTGTGCGGAAGAAGCCTTCAGGTGTTCGTTCCCCTGTAATAAATTCCTGATCAACAGGGTCGATATCACTTGTAATAAGGTCTGCTGCATCAGCATCTGTTCTTGCCACTAAAATCGTCGGAACCCCCATCACGTCAGCCGCAAGTCGTGCAGAAATTAAATTACGTACTGCTGTTTGCGTTGGTAATAATACTTTTCCACCTAAATGGCCGCATTTCTTTTCAGAGGAAAGCTGGTCTTCAAAATGTACACCAGCAGCTCCTGCTTCGATCATGCCCTTCATTAGCTCAAAGACATTCAACTGGCCGCCGAATCCTGCCTCCGCATCTGCCACTATTGGAGCAAACCAGTCCGTATCACCCTCCCCTTCCATATGCTGAATTTGATCAGCACGTTGTAAAGCCTGATTAATACGCTTTACAACACTTGGAACACTGTTTGCTGGGTATAAGCTTTGGTCCGGATACATATGCCCAGAAAGGTTAGCATCTGCAGCAACCTGCCAGCCACTTAAATAGATTGCCTTAAGACCTGCTTTTACCTGCTGAACAGCCTGATTACCGGTTAATGCACCTAGTGCATGAATATAATCCTCAGTCTGAAGATGATTCCATAGTTTTTCAGACCCTATACGTGCCAAAGTATGCTCAATATCGATTGAACCACGTAAACGAATGACATCCTCAGCATTGTATAGTCTTTCTATTCCTTTCCATCTTGAATCCATTTCCCAGCTTTCTTGTAATTTTTGAATTCTTTCATTTGTCATTTTGAATTCCTCCCAATTATTTTATAATCTTTTAATCTATAAAATTTCATATCCAGGTATAGTCAAAAATTCTACGAACTCATCATTTGTCACTAATTCCTCGAATAGGCTTGTTGCTTCTGCAAAGCGACCCGCTTCAAACACTTCTATACCAATTTCTTGTTTAATTTTCTCAAGTTCTTCTTCTTTTAGTTGTTGAACAAGCTCTAGAGTAACCTTTCTTCCATCCTCTAAAACTCCTTTTGGATGACGTATCCACTGCCAAAGTTGAGCTCTAGAGATTTCAGCTGTCGCCGCATCCTCCATGAGGTTATGAATTGGCGCGGCACCATATCCACGAAGCCATGATTCAATATATTGAATTCCAACATTGATATTCGTACGTACACCTTGCTCTGTTATGCTACCTTTAGGAACAGCGATAAGAATCTCTGCAGTAACCTGAACATCTTCACGTTTGTAATCAATTTGGTTAGGTCCTAGCATGACTGTATTAAAGACCTGTCTAGCAACTGGTACAAGTCCTGGGTGTGCCACCCATGTACCATCATGACCATTATTTGCTTCACGTTCCTTATCAGCACGCACTTTGTTAAAGGCTTCTTCATTTGCTTGAGGATTGTTTTTTACTGGAATCTGAGCAGCCATTCCACCTATCGCATGACACTCGCGCTTATGACAAGTCTTAATGACATGCTGTGAATATGCACTCATAAAAGGTGCTGTCATCGTAACCACAGAACGGTCTGGTAATATCACATTTTCTACATTTCGAAATCTCTTAATATAGCTAAAAATATAATCCCATCTACCACAATTTAATCCTGCAGAGTGTTCTTTTAGTTCAAATAAAATTTCATCCACTTCAAAGGTTGCAAGAATCGTTTCAATTAGAACCGTTGCTTTAATGGTTCCTTGGGGAATTTTTAACTCCTTTTGCGAAAAGATAAATACATCATTCCACAGTCTCGCTTCAAGATGGCTTTCCATCTTTGGTAGATAAAAATAAGGCCCGCTTCCATTCTCAATTAACGCACTCGCATTATGATAAAAATAAAGTCCAAAATCTAATAAACTCGCTGATATTCTCTTTCCATCAAGTTCAATATGCTTCTCTTCTAAATGCCAGCCGCGCGGACGAACAACAAGTGTAGCAATTTCATCGTTTAACAGATATTTCTTTCCGTTTGGATTTTCAAATGTAATCGTCTTTCTTACAGCATCCCGTAAATTAACCTGCCCCTCGATCACGTTGTTCCAAGTTGGAGCATTGGCATCCTCAAAATCAGCCATAAATACTTTAGCTCCTGAATTCAAGGCATTAATGATCATTTTTCGGTCAACAGGCCCAGTAATTTCAACTCGACGATCCTGTAGGTCTTTCGGAATTGGTGCTACGGTCCAATCTCCATTTCGAATATGCTCTGTTTCGGATAAAAATGTTGGCATAATCCCATTGTCGATTTCCCGCTGTCTTTGCTTTCTTTTTTCTAATAGTCTTTTTCTTCTTGCTCCGAAGTTCCGCTCTAGTTTTTCAATGAAGTTTAATGCCTGAGGTGTCAAAATTTCTTCATACTGCTCATTCATTTTTCCCGTGATATGAATTACTGAGGTTTGTGTCGTCATTTTGTCCTTAACACACCTTCCTTACATTGTTATAATACAGATTTTTAATACTAAAAGTATTATATAACAGACTTTTTAAAAATGGAAGATTTTTCTGTAAATTTTTATATAACAATTTTTATAAAGTGTTTCCTGTACTATAACAACGCGATCATAAAGAAAACCTTGCCTACAGAATTGTTCTGTAAACAAGGCATTTTTTTATTTCTCGCCTTTTTCATATTCGTTCATATACGTAATTCTTTCAAGCATTGTTGGGTGACCATATCTAAAAATCTTTACTAGGAATGGTGGGTTCACTTGGCTTAGGCCAGCTTTTGATAATTTTTGAAAGGAAGTGACTGCTGATTGATTGTCCTCTGTCATTTCAAGTGCGTATAAGTCAGCATCCTTTTCCTGGTGTCTTGAAACAGCGTTTGAAACTGGATCAGAGACAAAGCTTAATAAGGAGATTAACAATAAAAACACTGGCAATACCGCAATATCTTTGACACTTGAGATTTTGAACACATGGCCCCATTTTCGAACCATAAAGGTCATCAGTTTACTAATAATAAATAGTCCCACTAACGTTAAAAGTAAATATCCGGCAATTCCAATATAAATATGCTTCATCACGTAATGCCCCATCTCATGAGCCATAATGAATAAAATTTCATTTTCATTTAGACGCTGAAGTGTCGTATCCCAAAGCACAATCCGAGAATTGGAGCCAATTCCTGTTACATATGCATTTAGTGAATTTGTCTTTTCCGACATATTCACTTCAAATACATGATCTGCTGGGATATCTGCACGATCAGCCAACTCAAGAATTTTCGTTTCTAATTCTTTATTCGTTAATGGGAAAAAATCGTTATAGAGTGGGTCAATAATGACTGGCTGTACAAACATAAGAAACATCGAAAATGGAATGGACAGAAGCCATGCATGAAACCACCATCTTTTTTCATTTCTTCGAATCAACCAGAACAAGACACCCACAATCACAATCATTAACGCATAATTCACCCAAAAATCAATCAGGAGATCCTTCATCCAACTTTGCGTGGATTGAACGGTTATATTATATTTTTTAGAAAGATTATAGCTTATCCAAGAAAGTGGAAAAGATAAAACCTCAACTAGCAAGGATAGCCAAAATAGATAAATCGCCGTTTGTAGGATCGATAATTTTGCTGATACTTTTGACCAATCACGGAATTTTGCAGATATGCCGATTACAAGGACTAGAATATAAATGAGCCATTCAAATGGTGTAGACAGGAAAAACAATAGATTCCTTATCTGTGAATACTCTTCACTTAATAGCAGTTCACGCTCATTCATAAATGTCTGTGGATCTGCCGGACTTCCTTTTAACTGGGCAGGGATGTCCGTATTTGCTCCAAAAAATAAATACAATGCTATAAATAGGCCAAAGACGAGATAAATTCCAAGTGACCAACCGATTACTTTTTTCACTAAGCTGTCCCCCTTTATATGTACAACCCCTCTTAGTAGTATTTTAGTTTAAAGTGAGGCCAGTTAGAACAATCTTTTAATATAATCCATTTTAGACAATATAAGCCTTGAAAAAACCCATTGATTTCTATTTAATTATTAGTTATCATGAATAAAATATATCTGAAATTCTATGATGAAGAGAGTAATCCTGATTTAGACCAATAGCGAGTTGGGGATGGTGGAAGCCCAATGGTGAAATCAAGATGAACCGCACTTCTGAGAAGCTCACCTGAAAATGTTATAGTGGTTCAAAAAGGAGGATGAAAAGGACCAAGAATTTCGAGGCGGTGCAGCTTTGAGTACCGGAGCGTATGCAGTTAATACGTGAGGAACGGAAAAGCAAGCCAACGAAGAAATTCGATGTGTCATTTTCACCGGACTTTTTTGAACTTCCTCTAGTAGGGTGTGCCGGGGGAACCCGTTACTTATTAAGTTTGGTTCATCATGAACAAATTGAGTGGTACCGCGGGTAAATCTCGTCTCTTTTTTTAGAGACGGGATTTTTTTATTTTAGATAGGAGGTTTTGAAAATGAATGTCAAACAAGTGTATGCGGATGAAATATCGAAACACCTTCAGGAGGTTTTAACATACGACGAAGTTTTAAAGCTTATTGAAAAACCAAAATTCCAGGAACAAGGTGATCTCGCTTTCCCAAGCTTTACAATCGCGAAGCAATTTAGAAAAGCACCAGCGGTTATCGCACTGGAAATCGCAGCATCGATACAGGGACCGCTTTTTGAAAAAATTATTGCAGATGGCCCATATGTAAACTGTTTTCTAAACAGACAGGAAGTGAGCAAACACATCCTTCAAACAATTCTTACTGAAGGAACGAAATATGGAAGCCATGACTTTGGTGAAGGTGGAATAATTACCATCGATTTTTCCTCACCAAATATCGCGAAGCCTTTTTCAATGGGACATTTGCGCTCAACTGTGATCGGTAATTCCCTTGCCAATATTGTTGAGAAATGCGGCTATCAGCCCATTCGAATCAACCATCTCGGTGACTGGGGCACACAATTTGGAAAACTAATTGTGGCATATAAGCTTTGGGGTAATGAGAAGACGGTTAAGGCAAACCCAATTACCGAACTGCTCCAGCTTTATGTACGCTTTCACTCGGAAGCTGAGACGAAGCCTGAACTTGAAGATGATGCAAGAATGTGGTTCAAAAAGCTCGAGGATGGAGACGAGGAAGCATTATCTCTTTGGCGCTGGTTTAGAGAGGAATCGTTAACGGAATTTTCACGGATTTATTCCTTACTTGATGTTGATTTTGATTCAATAAATGGTGAAGCATTTTACAATGACAAAATGGCTGCGACTGTCGACATGCTTAATAATCTAAATCTATTATCCGAATCAGAGGGTGCAGAGGTCGTTGAGTTATCTGAAGAAAACCTCCCTCCTTGCTTGATTAAGAAATCCGACGGAGCTACTCTTTATGCAACACGTGATGTAACGGCAGCCATTTATCGCCAGGAAAATTACCATTTCAAAAAGGCATTCTATGTGGTTGGTCATGAACAAAGCCTACATTTTAAACAAATCTTCCTTGTCCTAGAAAAAATGGGGTTTGGGTGGGCTAAGAATATGGTCCATGTTCCATTCGGCTTCATCCTAAAGGACGGTAAGAAAATGTCGACTCGGAAAGGAAAGATCGTTCTTTTAGAAGAGGTTATTGAAGAAGCAATCGAGCTTGCGAAGCAAAACATTGAAATCAAAAATCCAAACCTAGAAAACAAAGAAGATATTGCGAAAATGGTCGGTGTTGGAGCAATCATTTTTCATGATTTAAAAAATGAACGACTCAACAATATCGAATTCTCACTGGAGGAAATGCTAAAATTTGAAGGGACTACTGGTCCATATGTTCAGTATACTCATGCGAGAGCTTGCTCTATCTTAAGAAAAGCAGCAGTTTCAGATGCACCAACAAAAGGACTTTCCGATACTCATAGCTGGTCAGTTGTTAAGCTTCTCATGGAATTCCCAACCATCATTCAAAGAAGTATGGAATTGTATGAGCCATCTGTTATTGCCAAATATATCATTGAGCTCGCCCAAGAATTCAATAAATACTATAGTCATGTAAAGGTTCTACATGAAGATGAAGAAATGAATGACCGAATCGCATTGGTCCGTTCCGTTACCATTGTTCTGAATGAAGGACTCCGGTTACTTGGTGTAAAAGCTCCTGAGGAAATGTAGAAAGCCTAGGATTTGGTCCTAGGCTTTTATTCTGGATGATACTGATATTTAATAAGATCAATTGAACGATTGACCACTTCTATTCCTTCATCCTCAAGAAAGATGATTTGGGCTGCGTGAGTTTCTTCATCACTGATTGCGATTTCACCCTTAGAGTTAATCACTCGAAACCAAGGGAGATTATACTTTTTACTCATTGAATGGAGAACTCGCACAACCTGTCTTGCACCTCGAGGGCTTCCTGCAAGCTTCGCAATTTGCCCATAAGTCATCACCTTTCCAGGTGGTATTTGCTTTATTATTTGAATAACATTTTCGGTAAATGGTTTCATATTGATTGTTGTTCCTTACATTGATTTTTGTAATTATTGTCTTATATTCCGGGTGGCTTTTCAATGGTTTCGTATGAATTCTTTTTGGAAATTGGGTCTATCGGTTTTATTTGAGGTCTATCATTTTAAATTCGGTTCTATCGATTTTATTTTGATTCTATCGATTTTAATCCGTTTCTATCGATTTTATTTTGATTCTATCAATTTTAGCAAAATTCACCTATACAAAAAGACGCCTCCGAAGAGACGCTATCATAAAATCTATTTCCCTTTAAAATTCGGTTTTCGTTTTTCATTAAATGCAGCAAGTGCTTCGACCCTGTCCTCTGTTGGAATGATCACTTCATATGCTTTACGTTCAATTTTAAAGCCCGTATGTAAGTCTGTATTCATCCCCTGCTTAATTGCAAATTTCGCTTGCTGTATGGCAAGTGGACCATTTTTCAGCATATCATTCGCTAGCTTCATAGAAGCTTCCATTAATTCTTCACGAGGCACAACACTTGAGACAATTCCGTATTCTTTCGCTTCGACAGCACTTATTCGTTTGGCCGTTAAAATAAGCTCCATTGCTTTTGTTTCACCAATTAGACGTGGAAGTCGTTGGGTTCCCCCAGCTCCTGGAATAATAGCTAGACTCGTTTCCGTTAGTCCCATCTGAGTATCTTCAACTGAAATTCGGAAGTCACAGGCTAAAGCAAGCTCCATACCGCCACCAAATGCATAGCCATTTATCGCGGCAATTGTTGGCTGTGGAAGATCGCCGATATTCGCAAAAGCTTCACCTATTTTATAAACATTTCTTCTAACCTGCTCTTCATTTAATGTTTTTCGTTCCTTTAAATCAGCACCTACACTGAAGGCTTTTTCACCGGATGCAGTAATGATAACGACCCGAACTTCCGCATTTGTTCGGATGTGATCAACAACCTCATCAAGTTCTTTGAGCATCTTATAATTAAAACAGTTCAGTGCCTCTGGGCGATTTAATGTGACAGTTGCTACATGGTTTTCAACTCGGTATAAAACTGTAGTCATGGATCCACCTCTTCAAAAGTTTTAATATCGCTTACATCCTATTTCGCTTTTATCTGAAAAATTCCTTTATTAATTTATAAAAGAACAGGCCAAATCGACCTGCTCTCCCTTCTTATTTCGTCACTAAATCCTTTAAAGAACGACGCAAAATTTTTCCTGTTGTATTTTTAGGAAGTTCATTAATGAATTCTATTTTACTAGGAAGCTTGTACTTCGCTAAATGCTCACGACAAAAAGCAATGAGATCCTCTTCTGTTAAACTCGCGTCTTTCTTCACCACATAACAGTGGACCGCTTCACCTTGATTTAGGTCAGGAACACCGACAACAGCTGCTTCAACTACGTCAGGATGAGTGTATAAGACTTCTTCAACCTCTCTTGGATACACATTGTAACCACCAACAATAATCATATCCTTCTTGCGATCAACGATATAAAAATAGCCTTCTTCATCCATCTTTGCCAAATCACCTGTGTAAAGCCAACCATTACGTATTGTTGCATCACTTTCCTCAGGCATTTTATAATAGCCCTTCATTACATTTGGTCCACGAACAATCAGTTCCCCAACTTGTCCTACTGGAACTTCCTCGCCATTTTCGTCGATAACCATGTTTTCTACATTCACAATGTTTGTCCCAATTGAACCAGGCTTACGAGGACGATCTAACGGATTAAAGCATGTTACAGGTGATGCTTCAGAAAGACCGTACCCTTCAGATACAAGAACATTAAACTTCTGTTCAAATCCTTTTAAAAGGGCGACAGGCATTGCTGCCCCACCTGAAATACATAAGCGTAATGGGCTTAGATCTTCGGGTTTTCCTTCAGGATACTGAAGGAGGAAATTGTACATCGTTGGCACACCCGCAAAAACAGTTGCTGTGTTTTCCTTTGCAATTTCGAAAATTTCCTTTGGGCTAAACTTAGGCACTATCAGCAGCGTTCCACCATTCATTAATGGTGCATTTAACGCGACAGTTAAACAAAAAACATGAAACATCGGCAACGTAGTGATCACTTTATCCTGTTCGGAAATCTTTAGGTATTCCGCAACATCCCTCGCATTACTATACAAGTTCTTATGGGTTAACATTGCGCCTTTTGGTTTTCCAGTTGTACCAGAAGTATACAAAATTACGGCAACATCATCATCTTCCATGGTAGGTCCAACAAATGAAAAATCGCCGGAACCAACTACCTCTGTAAACGATTTCATTTTTGGGTAGATGGAAAGTTCTGAAACATTTACTCCACTATCTGCACCCTGTGGTGTTTCGCATAAAATGAGATGTTCAACCTTAGGAAGGTGTTCATTCATCTTTTCAAAAAGTGGAACAAGTAGGTCTAAGATTATAACTGCCTTTACATCCCCATTATTAACAATATATCCAATTTCATCTGCCGTATAAATTGGATTAATCGGTATTACCGTTGCACCTATACGGAGTGCACCATAAAAGCCAATTACAAAATGTGGTGTATTCCCCAATACTAGAGCAATGTGATCGCCCTTTTTGATTCCTAGCTTTTCTAAACCACTTGCAAACTTTGTTACTGCACCATCTAATTCAGCATATGTACTAGCATTCCCTTGAAAAATATATGCTGGTTTGTCGAAGTATTTCTTTGCTGTTTCCCCTAGACGTGTTGATAAGTTCAATTTTCTCCCTCCTTCAGTCAATTATGAATGAATAATCATTCATTAAGTGACAAAAAATAAAATTCTAAATATATTATATTGAAAGAAAGTTTTTCTATCAATACTGAAATAGCGCTTTTTTAAAAAAGACGGGTAAGAATCTATAACTTCTCACCCATCTGCTGTCTTATATTAATAAATTAAATTAACAAAATCTTCTTTTGTAATTTTACCGAAATAATGCTGAATGTCTATACCTTCTAGTGCATTTTCTAACTCGGCTTTTTCATACTTTGTTCCGTTTAATCGTTTTTCAATTTCCTCAACATCACCGACACCAAAGAAATCGCCATAAATTTTACAGTTTTCAATCGTTCCTTTTTGAACTTCAAGGCGCACATCAATAGATCCGACTGGGAAGCGATGTGTATGCTGGTAATTGAATTTTGGTGATTTTCCGTAGTTCCAATCCCAATTTTGATAACGTTCCTTTGAAATTTGGTGGATTTTTTCCCAATCCTTTTCCGTTAATTTATATTCTGGAATTTCGCCATCTGTGTTAAAAATATAGCGAAGCAGCATTTCTCTAAATTCTTCAATTGTAACTTTTTCAGTAAGGAATTCACTGATATTTGCAACCCTGCTTCTTACAGATTTAATTCCTTTTGACTCAATTTTGTCCTTCTTCACTTTTAGCGCTGAAACAACATGATCAATTTCAGAATCGAACATAAGAGTACCATGACTAAACATTCTTCCTCTTGTTGAAAATTGAGCATTTCCGGAAATTTTTCTTCCTTCAACCTCGATATCGTTTCTCCCACTTAGTTGTGCCTTTACACCAAGCTTGTGGAGTGCTTCGACCACGGGCTCAGTGAATTTTTTATAGTTGTGAAAGCTTTCCCCATCGTCCTTTGTAATAAAGCTAAAATTTAAGTTTCCTAAATCATGATAAACGGCTCCGCCACCCGATAAGCGTCGAACTACTTTAATCCCATTGTCTTCTACAAATTGAGTATTAATTTCCTCAATTGTGTTTTGGTTTTTCCCGATGATAATGGATGGACCATTAATATAGAATAATAAATACGTTTCATTGATATCTAAATTTTTTAGTGCGTACTCTTCTATAGCTAAGTTAATTTGTGGATCATTAATTCCTTTATTATCGATAAATAACATCGTAATTCACTCCCAAGTTAGTCCTGATATTGCTAATTTGATATGGCCATTAAATTGTTCTGATGCTTGTTTGATAAGGTCTTCATGATTGCCGTAATGAGGTAGATGGGTTATCCACAGTTCTTTTACTTCAGATGCAGCTGCAATTTCCCCTACTTCTGTGCTATTCATATGCCCCATATTGGAACCATCTTGGTCTGCATATAGGTTGCATTCACAAATAAACAGGTCTGCATCATTCGTAAACGGAATAAATTCTTCTATATAGCTAGAATCTGCTGAAAATACAACAGTTTGTCCACCAGCTTTAATTTTCATGGCATAGCACACAACTGGATGCTTAGTTTTCATAAATGAAATTGAAAACGGACCAATTTCGATCGTTTCATCAGGATTGTAGGCAATCCCCTTTGTATGTCCTTTGTGCTCCAATCTTGAAAACCCTTCTTGATCCGCTGTATGTCCATAAATTGGAAGTTTCTTTTGTTGATTATGTATCGCATTTGTTACTAGTCTTGCATACTGCATCGGACCAATATCCGCTACATGGTCATGATGGTAATGAGATAAAATAATCGCATCAAGTTCATCAATTTTTATATAGTTTTGAAGCTGTGCTAGTACACCGCTTCCGCAATCAACAAGGAGCTGGAAACCTTCATGTTCAAATAAATACCCTGATGTGGCTTCATTTGCCGCCGGAAAGCCACCCCAAAATCCCACCACTGTTACTTTCATAGGATCACCTTTCTCTTCTTGATTCCATTGCTAAAATAACAATTCTTCAATGGTTTACCCCATCCATTACAACTATAATCGATATGAAAAAAAAATTCACATTTTTGTGTTCTTTGTTACAAAACAGTTATTGACATATTTTCATCTGTTATAGTACACTATAAATAATATAAGAAACGGAGGGGTTAAAATGTTAGTAAAAAGTACAGAATTTTTTAAAAATCTTCCGGCTAAAAAATGTGTTGAGTGTGGGCATGATATCGAGGAGCAGCATGAGTGCTACGGGAACAAATGTGACCACTGTAACGAAATAAAATAAAAAAGGAAGGCCGCGGCCTTCCTTTTTCTAATTACACTAATACGGGTGTATTTATTTTTAAGTATTCAAGAACCTTTTTAACAGCTTCTTCGCCTTGGTCAATACAATCCGGTAACCCGAGACCCTCATAAGAGCTTCCCGCTAAAAAGACACCTGGTAATTGTTCTGCAACATTTTTCTTAACTGATTCTATCCTATCCTTATGACCTACGGTATATTGTGGCATTGCATCTTTCCATCTTGTTACAATTGAAAATTCAGGATGGTCTGTGATGTTCATGGTTTTGTTCAAATCATCAAGCACCACTTTGATAATTTCATCGTCTGATTGATCAACAATGGCTTCGTCTCCTGCTTTTCCAACATAGCAACGGAGCAGCACTTTACCTTTAGGTGTGGTGTGTGGCCACTTTTTATGAGTCCAAGTAACAGCAGTAATAATATAATCATTATTTCGCGATACGACAAAGCCAGTACCATCAATATCGTTATTAATCGCTTCTTCAGGGAAAGCCATTGCAACAGTTGCAACTGATGTTGAAGGCATTTCCTTAAAGGAATCGAAAAAGGAATATTGATTAAAAATAGATTGCGTAACATGATGAGGTGTCGCAAGGACTACACTATCAGCCGTAATTTCTTCTCCATTATTTAGCTTAATGAGATAATGGTGGTTATGTTTTTCAATACCCTCGACTTTAATTCCTTTAAATACTGAACCTGGCTCTAGTTTTGCTTCGATTGTATCAATAAATGATTGCAATCCAGTGTTAACAGTTAAGAATTGTCCTTTTGGTTCCGATTTCGTTTCCCCGTTAGGCTTTGGCTTTGGTGGTGTTGTTTGTTTCATCCCTAAGATTAAGCTCCGGTATTTTTGCTCAACTTGATAAAATTGAGGGAAAGTTGACATTAAGCTTAATCGATCAATATCCCCTGCATAAATTCCTGAAAGTAATGGCTCTATAAGGTTTTCAACGACCTCATCACCCAGTCTTCTTCTGAAAAATTGACCAAGTGACTGATCACCCTCACCAGGTGTACGTGGCAATACAAAATCCATTGCTGCCCTTAGTTTACCAACCGGAGTAAATAATCCCGTTGTGATGAAGGGACCGATTTGAGTAGGGATCCCCATTATAGATCCACCTGGCATTGGATGGAGCTTGCCATTTACAAGAACATAAGATTTACCAGCAGTATTGTTGACCAATTTATCCCCTAGACCAACCTCATTGACAAGTCGTGAAGCACTTTTTTTCCTTGCTAAAAAGGAATCTGGGCCTCTTTCGATAACAAAGCCATCGCGCTCAACTGTCTGCACTTTTCCGCCTAATCGATGGCTCGCTTCCAATAGCGTACATTTTATATCTAAGCCCTTCTCCTTGGCCTCTTTCTGGAGATAATAAGCTACCGTTAAACCAGTAATCCCACCACCTATTACTACTACCTTTTGATTACTCACTTAACATCGCCTTCTTTGCTTTTAATTCAATCTAGATTTTGTCTATTTCTTTTAAAACAACCGTTGCCAAACAATCGATGAATTCAGGTTTAGCATTTGGCATTTCCGGACGGTAATAGCTGACACCAAGCTCTTCTGTTACAACCTTACATTCATAGTCGTTGTCATATAGAACCTCTAAGTGATCTGCCACGAAACCTACTGGAATGTAAACAAATGCTTTGTAGCCTTTTTCATTATATAAGTCTCTTGTTAAATCTTGAACATCTGGACCTAACCATGGCTCAGGTGTATTTCCTGCACTTTGCCAACCAATTTCATAATTTTTTACACCTGCAGCTTCTGCGATTAAATCTGCCGTTTCTTGTAGTTGGCTAGGATATGGGTCGCCTGCAGCAATGATCTTCTCGGGAAGGCTATGTGCTGAAACGATTAATACTGCATTTTCACGTTCCTCATCAGGCATTGAAGCAAAAACTTGTTTCACCTGATTTGCCCAATACTCGATAAATTTAGGCTCTTTATACCAGCTCTCGACAGAAGTAATTGTTAGTCCGCCAAGTTTTTCTGCTTCTTCTTTGGCGCGACCATTGTAGGCTTTTACGCTAAAGGTTGAAAAATGAGGTGCAAGTACTAGACTCACTGCTTCTTCAATATCATCTTTATTCATTTGCGCAACTGCATCCTCTATGAAAGGCTCGATATGCTTTAACCCTTGGTACATTTTAAACTCAATATTATCTTGAATATGATTTAAATGCTCCTCGAGTTTTTTAGCTTGTTCAGTCGTAATTTTAGCGAGTGGTGAAATTCCACCAATCGCTTCATAACGACTTTGAAGGTCTGCAAGCATTTCTGGTGATGGCTTTCGACCATGACGAATATGTGTATAATACCGTTCAATATCCTCTTCTTTATATGGAGTCCCGTATGCCATTACGAGTAATCCCATTTTCTTTTTTGTCATTTATAACACCTCTGAAACTAGATTAGTTACGTTTCGAATATTCATGAATGAATGTAGTCAGACGCTTTAGTGTCTCTGGTTTCACATCAGGGAATACGCCATGGCCTAGGTTGAAGATATAGCCTGGTTGCTGCATTCCTTGGTCTAAGATTTCTTTAGCTCTTTCTTCAATGACTTCCCAAGGAGCTAATAATATGGCAGGATCAAGGTTTCCTTGAACTGTTTTTGTGATTCCAAGCTCTCTTGCTTTCATAATTGGCAAGCGCCAATCCAATCCGACGACATCAACTGGGAGATCATGCCACTCTAATGCTAAATGACTAGCCCCTACTCCGAACATGATTAGTGGCACGTTTTCCTCACGAAGTTCTGAGAAAATTCGATGCATGACTGGTTTTATGAAATGACGGTAGTCTGCAACATTTAATGCCCCTACCCAAGAGTCAAAAATTTGTACAGCTTTTACACCTGCAGCTATTTGTGACTTTACATATGTAATCGTCATTTCTGCTAGTTTATCCATTAGGGCAAACCAGGCTTGCGGCTCTTGATACATGAAAGCCTTCGTTTTATTATAGTTTTTTGAAGGTCCACCTTCAATCATATAACTTGCTAGAGTAAATGGTGCCCCTGCAAATCCGATCAATGGTACTGATAGCTGTTCTGTTGTTAAAAGCTTAATTGTCTCAATTACATATGGAACATCCTCTTCAGGATGAATTTCTCCAAGCTTATCAACGTCCTTAACAGAACGGATTGGGTTACTAATCACTGGACCAACACCTGATTTGATCTCAACGTCCACTCCAAGTGCCGGAAGTGGAGACATAATATCCTTATAAAGAATTGCAGCATCCACATCATATTGTTCAACTGGAAGTCTGGTGACATAAGCACATAATTCTGGTTGATGGGTAATTTCAAATAGGCCGTATTTTTCTTTTATTTTTCGGTATTCAGGTTGGGAGCGTCCTGCTTGACGCATAAACCAAACTGGCACATGTTCAGTCTTCTCACCTCTTGCCGCCCTTAATAATGTATCATTAAAACCCTTTTGCATATGTATTTACCTACCTTTCAACATCTTCACACAATAGTTACCATAATAGCACAAATAAATTTCATTTATTAAATATATGTTTCATTTATCCTCACTCTATCACTATAATTGTTTCTACTATCCTTGTATATAAAACCGGGGCAAATGTCAAAAATTTGACGAACATTAAGGGTGGTAAATAAAACACCACCCTTTTTTGTTTTATTTATTTGAGAAAAATGTAGGCTTCACAGATTGTGATTGTGTACCTTCTTCCTTTGTTTGCGAATTATAAGGAACGATAAAGTAGGAAGGCATCGAAAAAATATTTACATTTTCAATTTCATAGCCTCCAATTCCTCTAACAGAACCCACATATTCAATAGACCTCGAATTCTCCTCGTAAATTCGATATTCAATCCGCTCATCTTCTGAAGGTGTCCAATTTAGAGAAACCGTAAATAGCCCTAGCGGCTTAAACGTTAAATTGGCTTTCACATTATCGATTTCGGATAATCTTATTGGTTGCTCGAGCTCTTCTACATCCATTGGTGCAGAAAAAGCTGTGGCATTTTTCAACTCTGATTGATCGAGAATTTTCTTGAACAGTTTCGTTGGAGATGAACTACCTCCTTTTAAATAATGGGTTGCATCTGCCCGGTCATAGCCCATCCATAAAGCACCCACTACAGAAGGGGTATATCCAACAAACCATGTATCTTTAATTCCGTTTTCCACGCCTGGTAAATTGGTTGTCCCCGTTTTACCAGCAAGTGCGCCTGAATAACTCCCTACTCTTGCTGTTCCATTATCGACAACACCTTCAAGCATTCTTGTCATGTACCATGCTGTTTGTTTTGTAAACGCCTCACTCTCATGGGCGGATGCCTCTCCAATTACTTTTCCCTCTCGATTTTCTATTTTGCTAATCACATGTGGTTCAATGACTTTTCCTTCACGGGCAAAGGCTCGATATGCTTTTGCCATTGCAATTGGAGAAATTCCCTCCTTCAGTCCACCTAAAGCAATCGATAGGCCTTGATCTGGAATGGTGATTCCTGTTTTTGTTAAATATTCTTTAGCCGTATCAATTCCGAGTCGGTCAAGCATCCATACAGCAGGTGCATTTGCAGATTCGATTAATGCATCATACATCGTTATTTTCCCTTTATAAATTCCTGATATATTGCTTGGTGCATATTCACCATAGGATAGTTTCTTATCAACCAGCATCGAATACGGTTCAAATTCATCTTCTTCTAATGCAGGTCCATATACTGCAAGTGGTTTTATTGTCGATCCTGGCTGGCGTTTAATCACAACTCGATTGATGCCCCGACTTACATAGTGCCTTCCCCCGATACTAGCTAAAACTCCACCAGTATCATTGTCGAGTAACACGAAAGCACCTTCGACTTGGTCATCGATACCTGGAAAATTCTTTTGATCTTTAAATAGCTCGTAAGCTGTTTTTTGAATTTCTAAATGAAGTGGAACTGTGATTGTATAACCACCTCTTAGTAATTCTTCATTTGATAATTTATAGCGTGACTTAGCCTCTTCAAACACCATATCGATATAGGTTAATAAAGCTGGATCTCTATCTACCTCATGAATATCCAAAGAAAGCGTCTTTCCTTGGACCCTTACAGCCTCTTCGGGTTGCAAAAACCCTCTTTTCTCCATTAAGTTAATAACCAAATCCCGTCTCTGTTTACTTTTTTCAGGATTTAGCACAGGTGAATAAGTTGATGGCGCTTTTGGGATTGCTGCAAGCAGAGCCCCTTCATCAACCGTTAAATCACTTACATTTTTATTAAAATAAAACTTTGATGCAGACTGAATGCCATATGCACCATGCCCAAAATAAATTTGATTCAAATACATTTCAAGAAGTTCCTGTTTACTATATTCCTCTTCTAAATTGATAGCGATAATTAATTCCTTTGTTTTTCGAAGAAACGTTTTATCGTTTGTAAGGAACACATTCTTAGCAAGCTGTTGAGTAATTGTACTGCCACCCTCTACTTTTCCACCGGCAACAATATCCTTATAGATCGCCCTACCAATCGCCTGAACGTCGATACCATGATGCTTATAAAATCGAGTATCCTCAACCGCGATAAATGCATGTTGGACATATTCCGGAATATCTTTAATTGGTACAATGTCGCGATTTTCATAATAGAGCTTTGTAATAAATTGTCCATCCTCATCGACTAGTTTTGTTGCAGAATTCATGACCAGCTTTTTGTCATCAATGACATAGTCACCTGCATATATGATAAGCAAATACCCACACAATCCAAGGACAAATGAACCGGCAATAACAAAAAGTGAGAGAAATAATTTCTTTTTCATACAGTGACCTCCTTGGAATAATGATTACAGATGTTTTTAAACATTTTTTCGATAAGTTTGTTATGTTATCTTTTAGTATAACTGTAAAAGTTTCTCACTATGTATAGAAAAGCGCAAGGCGCCTGCCTATCGGCGACAAACACAATATAAGCGCTGACAGAACGCTTTTTGCCTTCACAAGCTAATTAGCTTGTGACCTCGAGCCGATGGGCGTCTGGAGCTCGACATTGCAAATAAAGGAGGAGTTACGTGAATTTTTATATTGCGTTTGGGACAGTTGATTTTTTAGATAAGCTTAATAAAAAGCATAAAAAAGAAAATATGGCTGTGTTTTACAATAATGAAACTGCCATCTTACTTCATGAAACGACTAAGAAATCCATTTTTGCTGCACCGCGAAAATTTGAAGTCCTCACTGGTTCGGGGACTATTCAAGATGCAGGTTTTGCTTCATTCACATATGTACCAGTGACCGATGAAGGGAAGCCACTCTTTGAATACAACATCACACAAATGAAGTCACTATTTCAAAACACATCCGGATTTATTGCCTTTCGCGCACTTCGTCCAATAAAAAGCGATACCTTTGTCGTTGCAAGCTTTTGGTTGAAAGAATCTTCTTATTTGGATTGGACCCGTTCTCCAGCCTTTGAGGAGCTTGAACTAGTAATTGAAAAAACGAAAGCAGGTTTAAACAAAACTATCTTTTCTGGACCTGCTTATACAAAGACTTTTCACTCATTACAAGGTGATTAATATTTTTTTGCACTTCTCACACCTTATCCCCATCAACATATTCTGTATTACAAACATGGGTAAATGTGTAGATACCTTTGCTTGAATTTATTCGGAATGGAAGAATGGGGGTTTTACAATGTTAGTGGAATTAACCTCCCTGCATTGGATATATGTTTCGTTTATCCTTTTAATCATCGGCTTTATGGTGATGAGGAGAGACACCTCACTTATATGTATCATCGGTATCTTTTTACTAGCCATCACCGCAACCGGATCGATAAGTGCTTCGATAAGTGGTGTCTTTAATAGCTTTATTTATGCAATTACCGAGTTACTCTCAACCATCCTTGTGATATCAATTATTGTGTCGATGAGTAAGGCGTTAACTGTTACGGGAATCAATGATGTCATGATAGCTCCTTTTGCAAAACTGATACGTTCCCCGGCACTTGCTTATTGGACAATTGGAATTGTGATGATGGTAATTTCATGGTTTTTCTGGCCTTCTCCTGCTGTTGCCCTAATCGGTGCTGTTCTTCTACCAGTAGCAATGAGGGTTGGTTTGCCAGCATTAGGAGTCGCAATGGCCATGAACCTATTCGGTCACGGCATTGCATTGTCGAGTGATTTTATCATTCAGGCAGCTCCAAAGCTTACTGCCGATGCTGCGGGTCTCGAGGTATTGGAGGTTGTCAAAGCAAGTATTCCATTAGTGTTTGTAATGGGGATTGTGACTACAGTCGCAGCCTACATTTTCCTTCGTCGTGACATGCGAAAGGGCACCCTTTCAGTTGGTGGAGAATCAAATTATACAAATCCATTAACAAATGAACTTTCAAAACAGGAAGAACAAGAACTAAGAAAATTATTATCTCCATCAGCAAAACGCTTCTTCGCAATCTTAATCCCAATCCTATTTGCCTTAGATGTAGCCGCCATGTCTACATTAAATCTTTCCGGTGGAGATGCAACAGCACTTATCGGAGGCACATCCATTTTTATTCTTCTTCTCATTTCACTCGCCGCGCATAAAAATGCTGGGCTAGAAAAGACTACAACCTATTTAATTGAAGGCTTCCAATTTGGATTTAAAGTATTTGGCCCGGTTATCCCAATCGCTGCCTTTTTCTATCTTGGCGATTCTGGTTTTATGAAAATAATTGGTGACTTCTTACCTGAACATTCACAGGGGATCGTGAACGACCTAGGAGTTAGTCTTGCATCTGTCGTACCATTAAACGCACCAGTCGGAGCAATTACCTTAACGACAGTAGGTGCAATTACCGGATTAGACGGATCAGGATTTTCAGGAATTTCGTTAGCTGGATCACTAGCTGCATTGTTCTCATCGGCCCTCGGTGCTGGTGCAGCAACCTTAACCGCACTTGGCCAAATCGCAGCAATTTGGGTTGGAGGAGGAACCTTAGTCCCATGGGCACTAATTCCTGCAGCTGCAATATGTGGAGTTGACCCATTTGAACTTGCTAGGAAAAACTTATTGCCAGTAACAATTGGGTTGGTAGTAACAACGATTGTAGCGATGTTTTTAATATAATATTATATAACAAGTTAGTTATCATAAAAAAATTAAAGCCTCTCCATTTGAGAGGCCTTTTCCATAATATTACTTATCTGACAATAAAGTTCTAGCGATCTCTGTATCTAATTTTTCGAAATCGTAATAACTAATTGTTTCATATAAGTCTTTTCTTGTTTGCATTCTATCTAGGAATTCCTTCTGAGTGCCTGTGTTTTTAATTTCGTTATAAACATCCTCGACAGCCTTCGCTGCTACTCGTAGTGAGGTGACTGGATAAATCACCATGCTGTAACCAAACATTTCAAACTCATTTGCACGATAATAAGGTGTTTTCCCAAACTCTGTCATATTGGCTAGTAATGGTGCTTTCACCATACTTTTCACTTTATGAAACTCTTTCTCTGAAGTTAATGCTTCTGGAAAAATCGCGTCAGCTCCAGCTTCTATATAAAGATTTGCTCTCTCGATCGCTCGATCAATTCCCTCAACAGCAACAGCATCTGTTCTAGCAATTACGATTAAGGATGGAGCCACTTCTTTAATAATTCTTATTTTTTGGGCCATGTCTTCAGGACTAACAAGCTTTTTCCCATTAAGGTGGCCACATTTTTTCGGTAAGTCTTGGTCTTCAATTTGTACCGCTGCTACCTTTGCTTCAACCATTTCTCGCGCTGTTCTGGCAGCATTAAGAACTCCACCAAAGCCTGTATCTATATCGACTAAAAGTGGTAGGTTTGATGCACGAATTAAATCCTTTGCACGAGAAGCAATTTCCTCAGAAGTTACAATCCCCAAGTCAGGAAGTCCCCTACTCGCGGTATATGCTGCTCCTGACAAATACAAAGCTTCAAATCCGCACTTTTTTGCAAGAAGAGCACTTATTCCATCATGTGCACCTGGAATTTGCATAATCGTGGGTTCTTCCATTTGTTTACGAAAAGCCGAAGCTAGTTCTTCTTGACTTCGTTCTTTGTCAACAATCCAAGCCATTTCATTCACCTCATTTTGAACTTTAGTCTCTCTTAGATAACTAGCTTTGACATAAAATCATTAACGTTTATCTTAGATAGTTTTTCTAGGTCTCCACATAATTCATAGATTTCACTAGCTTGCTTTTGTGGGAAACGTGTTTCTAAATTATCTACAAACTTTCTTTCTAATAATGGAATCCCTTCATCACGTCTGAAACGGTGCCCAAGCGGATATTCTCTTTCAATATTTGCTGTAGCTGTTCCATCCTTAAAGAAAATTTGAACTGCATTCGCTATTGACCTCTTATTTGGATCTAAGTAATCTTCACTATATTGTTTGTTTTCAACTACTTCCATTTTATCGCGTAAAGTGTCAACTCTTGAATCTCTTGCTGTTTCATCCTCGTAGTGATCAGCATTTATTGTTCCATATAATAAACCAATCGCGGCAATATATTGGAGACAATGATCTCGGTCTGCCGGATTATGCAAAGGACCTGTTTTATCAATAATACGAATGGCTGATTCATGTGTCGTAATTACAATTTTATCAATGTCATTTAATCGATTAATAATTTGTGGGTGTAATTCAACTGCACATTCTGCAGCAGTTTGACCATGGAATTCAGCCGGATATGAGATCTTAAATAGAATATTTTCAATTACATAAGAATTTAATGGTCTTTCTAATGTAATTTCTTCTCCTCCAAATAGAACATCCTGGAATCCCCAGTTTGGTGCAGAAAGCGCTGTTTTATATCCCATTTCCCCATTTACAGCCATTAAAGCAAGGCGAACAGCACGGCTTGTTGCATCACCTGCAGCCCATGATTTACGAGAGCCTGTATTAGGGAAATGACGATATGTTCGTAAGCTTGAATTATCAATCCATGCATTTGATAATGCATTCATGACTTCTTCCTTAGTTCCTCCAAGCATTGCCGTAACAACAGCGGTAGAGGCAATTTTCACAAACAGAACATGGTCTAAGCCCTTACGATTTAAACTGTTTGTTAAAGCAAGGACACCTTGAATTTCGTGTGCCTTTACAATAGCTTCGAGAACTGTTTCCATCTTAAGTGGTTCTTTTCCCTCAGAAATCTGTTTTCGGCTAAGATAATCTGCCACAGCTAGAATTCCACCTAAGTTATCTGATGGATGTCCCCATTCAGCAGCTAACCAAGTGTCATTGTAATCCAGCCAACGAATTGCACAGCCAATATTAAAAGCAGCATGGACTGGATCTAACTCGAATTGAGTGCCAGGTACTCTACTACCGTTTGGAACAACAGTACCCGGTACGATTGGACCTAGATGCTTAGTACACTCTGGATATCTTAGAGCTAAAAAGCCACAACCAAGGGTATCCATCAGCACATACTTCGCAGTTTCAATTGCTAGTTCACTTTCGATAGGCTGATTTAACACGTAATCAGCAATCTTTTCAATAATTTCGTCTGTCTTTAGATTTGGATTTGTTTTAATATCTTGCATTCTATATTCCTACCTTTCATTCGTTTATGCGTCAATTGATGTGTCTATATTGTTTTTCTTTTTTCTACTACGGAAAATTGGAACAATAAATGAAAGTAGCGCGATAAGTAAAAGCGCACTTGAAATTGGTTTTTGAACAAAAATGAGTAAACTTCCATCTGAAATTGTTAAAGCCTGTCGTAGCGATTGTTCCATCATGCCACCTAGAATAAATGCTAATAACATTGGTGCAGCAGGGAATCTAAAATACGCCATAAAATAACCTAGAAGTCCAAAAGCTACCAATAAGAATAAATCAAATGTTCTAAAGCTGATTCCATAAACACCGATTATACAAAAGATCACTACCAACGAAATAAGCATTGGACGTGGAATTTTCAATATTTTAGAGATATATGGGATTAAAGGTAGATTCAGTATTAAAAGAATCACATTCCCGATATACATACTCGCGATCACACCCCAGAACACATCTGGGTGATCATTCATTAAAAGTGGGCCAGGTTGCACGCCTAGAACGATTAACGCCCCTAGCATTACTGCTGTTGTCCCAGATCCAGGTATCCCTAAACTAAGTAGGGGTACGAAGGCACCGCTTGAGGCACCATTATTCGCGGCTTCAGGAGCTGCTAATCCAACAATTGATCCCTTACCAAACTCATGAGGCTTTTTAGAAAGCTTCTTTTCAGAAATATATCCTAAGAAGGAAGCAATCGTTCCTCCCGCTCCAGGTAAAACCCCGATTAGAAAGCCCATTAATGACTGTCTTCCCATTGGTACAGCTAATTCTTTATATTCCTCCTTCGACAACTTAAGACTTCCAAGTTTATTTGAAAAATTACCACTTTCTTTACGTTCAAAAATAAGGGAACTAACTTCTGCTAAAGCAAATAACCCTAAAGCAATGACTAAAAAATCAATTCCTTCTAGTAAATTTACATTGCCAAATGTAAATCGTGTTGTACCCGTTTGACCATCAATTCCGATTGTTGCCACAATAAATCCAAGAGTTGCGGAAATTAACGCTTTTACCGTTGAGCCTTCTGCAAAGCTTGACACCGTCATGAGTCCCATGAGCATTAATGCAAAGTATTCTGCAGGACCAAATGAGATTGCTACATTTGCAAGTATCGGAGCAAAAAGTGTTAATAAAACAACACTTATTGTTCCTCCAACAAACGAAGCGATCGCGGCGATAGCTAATGCTTTACCTGCCTTCCCTTGTTTCGCTAGAGGATATCCATCAAAGGTTGTTGGTACAGACATTGATTCACCAGGTGCATTTAGAAGGATTGAAGATGCAGCACCCCCATAAGCCGCCCCGTAATATACCCCTGCCATTAACAATAACGCCATAGCAGGATCCATACCGTATGTAATTGGTATCATAACTGCAATCGCCGTTATCGGACCTAATCCCGGGATCATTCCAATTAATGTCCCAATTACCGCTCCTAAGAATACAAATGTCAATCCTTGTAAACTTAACGCAACTTTAAAACCAGTAATTATTCCATCAAAAATGTCCATTGTGCTTCCCCCTTTCTAGAAAGGCAATATACCTTGTGGTAGTGCGATTTGTAAGAATTTGCTAAACAAAAAGTAGATTGCTAGAGGGATAGCTAGAGAAACGATTAAGTTACTTTTCCACTTTTTATATCCCAAAAACCATGAGTTTCCAAAAATAAAGATTGCCGTTGTCAATATGAACCCTAAAAATTCAAGAAGAATAATAAATAGTAGTACAAACCCAAGGACCGTGAGGATTACTTTCTTTTCACTATTTGGAATTTTTGTCTTATCTTGTGTATGATTATCTTTTTGAAAATATAGTAAAATCGCTAGGAATAATAATATAAAACCTAATGTAATAGGTACTGCATCTGAATCAACTGGAACATAAGGATAAGCAGGTAAACTAAAAGCTAACACTAAATATCCTATTGATACTAAAGTTAGAACAAGTGATATTTTTTTATTAACGGTATTTAACATATGTGCACCACCTTTTTTAAAAGGAGCCAATGATTTTTTTCATCGGCTCCTATCTTGACAAATATTACTTTCCTAATCCAAGTTCATCAAGAAGCGCTTTCATGGAATCTCTTTCTTCAGCTAGGAATTTCTTGTATTCTTCATGATTCATATACATTGGAGCCCATCCATATTGCTTACGAATGTCTGCCCATGCATCTGATTCACTTAATTCTTTAAATTTCTCTTCGTAATACTTAACTGCAGCTGGATCCATATCAGGTGTTCCGAAGAAACCTCTCCAGTTTACAAATGTTGCGTCAATATCCTGTTCTAAGACAGTTGGGAAGTCTTTTAATACATCACCTTCTAAACGTTCTTCAGAAGTAACACCTAGTACCTTAATTTTCCCTGCTCTAACCTGTTCAACAGTTTCAGCAACCCCTGTAGAGAAAACTTGTACACTTCCATTTAAAAGCTGAGTTAACGCTCCGCCATCCTGGTCTGATACATATTTAATTTTTGTAATATCTACACCAGCAGCCTTAGCAACCTTAATAAATTGAATGTGGTCCATACTTCCAGGTGAGGAAGCACCAACTACTGAAACGCTTGCTGGATCTTTCTTCATATCTTCAAATAATTCATTAAGATTATTCCACTTCGCATCTGCACGAACAGCAATTGCAGCATAGTCAGCAATTACGTTTGCAATAGGAGTAAAATCTTCAAAATCAAATTCAGATTGACCATTTAGTGGAACTAATAACATTGGCGGTGAAGTTACAAATAAGTTATATGGGCTATCCTTTAATGAATGGATGTATGCCCAAGCAACTGCGCCTCCACCTCCAGGCTTATTAACTACCCCTAGTCCTTGATCGATAATCTTTTCATCTTCAAAAACTTTTGCAGCCATACGTGCAGTTGTATCCCAACCGCCACCTGCTCCAGCTGGAGCCACAATTTCGATGGCTTTTTCTGGTGCCCAACTTTTCGCTGATTCGTTGTCACCTGATTTTTCTGAATCGTTTCCTTTTTCCCCTGAGTTATTTGAAGTTGAGTTGTTTGAACAAGCCACTACAAATAACACTAAAAGGATCGAAAGAATAGAAAGTACTTTTTTCATAAAATCCCCCTCTTATTTTTAAAAACTATTAAAGGTTATGCAGTTCCTTTAATAAAGAAATAATATCTGACATTTTTTATTGTGTAACCGTTTTCAATTTAATGAATTTAATGTGTTTTTTGAACATTAAGTTCATTTTGTTCACAATAACTTCACAATTGCCCCAAAAAAAGAACCTAGAGAATGTTCTCTAAGTTCTTAATTATAATTTTATCTAATTACCTATGTAGTACTTACAAAAGAATCCGATACTTTCTTTCTGGTCTGCCTACGATTCCATATTCGAGTTCTGCTGTAGCCTTACCCGTTGAAATGATATATTCTAAATATCGTCTAGCAGTTGTTCTGGAAGCACCCATTCTTTCTCCCATTTCTTCTGCAGAAATACCATTCGTAACCGTTTTCATGATATCAATCACCTTTTGTAAAGTTAAAGGGTCAATCCCTTTTGGCATACCTTCATTTTGTTTAACAGGTGGTTGTGAGTTCCCGAAAATTGAGTCTATTACATGTTGATTCACTTCTGATTCAGCATCCAATAACTGTTTTCGCCTTTTATAATTTTCAAGTGTTGAAATAAATCGATCAAGCGTAACTGGTTTTATGATGTAATCGATGACCCCATTTCTTAACGAACGTTCAACCAATTCTTTTTCAGTGGCCGCCGTAATCATAATGACATCTATATGTGGAAAGTCACTTCTTATAATCGGTAGCAAATCAGTTCCAAGTTGATCCTGCATATAAATGTCGAGAAGCAATAATTCCACTTTTTCTTTCTCTAATAGCTTAAGAGTTTCTTGCCCTGTCAATGTTTTCCCTACCACTTTAACGCCTTCAATTTTCATTAGAAACCTTTCATGGATTGATGCAACTCTGAAATCATCTTCTGCAATCGCAACTCGAATCATATTGTACCCCCTTAACTTACATTCTTCATTTCCTTAGGAATAAAGATTGAAAAAACGGCTCCTCCACCACTCACATTGTTTATTTCAATTGTTCCCTTTAATTCAGTAACGGCCTGCTTTACACTAGCTAAACCGAATCCCCTATTTTTACCGTGTTTAGTTGAAAAGCCAATTGAGAAGATATCAGATTGTTTTTCAAAATCGATGCCATTTCCTGTATCTGCTACTTCAAAAACAATATCATTGCCGATATCCGTTGTGAAAAAAGTAACTTCTTTTTTACCGTTGTTTTTCATTACTTCTTCAAATGCGTTATCAATTATATTTCCTAAAATCGTAATTAACTTCGATAAGTCAACATGTTTTGGAAGCGGTTTTAAAAAACTATTAGGATCGATTGTAAAAATTATTTTATGCTCCGAAGCTTTTCCAATTTTACCAAGCATTATAGCTTGAACTTTATGATCAAGTATCTGTTCGAAAAGAATTCTACTTTGAACTTGGTGATTTGATGATTCCATTTGAATGAAATCGATTGCCTCTTGATATTCACCTAACTGGAGTAAACCCGATAAAGCGTATAACTTATTTGTGAATTCATGCGTCTGTGCTCGCAAATCCTCAGAATACTTTCGAACCTCCGAAAGGGTATTAACCATTTTTGTAATTTCTGTTTTATCTCTAAAACTTGCAACTACTCCTACAATCCTATCTTTCTCGATGATCGGTGTCCTATTTACAATGACAACTCGATCCTTTAGAATCATTTCTCGATCACTTTCAAGCAAACCTGACTTCAGAACCCGATACATTTCAGTATTTGGAATCACTTCTTCTATTGGCTGATTTATAGTACCCTCTGTAATTCCAAGAATATTTTGTGCGGTATTGTTCATTAAGGTTATTTTACCATACTCATCTACAGCTATTATCCCTTCTTTTATCGAATATAAAATGGCATTTCGCTCTCTATACAAAGAAGCAATTTGGTGTGGTTCAAGCCCTAGAATATCTTTACGGATATTTTTTGCTAGGAGAATCCCACCACCAATTCCAAGTATCAATACGAAAAAGGCAATCAGGCTATATTTAATTAATCTATTTGAAATTACTGCGCGTATATCCTCTTGCATGAAACCAACAGATACAATTCCGATGACATTCCCTTCTGTATCAAAAATTGGTGCTTTCCCACGTAAAGACGGACCTAAAGAGCCTATAGCCTTAGATGTATAATACTCACCATCTATTAAAGCTTGATCATTATCGCCGCCAACCATCTTTTTTCCTATTTTCCATTCCTGCGGGTGCGAATAACGAACACTATCCTTATTTCCTACGATGATAAATTCCGCCCCTACTTCTTCTCGTATTTGTTCAACAATAGGTTGAATGACTTCTGCGGGGTCTGCCAATTCAAAGGCTTCTTGAATATCCGGCATAAATGAAACCGTTGTGGCGACCTGTAGAGCAAGTTGGCCCATATTTTGCTCCGTTTGTTTTGACTCAAAATAAGAAAAGATTACTGTTAAAAAAACAATGACAAATAATAGCAATGATATAATCAGTACTAGAAGTTTCGTTTGTAATGTGACTCTCAAGATGAGCACATCCCCTTCTACTTTAGATAGAGTCTTTATTCTCATTTTATGCTGAATAGTCAGAATTAATCAAGAACATTAGTTAACTATTTTGAGATAAAAAAACCCTCTTCCGAAGAAAAGGGTATCGATTTATACTTCTGTTTTATTATGAACCTCTTTATGAAGTACCATTTGAAGGACACCACCATGACGGTAGTACTCAATCTCTATTTCACTTTCAAAACGAGCAATTACTTGAAACTCCTTTGTTTCACCTAAATCAGCAATTGCTTTAATCGTAATCAATTGTCCTGGCTGTAAATGATCACGAATGTCTATATTGTATATCTCTCTACTCGTTAATCCCAAAGTGTCCGCGTTTTGTCCTTCTTGAAATTGAAGCGGGAGGACACCCATAAGTGCTAAATTACTACGGTGAATACGCTCGTAGCTTTCTGATAAAACAGCCTGAACTCCTAATAGCTTGGTAGCTTTAGCAGCCCAATCTCGTGAGCTCCCCATCCCATAGTCGACCCCAGCAATTATAAGCAATCCCGTTTGACTATGTTGATATTGCATTGCAGCGTCATAAATAGGCATTACTTCTCCAGTTGGAAAATACGTTGTGTAACCACCCTCAGTCCCAGGTGCGACTTGATTTTTAAGACGAATATTTGAAAAGCCACCACGTATCATTACTTCATGGTTCCCTCTTCGTGCTCCATACGAGCTAAATTCCTTAGGATCCACACCCTTATCCTTTAAATACCTTCCAGCAACACTATTGATTGGGATTGTACCTCCAGCCGGCGAAATATGATCCGTCGTAATTGAATCACCTAACTTAGCCAAGACTCGTAGACCATTTAATGGAACAATATCGCTTTGCCCCGATTTCACATCTGAAAAATAAGGTGGATTTTGAAGATAAGTAGACTGTCCTTCCCAGTTGTAAAGTAAGCCTTCATCTGTTTTTAGACTATTCCATGATTCATTTCCAGTGAAAATGAACTCATTATTTTCTCTAAACAATTGCGGTGTAAGTTCTTTTGTGATAATCTTCTGTATCTCGCTATCTGATGGCCAAATATCGTCTAGATATATGTCTTTTCCTAAGACATCCTTACCTATTGTATCCGTCCTAAGATTAATATCGATTGTACCAGCAAGAGCGTATGCCACCACTAATGGCGGGGAAGCCAGATAATTTGCTTTAATAAGTGGATGGATACGTCCCTCAAAGTTTCTGTTCCCAGACAAAACCCCAGATACTATCAAATTATAATCCTTAATTGCTTTTTCAACCTCTTCCGGAAGTGGACCTGAATTTCCAACACAGGTTGTACATCCAAAACCAACCAAATAAAATCCAAGCTTTTCTAATGGTTCAAGTAAATGAGCTTTTCGTAAATATTCTGCTACTACCCTTGAACCTGGGGATAAACTCGTTTTTACGTATGGCGGTACTTGAAGTCCTTTTTCTACTGCTTTTTTTGCTAATAGTCCCGCTGCGATCATTACACTTGGATTCGATGTATTTGTACAACTTGTAATGGCTGCTAGTACAATATCGCCTGTTTTGATTTCGGATTCTTGACCATTTATATGCTTGATGACAGCCCTTTTATCTGCCTCATCAAAATCAAGACCATAGCCATGATTCCCACGTTCATGAGTTAATGCATTTCGAAAAGCTGGTTTTATCTCTGATAGCCGATTTAAATCTTGTGGTCGCTTGGGACCGGATACATAAGTCTCTACCTCTGACAGATTGAGCTCAATTACGTCTGTATAAACTGGCTCAATTTCATCAGGGGAGTAGAATAGTCCATTTTCCATACAATACATCTCCACAAGTTGTACTTGTTCTTCAGTTCTTCCAGTTAATTTTAAATAGTGTAATGTTTCTTTATCGATTGGAAATATCGTGACGGTGGCGCCATTCTCTGGTGACATATTCGAAACAGTTGCACGATCTGCTACTGACAGACTTGAAACTCCTTCACCAAAAAATTCTACAAATTTACCAACTACTTTTCTCTTTCGTAAAAGATTGGTTAAATAGAGTGCTAAATCGGTAGCTGTAGTCACAGAAGGTAGTTTTCCCTTCAGACGCACCCCAATTACTTCAGGAATTGGAATAAAAGACGGCTGACCAAGCATTGCCGCTTCTGCTTCAATACCACCAACACCCCACCCCAAAACACCAATTCCATTTACCATTGGAGTATGAGAATCTGTTCCAAAACAAGTATCCGGGTAAGCGATATATCGTCCATCAACCTCTCTTTCTGATTGAACGACAGATGCTAAATACTCAAGGTTCGCCTGGTGAATGATCGCTGTTGAAGGTGGAATAGCTCGGAATTTTGAAAATGATTGGGTACCCCATTTAAAAAATTTATATCTTTCATAATTTAGCTCAAAACCGCGGTCAACATTATAAGCTAAAGCATCATGTGAACCAAATTTATCTACTTGTTCTGCATGGTCGATAACTAGATCAACGGGAATCTTAGGATTAATTTGTTCAGGATTTCCACCCCTATCAACGATTGCCTGTCTAAGAGATGCAAGATCAACTACCACTGGTACACCTGTAAAATCCTGTAGGACAATCCGTGTTGGTAAAAACGGGATTGTCTCATTCCCTTTACCTCTACTCTTTTCCCATTTCGCAAGTAATTCTATATGCTCCCTTTTTACTATCTTTCCGTCAAATTGTCTCAATACAGATTCTAGTAAAATCTTAATTGTAAAGGGTAACCGTGAAATAACACCTATTCCCATTTTCTCTAAAGCTTCCAACTTATAAAATTTATAATCTTTCCCAATTAACTGAAACGTTGACTGTATTTCCGTAACATCAAAGTCCTTACACATTTTCTCTCCCCTTTAATTTACTTGAATTCAGGAATAAATAAATCGCCTTTAATAATCCTTCTAGCTGTACGTTCTAATCCAACATATGCAACATCTGTTTTATCTTCAGTTAATCCTACTTTAACCTCGGCAATTCCATCGGGATGTCCGACTCGAATCATTTCTTCTTTTATCTCTTTCTTCCTTGCATATTGATTAACAATTGTATTTGGAAGTAAAGCCGCTGCCGCGATACAATAAAGGCCACTTCCAGCAAATGTGCGGTGAAATTTCCCCATTGAAAGCATCTTTGCTACAATGTCCACTTCTTCAGCTTTCACAACAGTACCAGAACTTGTTACATAATCCTGTGATTCTTCGATGATTGCTATTTTCGGAACAGATGGTGTTTCCTTTGCCGCCTCAAGTGAGGGGGACATTCCTGCAGCTACGGCAGCATGTAATCGAATATTTTCGATTTCCTTTAATAATTCATGATTCTGAGATAATACATCATTCTTTTCTGTTCCTTTAATTCCTAGTTCAGAAGCTAACACAAATACAAATGGGTTAACTACATCAACGAACGAAACGTTATAGGATTTTTCTCCAGTTTGAAGCAAAAAACTAGCGCCGCTAGGTAATGTAGAACCTGTTTTCCCCCCACCAGGCTCAAGAATATTCACTGAAAATTTTGCTCCAGGCAGTTTCAATCCAGGGACGGAGAAATCACCATTTACTTTCGCTTTCCCCCCTGCTACGGGAACATGAATGGTAAGCATTTTATTAATATTTGTATTACATACAGTTACCTTAACGGACTTTTGAGAACTATCGACACTGACCAATCCCTCATCAACTGCATATGCCCCCACTGCTGCCATTAGATTTCCACATGTACCCTTGTCATCAACAAGCTCTTCTCCTATCCCAATTTGGTAAAAAGTGTAATCTATATCTGCAGATCCTATTGATTTCCCAATAACGCATACCTTACTAGTATGTGACGTTCCACTTCCTAAACCATTAACCTGGGATGGATTGTATGCATCAATTCCTGCCATAAAAATGTTCTTTTTCGCATCTATATCCTTTGGTAAGTCCTTCTTATTAAAAAAAATTCCTCTACTTGTGCCACCACGGTAAACCACACAAGGTATTGAAAACTGTGAAATGATAATCAACTCCCTTAGTTAACTTTAATAAGATTTTGATTCAACATCTAATACTTACATAATAGTCTGAATTTAGATATAACTAAAATACGAATAAATTATGGTCAGCCATAGTATTTCTCAATATCTAAAAACAAAAAAAGAATAACTTTATTACGCAAATGCGCAATAAAGTTATTCTCACCTATACTTCAAAGAGTCTCTTCAATATTTAAGCTTTTAATAAATGCAACAAATGCTTGGATAACATTTAATTCGAGTGCCTCATCATGGTAAAACATCCAAGTTTTTCGTAGTAGTGGCATACCATCTTGATCATTCAAATTAATTTTATGTATTCCTTCCAGCCCATTTAATATCATTCCTGGCATAATCGCATATCCTAATCCATTCGCTACCATTTCCTTACAGGTATCAACTTGATCCACCTCCATCGTTATCAATGGTGGTTTTGAGTAATTCTCTGACCACCAATTATCAACAAGTGATTTTAGTAGATTATCTGTTTTGTAATCGATTCTTGGTAAATTCGGAAGTTCTTCCACATTCACTTCAGTTTTTGAGGCAATACACAGCTGTTCCTCAAATAAAAGCTGTTTCTGCCCTTGCCAATGATAATCTCCGCGCACAAATGCAATGTGCACATCTTTATTATATAAGGCATTAAACATATCTCTACTCCATCCAGTTGTAACCTGAAACTCAACATTAGGGTACTGATTTTTAAAAAGCCGTAATAGCTTGGGAAGCTTATATTTTGTAAAATAACTAGAAACACCAAACTTAATTGTCCCTACTACGTTATTGTCCATATTGGATAAATTTTCTTTAATTTCTTGTAACTTTCGAACCATCTGTTCTGCACACTTTGCTAAATATTCCCCTTGTGGCGTAAAATGGACTCCTCTTCTTCCTCTGTTAATAATTTTCGTACCAAATTCCTTTTCAATTTGTTGTATTCGGTTTGTAAGTGCTGGCTGAGAAAGATATAAGCTTTGAGCGGTTTTTGTGATATTTTTATTTTCAAATAAAACCTTTAAGATTTCCCAATCCTGACTTCTCATAGCATTCCCCTTATTAGATATTCATTTTGATTATGGCTAACTATCAAAATACAGTATTTTACTTATATGTATTACTATACTATATTTTTTTAAAAGGTTTTCAAAATATAATTAAGGTTCTGATAATAAGGAATCGAACTTTAAATATGGGGTGTTAAAAAATGGAGGAAATATTAACTGAATTTCAATATTTACCAACTACTTGTATCTCTGATGCAATGAACGAACTGGGTAATATACATTCATCGATTAAGCCACTAAATGACAACTATCACTTAGTAGGTAGGGCTTTTACGGTTAAAATGCCTGTTGGCGATAATTATATGGTACTGAAAGGCATTAAAGAAGCGAAGCCTGGTGATGTTTTAGTCGTGGATGCTAAAGGGGATACTCACCGAGCCATTGCAGGTGATTTTGTAGTTGGGATGGCTAAAACACTGGGACTTGGTGGAATAGTTGTCGATGGTGTAATACGTGACATTAATGGTATTAAAAAACTAAACTTCCCTGTATTTTGTAAAGGTACAACAGTCGCAGCTTCAGGTAAATTTGGAGAAGGTCAATTAAATGTGCCAATTTCCTGTGGAGGTGCTTCAATTCATCCTGGTGATATTATTGTCGGTGATGCTGATGGTGTCGTGGTAATTCCAAAAAACATTGAAAAAGATGTAGTTCAAAAGTCAAAGGAAAAATTAGAAAAGGACATCCGCCGTGCAAATAAAACTTTAGGGAATTCCACATTAGTAAAAACATATATCGATAACATTTTAACCTAATATCTCCTTAATTCAACATGATTTTAAATTTATAGAGTGAGAGGGTAATCTTGATGGTTGTTAATGTTATTTTTTTAATCGTTTTATTTTTTCAAACCGTAATGAATATGACTAGAGCAATTATCTCTTTGTATGCTACAGATATGGGGGCCTCAACTTTTGATATTGGTATGTTGACTGCTGTTTATGCATTTTTTCCATTAATATTTGCGATTCATGCTGGGAGGATTGCGGATAAGATTGGTGATAGATTGCCAGTTATAGTCGGACTATTAGGAATTGCGGCCGGTATGGCGATTCCATTTTACTTCCCGTCTCTAATTTCATTGTATATTTCTCAGTTAATCGTAGGTGTCTCAACTATTTTTATAAATGTATCTCTTCAAAATCTTTTAGGAAACATCTCAAATGAAAATAACCGTGATCGTTATTATAGTTATTTTGGAATGGTTGTAGCTTTTGGCTCTATGATTGGACCTGTAGTTGCGGGCTACATGGGAGAACATATTTCATATTCATCCGTTTTCTTTGCCTCCATGTTTATCATTATCGTTCCAATGATAATGTCGTTATTCATTCCAGTTATTAAGAGAAATGGAGAAGTTAAAAAAATTAGTCTTAATTCATCTGTTAGCTTATTAAAAATACCTATTTTACGAAAAGCATTAATAGCCAGTGCTCTTGTTCTTTATTCAAGGGATATTTTCATCGCTTATTTTCCCCTATTTGCAAAGCAGTATGGTATTACTACATCAATGATTGGTTGGATTATTGCAATTCAAGGCTTTGCTATTATTATTGTTCGATTTTTGTTACCTGCACTTACAGAAAAGCATGGAAGGGACTGCGTATTAATTGCTTCTGTTTTTATGGCTGGAATTTCGTTTTTGTTAGTTCCTTTTACTGGAAATGTGATTTTATTAGGTGCCCTAAGTGCCATTATGGGACTTGGTCTCGGATGTGGTCAACCGCTTTCGATGACAACTACCTATAATGCGTCACCAATATCAAGAACAGGTGAGGTCCTCGGCTTACGTCTTGCTTCTAATCGCTTGTCTCAGTTAATTGCCCCAGTCTTCTTTGGTTTAGTTGGTTCTTGGACTGGAATTTTTTCCGTATTTTTTATTAGTGGTACGTTTTTACTTGGCGGTTTGTTTGCCATTAAGCCTAAAAAGAAAAATAAACTAGCTTCTTAGAATGTAAAAGCCTACAGTGTTAGCTGCAGGCTTTGTTTATTTAAAGTTTAAATGATACAAATTTTAACTCTGTCATTTCCTCAGTAGAATATTTAATTCCTTCTTTTCCAACGCCGCTATTTTTAACACCGCCATATGGCATATTATCTACTCTAAAGGTTGGAATATCATTAATGATGACTCCACCAACCTCCAAACGGTCGGCAGCTTCAAATGCTTTTTGAATATTTGTTGTGTAAACTCCTGCCTGTAATCCATATTCTGAGTCATTGACTAGCTTGATAGCCTCATCCCATGATTTATAGGAATTAACGGAAACAACTGGACCAAATGCTTCATTACAAGAAATAGCCAGATTTTCAGCGGTATTCTCTAAAATAGTCGGCTGGAAAACTGCTCCTACACGCTTTCCACCAAGGACAACTTTTGCTCCAGCTTCCTCAGCTTCTTTTACCCAATTTTCAATTCGAACCATTTCGTGTGAATGGATAAGGGCTGACACGTCTGTATCTTCTGATTTAGGATTACCAAGAATTAATTTACTTGTGAAGTGCTTCATTTTTTCAATAAATTCTTCAAATAAATATTCATTTACATAAATACGCTGAACTGATATACAAACCTGCCCTGCAAAATTGAATGCTCCTTCCGCGCATCTTGCAGCTGTCGTCTCTAAATCATCTGTACTGTCAATGATAACAGCTGCATTTGAGCCTAATTCTAATGTCACTCGCTTAAGTCCCGCTTTTTCTTTAATCCGCGTTCCGACCGGTACACTACCTGTGAAAGTAATCATTTTCACACGATGATCCTGAACAAGAATGTCCCCTACGATACTACCTTTACCTGTTACAACATTAAGTGCTCCTTTTGGTAGTCCAGCTTCTTCAAATAATTTTGCAGTCATAATAGCGCTCAGTGGTGTTTGTGATGCTGGCTTTAAAACAACTGTGTTTCCTGCAGCAAAAGCTGGACCAAGCTTATGCGCTACTAGGTTAAAGGGAAAGTTAAAGGGGGTGATAGCTGCGATAACACCAAGTGGTTCTCTTTTTGTGTAACCAAATCGACCTTTTCCACTTTTTGCAGCATCGAGTGGTACGGTTTCCCCGTGAAGTCGTTTTGCTTCCTCTGCTGCAAATTTATAGGTTTCCGCCGTTCTGATGATTTCTGCTCTTGCAGCTTTTAATGGTTTGGCATTTTCAGATGCTATTATGAGGGCACATTCTTCTAATCTTTCTGTGAACAGGTTGGATACTTTTTCAAGAATTTCTGCACGCTCGAATGATGTTAAATTTCGCATTGGTTTTGAGGCTTGTTGTGCACTCACAATTGCGTTTTCTACTTGCTCTTTAGTGGCTAATGGAATCATCCCAATGATATCTTGATTATACGGTGAGCGTAATTCCTCGTACTCGATGCCTTCCTCCCAATTTCCGTTAATAAACAATTTTTGTTTTTCCATTATTTAGCCTCCCTTATAATTCGTTATTAAATAGTTTGTTGTGGTTTGTTTGATTCCCCGGATTCTGGTTCACCCATAAGCTCTGTTGAGTCATCTTATAGACGTTCTCCTACAGTTTATTCAGTTTAATTATTAATAGGCATACAAAAACGTATTATTCCTAAATTAATAGATTGTAATATTATGAAGTAGATTAATTTTTCTGCTTTTTAAATAAATGGGCGGGTATGTATAATGCATAACTACTCTTACCTATTACGACTTTAATACTCTAATTGGTTCCCCTCTAAGAAATGCCTGTATATCTTCAACTGCTTCCCTAAAATAAGTTTCATAGTTTGCCCTAGTCACATACCCTAAATGTGGTAGAGCTAACACATTAGGTAATTCTCGAAAACTATGATTTTCTGGCAACGGTTCCTGTTCGTATACATCGAGCCCTGCACCCGCGATCCAGTTATTTTTTAAAGCAACTACAAGGTCCTCCTGATTGACGATTGCCGCTCTTGAAGTATTAATGAGAAAGGCATCTCTTTTCATTAATTGTAATTCCTTTTCCCTAATTAAATTTCTTGTTCGGTCACTAAGTACTAAATGGATTGAAACAATATCACTTTTTTCCAATAATTCTTCCAATAAATCAGCCTTATCTACACCAATCTCGTCGGTTCTCTCTTTTGTGAGGTTTTGACTCCATGCAATAATTTCCATCCCAAATGCTTTTCCAATTTGCGCCATTCTGCTACCAATTTTCCCAAGACCAATTAAACCTAGTTTTTTTCCATATAAGTCTGTTCCTATTGTTGATTGCCATGGTCCATTTGACCTAAGTGTTTGGCTCTCTTGTACTATGTTTCTCGACAGACCCAAAATCAAAGACCAGGCAAGCTCAGTTGGTGGCTGTGAACTACTTGCCGTTCCACAAACCGTAATCCCTAATGTTGTTGCGACATTCATGTTAATAGATGCATTTCTCATACCAGACGTGATTAATAGTTTTAAATTTGGCAGACGTTTTAAAAGTGAGGCTGGAAATGGTGTACGTTCCCGCATAATAATGATAATTTCATAGTCTATAATAGACTCAACAAGTTCATCTTCATTATAAATATGTTTGTTAATGCTTGTGATTTTTACTTCATTGGAAATCAAAGACCAATCCACCAATTGTAGTGCAACATTTTGATAATCATCTAGTATTACACATTTCATATACAATACCCCCTTATTTCATAACTGTCCTTATTACTTATTATATTAAACAATAGTTGCAAACGAATGAGAAAAATTATAATACATTCATAATAACTTAGACATTGCTAATCATTATGCTTGTGTCTTCCAGTAGAAAATAACTATGATTTCTTGATTTTTTTGTTTTTATTTTTCATATTCGATGATCTGTTATAAAATAGAGGTTCAGTATCCTTACGATTGGAGAAACAAATATGAGAGGTTTATTTGAAAAAATAATGCCATATATAAAACGAGGCTGGGAATCTATTAAACGATTTTGGCGTGAGAAGCATCTTACGAAAATTTTATTGCTAATTATGTTAGTCTTTATTCTTGTATCCATGCTTTTCTTTGCATTCATGGCAACTCAAGCAAACGTTCAGTCATTAAAGGATGGTTTGCGGCAATCGACTGTTATTTATGATAAAGACGGTGCAGTAGCAAGTAATATTGTGACAAATCGAACGGAAGGTGTAATGGTTGAAGACCTACCCGACCATGTAAAAAATGCAGTCATAGCAATTGAAGATGAACGATTTTATAGCCATAACGGCTTTGATATTAAAGGGATCATGCGTGCCTTTTTTAATAATCTATTTGCTGGAAGAATCACTGGTGGAGGAAGTACGATCACTCAGCAGCTGACAAAGAATGCCCTTCTCTCACCTGAGCAGACCTATAAACGGAAAATTGAGGAGCTCTTCTTAGCGTTAGAAATTGAAAAGCATTATTCCAAGGATGAAATTTTGCAAATGTATTTGAATCAGGTATTCTTCGGAAATGGATCATGGGGAATTAGCCAGGCTTCTAAAAAATATTTTAATAAAGATATTGGAAATGTATCTATTAGTGAGGCAGCAATGTTAGCTGGAGTTCTCCAAGCTCCTTCTGCATTAGACCCTTATCGAAATTACGATAGAGCCATCAAGAGAAGAAATACAGTTTTATTAAAAATGCATGAATTAAAGATGATAACGGATGATGAATATGCACAAGCAAAAAATGACGAAATCCAGCTTGAGGATGGTGGCGGAAGTTATATTAAAAGAAGCTATCCTTATTATGTAGATGCCGTTCTTGATGAAGCCATTAATAAATATGGTCTAACACAAGAGGAAATCCTTACACGTGGATACCGAATCTATACGGAAATGGATCAGCATATTCAATCCTCCCTTGAAGCTGTCTATAAGATGGATTACCTTTTCCCAAAAGGTACAGATGTACTCGTGCAAAGTGGCGCTGTTATGTTACATCCTGAAACTGGAGGTGTGCTTGGTCTAGTCGGAGGCCGTGGTGAACATGTATTCCGTGGCTTTAATCGTGCTACTCACTTGCAGGCACAACCAGGGTCAACGATAAAGCCATTAGCCGTTTATACTCCTGCACTTGAAGCAGGCTATGAGGTAACTTCAGTACTCAAGGATGAGCTTAAAACTTATGGCGATTACACACCAGAGAATTTTTCAAAAACATACCAAGGTGAGGTAAAGATGTATGAGGCAGTAGAGGATTCCCTTAATGCACCGACAGTTTGGCTGTTAGACCAAATTGGATTGGATAAAGGACTGGATTCTTTACGAAGATTTGGTATTCCTTTTGCAGAAGAAGATAAGTATCTCGGCATCGGACTTGGCGGTATGCATAAAGGCACTTCACCTTTACAACTTGCGGAAGCCTATTCTGTTTTTGCAAATGATGGAAAACGACCAGACGGACATCTGATTTCAAAAATTGTAGGCCCAACCGGAAATGTCATTGCAGAGCATAATCACAAAACAACTCGTGTTACTTCTAAAAAAGTAGCCAATGATATGACATCCATGCTTCTAAACGTTGTTGAAACAGGTTCAGGTAAGGGAACAAAAATCGCTGATGTTGAGTTAGCAGGAAAAACAGGATCAACACAGCTACCTTATAAAGATATTAATGGTACAAAAGATCAATGGTTTGTAGGATATACTCCTAATTTCGTCGGTGCCGTTTGGTTAGGTTATGACAAAACAGACAAAACCCATTATATTCGAGGAAGCAGCTCAGATTATATCGTTCCTATATTTAAGGCAATGATGGAGGAAATGCTCCCTTCGATGGAAGTGGATTCCTTTGATGTCGTCTCCGTTAATGCGAAGCTTTCCGGACAAGAGGATCGAAAAACAATCACAAAAGAAGAAATTAAACAAAAAGCAGAAAAAGTTGAAGAAACATTAAAAGAAGAAAGTGCAAAATGGAAGCTCGTTTTGGATGAGGCGAAAAAAGACATTAAGGATGTTAGTCAAAAAGTGAAAGAAAAAGTACAGGGATTACTTGGAAACTAATTTTACAAAGAGTATTGCTCATAAGCGAGCAATACTCTTTTTTTTTTTCAAATGGTGGCGGTTCGAGTGCCAACTTCCTCCTAGTATCTGGTATTTGGTGGACATCCACGGCGATTCGAGGGACATCAATCTCCTGGCATCTGGTATTTGGTGGACATCCACGGCGATTCGGATGACATCAATCTCCTAGTATCTGGTATTAGGTGGACCTCAAAAGCGATTCGGGTGTCATCATTCTCCTAGTATCTGGTATTCGGTGGACCTCCACGGCGATTCGGGTGACATCATTCTCCTAGTATCTGGTATACAGTGGACCTCCAGGGCTTCGGGGGACATCATTCTCCTAGTATCT
>NZ_JBALOQ010000008.1:0-136442 GCF_036962705.1 Bacillus sp. JJ1562
GCAGGGAATTTAATTTTTCCACCATTTTTAGGGTTACAGTCGGGTGCAGATTGGTTTAGCGGCAGCATCGGATTTATTATTTCAGGGGTCATTTTCCCTATAATAGCGATTTATATTATCGCTCATGCAGGTGGTACCGTAGATCAATTGACTAAAAAAGTACATCCTAAATTTTCACAATGGATACTGCTAGGCATTATGTTATTTTCAAGCTTTATCGCCATTCCAAGAACAGGGGCTGTTACCCATGAATTAGGTATTCAGGCAGTTTTCCCCTCGATTCCGGCAGCACCTATTGTCATCATTTTCTTCGCGTTAACTTATTATTTTGTAAATGACAGGAACAATGTTATCGATAAATTGGGAGCTTATTTAACACCTGCATTAGTTGTCATTTTAATTGCTATCATCATAAATGGAGTCATAACGCCGGTTGGACAACCAGTGGACACAGATATTTCAAGTAGTTTTGTTAATGCCTTTCTTGGCGGATATCAAACAGGAGATTTATTAGTAAGTTTTATGGTTGCAAGTGTGTTTATTTCACATATTGTTGGCAAAGGATATCGGTCTGAAAAGGAAAGAAATAAAATGACCGCATTTGCCGGGCTCATCGCCTTCACCTTTTTAGTTATCATCTATACCGGGCTTTTATATTTAGGGGCTTCAGGTAGTGGGATGTATCCACAAAACATAGATAGGGCTGAACTATTATTAGTGATTGTAGAAACGATATTAGGTAAAGGTGGGCTTTACGGATTAGGGATCGTGGTGGCATTAGCATGTTTGACTACTGCGATTGGCTTGACTACAGCTGTTGCTCAATTTTTTGATAGTTTAACAAATGGGAAGCTAAGTTATAAAACAACCGCGGCCATCGTTTGCGTCCTTGGCATTACCATTGCATTATTAGGTGTAGATCGAATCATATTTATAGCAACACCGCTTTATCTGGCAATCTACCCGATTTGTATCGTAGTCATATTGGTTGGGATCTTCCATAGGCACTTACCAAACACTGCTTGCTTTCAAGGTGCCGTGTTATTAACGGTGATTATTAGCGTAGCTGAAGCTATGACAGCAGCCGTAAATATACCATTTTTATCTCGTATAATTGGGATGATTCCATTGAGCAGTAATGGGTTCGCATGGTTAATTCCAGCAATAATAGGATTCGTCGGCGGCGCAATGATTGGAAGATTTAAAGAAAAGGAGAAAGCTAAAGAGCATTCGGTTGCTAATTAAGTAGCTTTCTCGTAAATAAAGGTTTATGAAATTAAAACACACGTCCCTCTTCCCAAAGTGATAGGCGACGTGTGTTTTAGGTTTTATGACTACTAATATTGTCGTACTAGATAAATTGTTATTTAAGTTTGTTTTCGTGATTGTTATTCTTTACAGGATGTGTTTTGCCAAGTTTCCCTTGCTTTATTTGGATTTCATTAACAGAAACAGTCCCGCTTACTTCGTTACCAACTAAAACGAGTGGATTTCCAGTAGGACTTTCATTATGTGGAATAAATTCAAGTCCTTCAGGTGATACATCGCCAGCTATCGCTTGAAATTGCGAAAAATCTCTACTATTTATATAGTCTGCAAACTGTGGATTCTGTGGATCGGTAATGTTATATGTCATTACTCCGCCAATTCTCTCAAGTCCTACAAATGCATATACTTGATTGCCGATCATGCCAACTTTCACATCTTCAGGCTCAGGTCCCTTTTTTGCACTGCGCTTATCTAATTCATCATCGTCGTTAGACCAGTTAAATACTTCTGGAAGACGTTCTGCTGTAATCGTTTCAAAATCACTACCACTGTCGTAGACAAGTTCCATTGTATCAGCCTTCCAAATAGAGAAAGAACGTCCTCCTAAAGTATAGATGGCATCATTACCTCGATCAGTTAGTACTTCAAGTTTTTTGTAATCCTTAGAACTTTTCATTCTATCGAATGCAGCTTGTGCATCCTCTGCTGTCATACCTTTAAACAAACTTGTGTTAAGTGTAATTGAATCCTTAACATCTTCAAAATCAGCAACATTAATAAAATCGGAGTCATCCTCAGGCCACTCTGTTGCATCCCCTTCGTTAGCCGTAATGAGATAATCGACACCACGGATGGTTACATGTTCAATCCCGTCTGGCATGTAAGCTCCTAAAATCGGAAGTCTTTCAATGTCTATCTCACCGTTTCTTGCTGCATCCAATTCATTTCCTGCCACGGAGTGGTCTTTATAACCAAGTGATTTAACAGATAACACTTTGCCTTTTTTGATATCAATTGTAGCAATTGCATTATTCTCTTGTAGGGATACATATGCCTTTTTACCATCTTTTGAAACAGCAATGTATTCAGGTTCAAAATCCTTACTAGCATCTTCTTTTTTACCATTATTACGAATATGAACATCATCATCAATTACACTTGTATCATCAAAAGTAAGGTGTGTAACTTTTCCAGATGTCGTTTCAACAATCGTAATCGATCCTTCAGGGTCATCCCCCTGTAGACCTTCACGTGGTTCCCCTTCGTTCGCTGATAAAATGTACTTTCCATTAGATGTTATTTTAACCATGTCAGGTTGAACACCTGCGTCAAACGTTTTTTGAATTTCACCCTCAGGATTCATGACAACAATTTTACCGTTCTTTGTATAATCCGCATCTTGAACGGCGGCAACAATTATATCTTTTGAGCTATTAATATCGATGCTGGTTAAGTCTCCGTATGCAAAAGTATCGGAGTTCACGACGTCTGCAATATTAATAGATTTTTCTTTTTGTAGTTCTTGCACTGTTTCTGTAGAGGTTAAATCTTTAAGGCTGACAATATCAATAGTTTGTCCCTGACCATTAATAGCGTAAAACTTTTGATTGGCAGAATTATATTTAACAATTTCAGCAACGCCGCCATCTTCATTGGAATAACCCATGCTATAGCCTGCAATTTTGTTAACCCCATCTGGATTCGGAATGTCCATTTTTGCATGTGCATGATTACCCGTTATTGGGCTTACTGAACCTAGTAAAAACCCAGCTAAAAGAACTTTACTGAACATTTTAAGCTTTGTATGATTCTTCATCTTATTGCCTCCACATTTCATTTTCTATCAAAATCCAAAATGATTGGACAGATATAAAGATGATACCCTAGCAATATTTCAACAGTATTGTGTAATTGTAAAGAATAATTAGATTCCTTGTTAAAAGATTGTAAGGGAAAAATTGAGTGGAATAACATAGAAATTTCAAAAAATTAAAAATAACCCTTTTGCTTGTAAAATGGTTCGATTGTTCCGAAAATGGGCTTATCCACTCTAGCTTTGCCAGATAGGGTAACATTATAATATTAATAGATGATGAGGATTTTATTCGTGGCAGTATCCGATCTAAATCTATTTATTTTACTGAGGCTGGTATTAGAGTAGCGAAAGCTTTGGTAGAGAAGTACCTAGAGGAATAATAAAGGAGCTTACGCATGGAAAATAATATAAAAATAACGAATGATAGGGTTGAAGTGGTCTTTCTGCCACTATGGGCAGGTTGTATGGTTTTTATTAGTGGGTTAATGACCGTTGCTTCTCTATTTATCCTCTTTTACATTGTACCTAATACAAGTATTTTGAGAGGCTTTTTTGGAATCATCATTGGTATTATCGGTACATTCTTTTGCGGAAGCATACTACTAAAGGTTTTATCCGCTTTACTGAGCGGTAAGGCTTTATTCACGGTTGAAGATGGGAAATTCAAAGGTGGAAACAAAACTATTCCAATCAGGGAAATTAAAGATATCTATTGGGGTGGGGCTTCGTTAAAATATATTATGGTTCAAACCCTAAATAATAAAAAAGTAAAACTTTCTACATACAACCTAGTAAACGAAAAACCTGTAAACCATGTAATCGAAACATATGTCATCCCACACGCAAATCCCGAGCTAAAAAACAACTGGGAAAAAAGAAAGCGAAAATAGGACATTGGGACAGTTACAGTGTCCCCTGTATATTGGCCAGACCCCATAAGTATTAAATTTATGGGGTCTGGCTCTATTTTTTGAGGTAATGTAATCTAATCCGTTGGATGATGATTTGAATTAAATGTCATCCTCTCGTTCCGTGACTACTTTTTCATGTCCACATCGATCACATATAAACCAAGTCGCAATATATCCCCATCCATCTGGTCTCTTCTTTATTTCTTCAAAAACATGTCCTTTTAATTTACAGTTGATTTTCGCTAAAATATCCATCATACAAACCTCCTTCAATTAAAAGTGTTTTTTATCTTATGCTCCAATGCTTGTCATCATTGAATTAAGTTTTCACTACAATCTTTACAAAGGAGTTGATTATATGGACTGACTGGTTCTATTTTGTCTGCACTATGACTAAATGACTAAAAGTTCCCTTTTTTGAAAATTTTTTGATAAAGTAATTGACAGATAGTAATTTTGAGTGTAATTTAATAACAACAAACAACAACTTAATTACCAATTTATTCTTATCCAGAGAGGTGGAGGGACTGGCCCGTTGATACCTCGGCAACAGACATATTGTACTGTGCCAATTCCAGCAAGCGTAAAGCTTGAAAGATAAGAAGAGTGTACTTGAACTATTCGTGTATGCCCTCTTCTTATTAGAAGAGGGTTTTTATTTTGGCAAAATAATCAAATTGCCATACTGGTCAACCAGTGGCAATAATTTGATACAAACCTTTAACAAAGGGGGATTACAATGGCAAAGCTAGATGAATCAAAGGTGAAACATATTTTGTCAACCTTGGAGAACCTTGAATTTGGTTCTATTGTGATTACCGTTCACAATGGGGAAATCACTCAAATTGATGCGACAGAAAAGAAGCGTTTTTCATTGCAAAAACCCATATCTACTCAAAACACTAAATAATTTGCCGATTAGACGACTAAAGGCATCTTTATTTTCAAAGCGTTCATTCATGACGTTTTGGATAAAGATGCCTTTTTTATTCACTTTTTTCTATGAAAGGGAGTTGAAAGTTTCCAAATGACCTCTAGGAAAAAGCATCTGAGATCTTAACAAATGGATTTAAAAATTTACAAGAATACCAGAAAGGATGATCAAATTGAGTGAAATCGTAATTTTATCAGGAAGTCCTTCCGAAAGTTCTAGAACGGATTTGGTTCTACAATACGCTGGAAAGAAGCTTAAACATGAGGGGTTTTCCGTCACGCATGTATCCGTAAGAGATATTCCTTCTGATGACATATTTAATCTGAATTTTGATAGTCCAGCCCTTAAAAATCTAACGTTACTCATCCAAGGGGCAGAAGGAGTGATTGTAGGGTCCCCGGTTTACAAGGCAGCGTACACTGGAGTTCTGAAAGCTGTAATAGATTTGCTTCCCCAAGATGTGTTAGCAAGAAAAACCGTTTTACCAATCATGACAGGCGGAAGCCCAGCACATCTACTTGCGATTGACTTCAGCCTCAAACCTTTATTGGCTGCATTAAAAGGGCAAAGCTTACAGGGAGTTTACTTCCAAGATTGTCAAATCGATAAAACACAAGTAGTAAACCCTATTATCGATGTGAATGTTTTAGAAAGACTGAAAAAGGAGCTTTATTACTTTATTGAAGCAGTTAATCAGAAAAAAGATTTTGCTTTAAAAAACTAATTAAAGAGGAGCTAATTACTATGACAAAGAAAAGAATTTATTTAAATGCATTTGATATGAACTGTGTTGGGCATCAATCTCCTGGCTTGTGGACACATCCAGAGGATCAATCCCATCGCTATAAAGATAGTGAGTATTGGATAGAGCTTGCGAAGCTATTAGAAAAGGGGAGATTCGATGCTATTTTCTTAGCAGATGTACTGGGGCCATATGATGTGTATCAAGGATCTAGAGATGCCGCTATCCGTCAAGGTGCTCAAACGCCAGTTAATGATCCATCACTTATCGTGCCATTAATGTCTGCGGTGACAAAGCATTTAGGCTTCGGGGTTACTGCATCGGTCACACATGAGCATCCTTATACATTTGCTCGCAGGATGTCTACACTGGATCATATTACAAAGGGGCGTGTAGGCTGGAATATTGTTACTTCTTACTTGAAAAGCGCCGCTGTTAATATGGGCTTGGAAGACCAAATTAAACATGATGAGCGCTATGACATTGCCGAAGAATATTTACAAGTGTGCTATAAATTATGGGAAGGTAGCTGGGAGGATGATGCTGTTTTACTAGACAAAGAAAATCGGATTTTCGCAGACCCAAGTAAGGTTCATGACATCAACCATGAAGGAAAGTATTATAAAGTTCCAGGTGCACATTTATGTGAGCCGTCCCCACAAAGAACGCCGGTACTTTACCAAGCAGGAACTTCCGCAAAGGGCCGGACTTTCGCTGGTAAAAATGCAGAATTAATCTTCATTGGTGCACCGACTAAGAACGTGGCTAAACATTCAGTAAAGAAACTGCGTGAAGAGGCTAAAAAAGCTGGCAGGGCACCAGAGGAATTAAAAATCCTTTCTTGTATTACTCCGATCGTTGGGCGAACTGAAGAAGAAGCATATGAAAAGTTCAATGAATATCAAAAACATGTAAGCTATGAAGGAGCACTGGCTCTTCTTGGAGGCTGGACTGGAATCGATTTTTCAGAATATGGCCCACATGAAAATCTAAAATTTGTAAAAAATGATGCGATTCAATCAACCGTCGAAAACTTTACAAGAATTGATTCTGATAAAAATTGGACGATCGATGAAATTAAAAAATATACCGGTATTGGAGGATTGGGTCCTGTAACTGTTGGAAGCCCAGAACAGGTTGCAGATGATTTGGAGAGTTGGGTGAAAGAGACTGGAGTAGATGGATTTAACATTGCCTACGCGATCACTCCTGGAACTTTTAAAGATTTCGTAGAGCTTATTGTGCCGGTATTACAAGAAAGAGGGCTAATGCGAAAAGAATATGAAGGTGACACATTAAGAGATAGCCTATTTGGCCAAGGAAGCCAATTGCCTGCCCATCATCCTGGAAAGCAATACTCAAAAACTGCAGCACTAACAGTAAAATAACGTGGTTAAAACTAGAAAAGCCTTCGGAATCAACGGAGGCTTTTCTATTTATCTCTTTTTTTTTGGAGGAATTTAGAGATTAAAAGGTGAATATAGTGTGTAAAAGCTATATGAAGGGGGAATTATGATGAGTTTGATTGATGGGAAATATATTGAAGTCGATTCAGGGGTCGAATTATTTGTTCAGGATGTTGGGGAAGGGGAACCCATTGTTTTCATCCCTGGTTTTACATTCACTACTGAGGTTTTTTCGAAACAAATTGAATATTTTTCAAAAACGAATCGGGTGATCGTGATTGATCCAAGGAGTCATGGAAGATCGACTATATCTCTACATGGAAACGATTATGTCACACACGGATCTGATTTAGCATCTGTTCTCCAAGCATTAGATGTAAAAAATGCAACTCTTGTAGGCTGGTCGTTTGGTTGTTTAACAGCTTGGGAGTATGTGAAGCAAAATGGTTTTGATACTATTAAATCCTTGATATTTGTGGATATGCCACCTAAATCCTTATCAGTCAATGATGATTGGGTTGAAGGGAAGCTAGATGATATTGCAGCAATCTACAATAGTTATTTACGAAATTCAGCAGGACAGCGGGAGTTCATAACAAGCTATATCACTCAAGTTATGGTGCAAAGAGAGCTTGAGAACGAAGAGCTAACCTGGCTAGTAGAGCAATCATTAAAAACACCATATTACATCGCAGGTAATTTATTTGCCTCAGGTATGTTTTCTGATTACCGAGAGGAAGCAAAAAAGGCAAGTAAAACTGTTCCTACCTTAACGATTGTCGCAGAGCACTGGGCTGAGATTGCCGAAAAATATACAAACCAATTAACACCCGAATCCCAAGTAAAGGTCCTTGGAGGCCACATGATGTTTTGGGAGCATGATGAAAAGTTCAATGAAATCGTCAAGGTCTTTCTAGAATCATAGGAACCATAGGGACGGTTCTTGTGGTTCTTTAGCCAAGTTATTTAGAATCAGGTAAATGAAACTAATTGGGCTGATAAACGTCTATTTAATAAAAAGGGGTGCCACATGCGCATTTTAGCTCGAGTAGTTTTGTTAACCTGTTTATTTTTATCTTTAGTAATCATCAGTGTTTCAGCTACAAGCTGGCCGGAATTAGAACCACAGCAGGTACTTGATCGTGCGGAAGTTATTGTGATGGGTCAATATGATTTTTCCAGCAAAGCAAAACGCGGTGAGTCTGTTTTTCAAGGAAGAGAATTTAAGGTTAGCAGTGTGTATAAAGGGGATGTTTCAAGCCAGTTAACTGTGGGTATTGACCATTATGATGAAGGTTGGGCAGAGGAATTCCAGGACAAAGATGGTGTGTTCCTTTTATTTTTAGAAGAAAGTGAGAATGGTAAATTACTACTTCCCGTAAGTGGACCAAACGGTATGATTCAAGTTTTGGACGGAAAAATTGAGGAGCCGAATGATGCCAAAAGAGCCTTTTTCGAAGAATTTCTGAAAGAAACCCCGACAAAAACATTTGAAATAGCAAAAGCAGATCAAAATGATAAGCGCAGTGTACCTTTATTACTAATTGTAGGCTCTATTATTTGTATATTAGTCTTCATTTCAATATATCTAAAAAAGAGAAAATCTAACCAATAATCTACTAACTAAAAACTACCCTCATCCTGATGTGAGGGTAGTTTTTTTATGGACTATCTTACTCCACCTTATCCCATGAAACAATGAAGATTTTTCTCCATAGTAATGGCAAAATCAGAATGGCTAGGGCGAGATAAATGTAAAACCCATATGGGATTAGCGTACTGATTAGATGCAGTCCCGCAAAAAGGCCAGCTAAAAGCATTAATAGAAAAATAATTCCTCCATTTCCCTGACTATAGGTTTCAAATGATTTAGAAAAAGGAAGGGACTTTTCCATAATTGCAAAGCAAATAACTGCATAGATGATTGCACTAACAAATACAAGGATTAAGTCAGGTATGATTCTTACTCCATAAATAGGGACAAATACAAGACTAAGTAGCAAGTAGATTGGTAAATATAGATTGACAATAAAAGCTTTCATCGTTCCACTAAAAATGGGTTTTACGTTTTTTAAAGGTGAAAGTTTATAAATCCATGCTCCCTTATGGGTTCCTGAGTATTTAAGCGTAATGATTACGGTTGGCATCATCAACAAGCTAAAATAAATGTTCAAATAAGATTTGCCTTCTCTAATGAGACTAAAAGATTCCCAACTGAATCCATCCATAAATGTGAACAAGAAAATGAATGGAATAATGATAGAAAAGCCTAGTGAAGGATAGACTTTCAACTTAAAATCTCTTTCATTTTTTAGCATTAGACTGGAAAATTGATAGAAAACTCTTTCCTCTTTCGTTGGGCAAATAAATCTTCTAAAGGCTTCTCCCATTTTAAAACGTTTTTTCTTTCTTCCCTTATTGTGTTGTGAAAGTTTTTGAAGATTTCTCTCAAAAGTAGGTGTTAAACGAGCATATATCCAAATTGAAACAAATGGAACGATGATACCTAGCCCAGCTAGTAATAAAAAGAACGGTTGGGAGCCACCGTTTATGACCAGCTCCATAATCACACCATACCAAATAGGAAATATAAGGATATGCCACCATGCTGGCTCTAGGGTGATGGAAAGGTCAACGATATCAAATGCCCTAATGAGAAGTTGGTATCCAATCATAATGGAGAAAGACAAGCCAATTTGGACATAATTGATAATATCCTTTAGCTTTTCCCCATCAAAAAATTGAAGAATGATTAAATATATTAACGCTGTCAAAGCAATAATCAATAAATCTATCAAAAAAACATTTATAAGCGCAACAAGAAAAAATAAGATGCCATGTATAAAAAGTCCTACGATGATTGAGGGCCCTGCCATGGCCATGGTCATTAAGGATAGATAAATCACAATATGTGTTATTTTCGCAGCACTAATTGTTTTTCGATCAATTGGTTTAGGATAGAGTATATTTCTGTCACGAATATCAAGAAGCACAGATGAAAAATCAGAAATCATTGAGGTCATTAAGAAAAAGGTAATCATTCCAAAAACAAGGCTCATTTGAAATAGGTAATTGTCACCGATAATTGTAAAAGGGATTAAAAAGAGCCCGAACAATAAATAAATCCACAAGGATAAAAGATAATGATTTTTATCTTTTTTATCCTTTTTGTTATTTTGTGAGAAAATGGTCGGCACACGGCGTCGGTCCATCACAAGTTTAGCCTGCAGTATTTTTCTCATTATTTTATAATCAATACCAAAACGATTGAAGACTTTTTCAAACCGATCCATCAGCTTTAAAGAAGGAAAGTCCTGCATATCACACCTCACCAACAATCGATACAAAACGTGAAGCAAGCTCTGTATGCTTGTTGAAGCCAGTCAATTGGTTGAAAATCCCCTCCAAAGACCCTTCCTTATTGTGTTCCTTTAATTCCTCAAAGGTTCCATCTGCGGCGATCTTTCCGTCATGGAGAAGGATGATCCGGCTGCTTATTTTTTCAACGACATCCATAATATGAGAAGAATAAAATATGGTCTTTCCCTGCTGGGCCAACTGCGACATAATTTCCTTGAAAATCATGACACTGTTTGCATCAAGTCCATTTATCGGTTCATCAAAAAAGAGTAGTTCTGGATTATGTAATAAGCTTGAAATAATCAGGAGCTTTTGCCGCATCCCTTTTGAATAGGAGGCAATTCGAGAATGATACACTTCACCAATACCAAACAACTCCATAAGGTTTTTTGCTTTATAGTCAGCTAAATCATAGTTAAGACCATATAATTCACCAATAAAAGTGAGGTATTCTTGTCCGGTTAGGCTATCATAAACATCGGCAACTTCTGGCACATACCCAATATTTTGTTTGTACTCCATATTGTTGTCTAAAATACTTTGACCGAAAATCTTTACTTCGCCCTGATAATCTTCTTCAATCCCCAGTATGATTTTTACTGTCGTACTTTTTCCAGCACCATTCGGTCCGATGTATCCAATGATTTCCCCTTTATTAACTGTAATAGAAACCCCTTGAAGGACATGCTTGCTGCCATAACTTTTTTGCAAATTGGTAATCTCAACAATTGCTCCAGACATTCAATCAGCTCCGCGACTAATAGTTTTTTCCTATTTTACCATATTTAGAGAGAAATTACCCTTGCCTAAAACGAGGGACAGAAGGGACGGTTCCTGTGGTTCCGCAATAGAATCTTCCCTGTTTCACTTAACATGATTTGGGAATTAATGTATCCTTAAAGGAGGATTTACATTTGCTAATTGGCCTTTTGCCAAAGCATTATAGAAATTGAATTTACTAGAAAAGTAAAATGGAAGAGGTTTTTCATGAGAATTTTCGAGGCAAATAAAGCTTGCAAGAAGATCGATGGAATCATGATTCTAAATGATGTTTCGATAACCATTTCACAAGGTGAAAAAATAGCAATCACCGGATCGAATGGATCAGGGAAAAGCAGCCTGTTAAAACTTATTGGTGGGATATTTAAAGAGACATCCGGGGAAATAAATAGAACCAAACTGAACATAGGTTATGTACCTGAACGCTTTCCGGAAAATATTCGTTTTACATTAAAAGAATATCTATTAATAATCGGTAAAATGACGAGTAATTCTGATGAAGATATTCGAAAAAGAATTGAGTATTATACTAAGTTGTTTACAATATCTGATTTCCTAACAACGCCTTTAAATAACTGTTCAAAAGGTACAAAGCAGAAAGCTGGAATAATCCAAGCATTGCTAAAGGAACCAGATCTTTTATTATTGGACGAGCCCCTAACTGGATTGGATGAAAAAGCAAAAAACGAGCTATTAAATCAGTTAAATTCTCTTCAAACGGAAAAAACTATTATTTTTACTGCCCATGAATCCTTATTAATTGAGGGATTGGCAGACAGGGTTTTATCAATAGAGAGTGGAAGAGTTGTCTATGATTCTATAGTAATCAAAAAGGAAAAATTAAAAGCTATAAAAGCAAAAATCCCTAATAGAGAAATACTAGTAGGGATTCCGTATGTAAGACATGAATTTGCAGAAGAAAATTTTGTTGAAATAATCGTCTCAGTTAATAAGTCTGATGAGGCTTTGGCCATGTTGCTTGAACGGGGATGTTCAATATTTGAGTTAACAGAGAAGAGGTAGTATGTTGGCGGCTTTTGTTCGATATCAATTAATAAGCTATGTTCGATCATTAAAATTTATCCCACCGGTGTTTATCTTCTTGGCTTGGATATTTATTTTATATGCCTATAAAAATGTGCCAATCCTCAGTAGTTATGCGGTATCTTCTATTGCGATGTACTTAATCATGACATGGATTACGATGTCCGTTATTAAATTAGATGAAGAAAGCGAAAAACATATCTTAATTTCTCATCTAGGAAAAAAGGTGAATTACTTAGTTGGCAAATGGTTAACCATTTTGGTCGTAATGATTCCTTTACTTTTGTTTGCTATCTTTTTCCCGATCATTACAGAAAGCTTCAAAGGGAATATGTCAATCGAGCTATATGCACTTACATTTTATAGCCACTTAGTCTTCTTGGCATTCGGAATATTAGTGGGAACCTTGTTTTCAGCTACCCAACTCGCAGCGAAAAAACATGCTTGGCTTACTGCTGTATTTATCATCGTAGTTTCACTGGCTTCGAAATCAATTACAGACATAGCGCTGTTTTTCAAATGGATTTTGTGGATTTTTCCCCCAGTGTTCAAGGTAATAGAGTATTTGGGGAACGAGGATCAAGTGCTATTAAATAAAACTATCTTATTCGACAGCATTTTTGTAGTTGTTTATCTAATTATCTGTGCTATTCTTTTAGTTCATCTTTTTCTGAAAAAGGAAGAATAGTGGATTTTCTTTAAATTTTTACCAGCTTTATTATTAATGCTTCTAATGCACGAATTGTAACCAATGTATTATATAATATCAGAAGAGTGTTTCGGTCATCGCTGAAAATGAAAATCCATTATTTTCGTTTGTATGAATGAATGCTAATGTCTTTTATTTTATAGGAAAATTCAATTATAATTGGGATGAGCCTTTAAAGCGTAAAATTATAATAAATGCCGATAGTGTGCTAAAATACACGCCAGATAACTTGTACATGTGTTATTCTAAATATATATAATTGTTGGAGGTTTTTAGAAATGCAACGAACTATAGATGATGAAAAAAATCCAAAAAAGCCTGTTCCTACAACATATTCAAGAACAAATCCATTTCCAGCAAAGGTTCTAAAGAACGTTAACTTAAATGGAGAAGGTTCAAGTAAGGAAACAAGACATATTGAATTATCATTAGAAGGATCAGGATTTTCATATATTCCCGGTGATACCCTTGGAATCGCGCCTTCCAATGATCCAGAATTAGTAGCAGCCCTTCTTGAAGAAATGAAGTGGGATGCAGAAGAGGTAGTAACTGTTGGTCGTCAAGGAGAGTCAATGCCGCTTAAAGAAGCATTGGAAACATATCTTGATATCATGTTACTTTCAAGGAAGACTTTACAAAGTGCGGCGGCATTCACAGACAACGAAGAACTTCAGAAGCTTGTGGAAGATGCTGTAGCGGTTAAAGAATATATCGATGGTCGTGATTTACTAGATATGTTACGTGACTTCGGTCCGTGGAAGGTTCCAGCACAAGAAATCGTGGCTCTATTACGAAAAATGGTACCGAGACTTTATTCCATTGCAAGTAGTTTTGCAGCACATCCAGATGAAGTTCATTTAACAATCGGTGCTGTTCGTTATACTGCGCACGGACGTGAACGCAAAGGAGTTTGCTCTGTTCAATGTGCTGAACGCGTTCAGGAAGGTGACACACTTCCAGTATTTGTTCAAGTAAATAAACACTTCCATTTACCTGAGACTCTTGATAAAGATGTGATTATGGTTGGACCTGGAACAGGGGTTGCGCCATTCCGCTCATTTATCGAAGAGCTAGCTATAAATAAAGCTACAGGTCGTTCTTGGTTATTCTTCGGAGATCAGCATCAGGCTACTGATTACTTATACCAAGATGAATTGGAAAAATACCAACAAGACGGTATTCTAACAAAAATAGATGCTGCATTCTCTCGTGATACAGATCAAAAAGTATATGTGCAGCACAAAATGCTAGAGCACAGCAAAGAATTGTTCGAATGGATTAACAATGGTGCTTATTTCTACGTGTGTGGAGACAAAGACCATATGGCAAAAGACGTAAACGAAGCCCTTCTTTCCGTTATTGAACAAGAAGGTGGAATGGACCGAGAGGCTGCTGAAGCTTATCTAAAAGACATGAAAACACAAGGTCGTTACCTACGTGACGTATATTAATATATAGTTTGAAAAAGCCCCTCGCTAAGAGCGAGGGGTTATTTTGGGTCAGAGGGCCAGGTTAGTTGTCCCAACTTCCGAGGGACAAGTACTTGTTCTTAACAGAATGTCAATTCATCTTTTACCTAGTTGCGAAAGAGAATCTGAAGACTCAGATTTTGACATCTCTATAGTTCCTCGAAAACAAAGAAGGTATCTAAAACTTTATTATGAATATAGTAGTGAGGATAATTTTCAAAAAAATTTAGGAGGTTTGTAAAATGGCTTCACAAGGTGTTTTAGAATGGACGCTTATATCTGAATGTCCTATTCCAAATGATGTGCATGATTTATTGGTGTCAGGAGAGGAGGCAATTGCCGCTTATAAGACGTTCCGCGATAGTGCAATCTTTACTAATAAAAGATTAATTGTACGCGATGCGCAAGGCTTAACAGGTAAAAAAGTAGAAATATATTCATTGCCTTATTCTTCGATTAACATGTGGTCAACGGAGAATGCTGGGGGCTTCCTGGATGTTAGTGCTGAAGTCGAATTATGGACGAGAGCAGGTCATATTAAAGTTCATTTGAAAAAAGGCGTAGATATTCGTAAGTTTGACAAGTTGATTGCAAATGCAATCTTGTAATGTAAAAAAATATAATTCTAATTTGATATGAGGTAAGGCGTTTCCTGATTATTTTGGGAATCGTTTTACCTTTCTCTATTAGGGATAATAAATCTCTTTTTGCCCACTTTGATTTACAACTATATCAACACTTTTTTATTCAAGTTCAGTAGGGGAGTTCCATTTAAAAAAGGAGTGCTTTATTAATTTTAATCCAAGTAAAATCTTTACCCCTGCTTTTAATTGAAAGCAGGGGGAGTTGGGACAATGTACCTCAGTCCCTCTTGATAAAGTTATCAACCACAAAAGAGGATACGCCTAGGGAGGTTGAGTATTTTCCAAGCTTAGAGAAGTCGAGTTTGAGGTCGTTTTGGTGGAATGCGAGTGTATGTTTTTCAATCGTGTTCCGGATTGGTGCCTCAAGCCATTCTTTTGCCAGTGCAAGTCGGTTCCCGATGATGACTTGTCCTGGATTGAATGTATTAATGATATTGTTGATACCAAATCCTAGATAGCCACCAATCTCTTCTAACAGCTTTTTTGCTTTTTCATCTCGATTTTCCGCTAATTGGATTAGCTCATCCAATGAATCAATGCTAGTGTCAGCCTTTTCGAGTAAAGCTTGTTCTGATGCATATGCTTCCCAGCAACCGCGACTTCCACAGTTACAGCGTTTTCCGTTCATCTCAATAATCATATGGCCCATCTCACCGGAAAAACCATTTTTCCCTTTATAAAGCTCTTTTTTGACGATGATACCAACACCGATTCCAATCCCAGCACTTACATAAAGGATGTTTTCTTGATCCTGCCCCGCACCAAATTGCTGTTCACCTACTGCTCCTGCATTTGCTTCGTTTTCAATGATAATAGGAATCTCATACAGATTTTCGAGCTCTTCTTTAAATTGAATATTGCTCCAGCCAAGATTTGGCGCTAGAAGAATGTCACCCTCATTGTTCACGATTCCCGGTACACCTACTCCGATGCCGACAATTCCATATCTACTTTTTGGCATTTCATCCATTAACGACTGGATCATATCTTGGACCATACTCATGATTGTCGCATAGGTGGTGCGCGTTACGGTTTGATTTTTTTCAATCAGAATATTTCCTTTTAAATCGGTGAGGATAGATAACACATAGTTCACACCAATATCAATTCCAATCGCATACCCAGCATCCTTATTAAAATGAAGAATCACAGGGCGCCTCCCACCGCTTGAAACCCCTGGACCCGATTCGAAAATCAAATCTTCTTCTATTAATTCAGATACTAAAGTAGAAACTGTTGTTTTATTTAAGCCTGAAACTTGAGCGATGTCAGCGCGTGAAATCGGCTCTTGTTCCATGATTAATTGCAAAACGAGTGCTTTATTATTCTTTTTCACAACCTGTTGATTCCATGTCATCTTCCCCACTGTAAAAACTCCTTTTTGGTAGTGTATTTATTTTATCACGAAACTTAATCTGATGGATATACGAACTGAGTACTTGATGAGATTAAGATGAAGTGAATGTATTATCATTTTGATGATACATAAGTAATAAAAACACTGAAACTTAGTTTATCGGATAGACAAACAAAATAGTCGGTGCTATAATTTGAGTATAAAAATTTTATAGATTATAAGCGTTATATATATTATTTTGTAAGCATTTACAATACATGCTAGGAGGAATAACCCAATGACATATTTCGAATCGGTTAACAAAATTCAATATGAAGGATCAAAATCAACAAATCCATTCGCATTTAAATATTACAATCCAGAAGAAAAAATCAATGGCAAGACAATGGAGGAGCTTCTTCGCTTCTCAGTTGCATACTGGCACACATTTACTGCGAATGGGTCTGATCCATTTGGAGTTGGCACTGCAATCCGTCCTTGGGATCACCTTAAAGGATTAGATTTAGCAAAAGCACGTGTTGAAGCATCATTTGAGCTTTTTGAAAAATTAGATGTTCCATTCTTTGCGTTCCATGATGTGGATATCTCACCAGAGGGAAGCACATTGAAGGAAACAAACGAGAATCTTGATGTCATCGTAGCAATGATTAAAGATTACATGAAAACAAGCAAAGTTAAATTACTTTGGAACACAGCGAATATGTTTACCAATCCACGCTATACACATGGTGCTGCCACTTCTCCAAATGCAGATGTCTTTGCTTATTCAGCAGCAAAAGTGAAAAAGGGTTTAGAAGTAGCGAAAGAGCTTGGGGCCGCAAACTATGTATTCTGGGGTGGACGTGAGGGCTACGAAACTCTTCTTAATACAGATATGAAACTAGAAATGGACAACTTAGCTCGTTTCTTCCACATGGCAGTTGAGTATGCGAAGGAGATTGGATTAAATGTTCCTTTCTTAATCGAGCCAAAACCAAAAGAACCATCTAAACACCAATATGATTTTGATGTAGCAACAGGTCTAGCATTCTTACAAAAATATGATCTAACAGACTACTTCAAGTTTAATATTGAAGCAAACCACGCAACACTTGCTGGTCATACATTCGAGCATGAATTAAGAACAGCTCGTATTAATGGTATGCTTGGTTCAGTTGATGCAAACCAAGGCGATACATTACTTGGCTGGGATACCGATGAATTCCCAACAGACCTATACACCAACACATTAGCCATGTATGAAATTTTGAAAAATGGTGGACTTGGTAAGGGCGGTCTAAACTTTGATGCGAAGGTAAGAAGAGGTTCATTCGATACAGATGATCTCTTCCACGCACATATTGCAGGTATGGATGCATTTGCAATCGGCTTAAAAGTAGCAAACAAATTAATTGAGGATAAAGTTCTTGATAGCTTTATTGAAGAGCGCTACAGTAGCTATACAAAGGGGATCGGATTAGACATCGTTGAAGGAAGAACAAATTTCCGTGAGCTTGAAGCATATGCGCTTCAATTAACAGAAATAAATAATACATCGGGTAGAACCGAACGCTTAAAAGCATTAATTAATCAATTTCTATTAGAAACACTTTAATTCATTGAATGTGCTGGAAGTACACTGTTCCAGCACATTTTCATAGAAAAGGATGATACGGATGAAATATGTAATCGGTGTGGACCTTGGGACAAGTGCAGTTAAGATTTTACTTGTCAATCAAAATGGAGAAGTGGTCAGTGAGGTATCGAAATCATATCCTCTCATTATTGGAAAATCAGGCTATAGTGAACAAATTCCAGAAGAATGGGTTGAAAAGACAACTGCTGGTCTTAAAGAACTTGTTGAGCAATTTGATGGCGACGTCAATGATATTGAAGGAATAAGCTTTTCCGGACAAATGCATGGACTTGTTCTACTTGATAATGAAAACCAAGTATTGCGGAACGCGATTTTATGGAATGATACAAGAACTACAAAGCAGTGTGAGGAAATCTATGAGGCTTTCGGAAAGGAACGTCTTTTAGAAGTCACAAAGAACCCAGCATTAGAAGGTTTTACTTTGCCGAAAATTCTTTGGGTAAAAGAAAATGAGCCGCAGGTTTTCGAACGCTCTAACGTATTCTTGCTTCCTAAGGATTATTTACGCTACCGTATTACAGGTGGTGTACATATGGAGTATTCTGATGCAGCGGGGACATTGATGCTAAATGTGTCAAAACGTGAATGGAGCAAGGAAGTGTTAGAGACTTTTGGTCTCGAACCGAAATTCTGTCCACCATTAGTCGAATCCCATGCTTTTATTGGTATGGTTACCTCTGAATTTGCGGAAGTGACTGGTCTTTCTAGGGAAACTAAGGTTTTTGCTGGAGGAGCTGATAATGCTTGTGGTGCAATCGGTTCAGGCATTTTATCAGAAGGGAAAACCCTTTGTAGCATCGGAACTTCAGGTGTTGTTTTGTCTTATGAAGAGCGCAATGACCTTGATTTCGAAGGCAAGGTTCACTACTTCAATCATGGTGAGGAAAATACATATTATACGATGGGCGTGACTCTTGCGGCAGGCTTTAGCTTAAGTTGGTTCAAGGATACTTTTGCAAAGGACGAAGCTTTTGATCATTTTTTAGAAGGTGTCGATGAAGTGCCAGCTGGTAGCAATGGTCTATTATTTACTCCTTACATCGTTGGGGAGCGGACCCCTCATGCAGATTCAAACATTCGAGGCAGTTTTATTGGTATTGATGCATCCCATGAACGAAAGCATTTTGCACGTGCAGTTCTTGAAGGTATTACATTTTCGTTAAACGAGTCCATTGAGATTTTTAGAAACAGTGGAAAAACAATTGATACCATTATTTCAATTGGTGGCGGTGCGAAAAACGAAACTTGGCTACAAATGCAGGCTGATATTTTTAATGCGAAAATAGAAAAATTAACTTCTGAACAAGGTCCTGGAATGGGGGCGGCAATGCTTGCTGCATATGGATCTGGCTGGTTTACCTCATTAAAAGAGTGTGCCGGTGCATTCCTCGAAACCTCCAAAACATATGAACCAATTCCAGAAAATGTGGAGGCATATCAGAAGCTATTTGCAATCTATCAACAGGTTTATACACAAACAAAGACACTAAATGAAAGATTGAAAGAGTTTAGGAAGTAAAAACGTAACCCTAGTTAGATTATTTAAAACTTTATAAAAATCCATTGACTAAATCATCTAAAATGTTTAACATTTCTAATATATAGTCAAATAATGCAATTCTTCTTATCAAGAGAGGTGGAGGGGCTGACCCTGTGAAACCTCGGCAACCAGCATTTGAATGCACGGTGCCAAGTTCAGAGGAAGTATTTCTATTCCGAAGATGAGAAGGCGGTCGTATGATGAATGTGTATATTCTTGCACCCCTTCTGTATTCTTACAGAAGGGGTTTGTTATTTTTACCAAAATCTGCGCTTATCAATAAATTGCGAAAGAAAATTGGGTGGATAGGATGCCACATTTCCTTGTTGTAACAAGAAATAGGGTGGCGTCAATTTTATAAAAAAATAAATTTTTCAAAAAATACATTGACTGAAAAAACAAACTATTCTATAATACTTTATAAAGTTGAAGAATTAACGTATTAGTGCGTCAATTTAATAAAAGATTTCTTATCCAGAGAGACTGAGGGAACAGGCCCGAAGAAGTCCGGCAACCTTCAAGTGAAAGCTTGAAAAGGTGCTAATTCCTGCAGATGCGCTCAGCATCTGAAAGATAAGATGAGGCCCCCTCTTCTTATGTTGAGGGGGCTTTTTATTTACATAAAGTAAGTACTTATCTAGCAAATTTGTAAAAATATAAATTTGGAGGTCAAAATAATGACAAAACAATATGAAACGTATGATGATGAGACGATACTTTTACATGGAGGTCAATCACCAGATCCGACAACTGGTTCACGAGCAGTACCAATTTATCAAACAAGTTCATTCGTATTTCATAATACTGACCATGCTCAAAGTCTTTTTAGTCTTGATGAGTCAGGGAATATTTATTCTCGTATTGGTAACCCAACTGTTGATGTGCTTGAGAAACGAATTGCGTTATTGGAGGATGGTGTCGCAGCTGTAGCAACATCTTCGGGAATGGCCGCGATTGCTCTCTCCATCATGAACGTTGCGGAAGCAGGAGATGAAATTGTAGCAGCTTCAAATTTATATGGCGGAACTTACAATCTTTTCGCTGTTACACTACCGAAATATGGAATTAAGACTCATTTCGTTGATCCAACAGATCCTGAGAATTTTAGAAAAGCTATTACGCCGAAAACAAAGGCTGTATTTGCTGAAACCATTGGAAACCCAAGCTTGCATGTATTAGATATTGAAGCAGTATCAGCAATTGCACATGAAAATGGAGTACCGCTCATTATTGATAACACATTTGCATCACCATATCTATGTAAACCAATCCAATGGGGAGCGGATATTGTGATTCACTCCGCAACAAAGTGGATTGGCGGACATGGGACAACGATTGGTGGAGTTGTAGTTGACGGTGGACGTTTTAATTGGAACAGTGAGAAGTTTCCAGGTTTTACTGAGCCAGATTCAAGCTATAACGGAATTCGATATGCGAATGAATTCGGGACTTTAGCATTTAGTACAAAGCTTAGAGTTCAGCTTTTAAGAGACTTTGGTTCATCTTTAAGTCCACATAGTGCATTCCTATTGATACAGGGTCTTGAAACATTACACCTGCGTATCGAAAAGCATAATGAAAATGCATTACGTGTTGCAAATTTCCTAAAAGAACATCCTTCGGTCGAATGGGTATCCTACCCTGGTCTTGAAGAACATCCAGCCCATGAGCTAGCAACCAAATATTTACGAGATGGTTTTGGTTCTATCGTAAACTTTGGTATTAAGGGTGGTAGGGATATTGGTAAAAAGGTTATTGATAATATTGCATTATGGTCACATGTGGCAAATGTTGGTGATGCGAAATCACTTATTATCCACCCTGCATCAACAACCCACCAGCAGTTAAGTGCGGAAGAGTTAGTAAAAACAGGAGTTAGTGAAGAGTTAATCCGACTATCGGTTGGAATTGAATCATACCGTGATTTAGTAAATGATTTGGATCAGGCATTTTATGAAGCGACAGGAATTTCATCAAAAGGTGAACAAAAAGGCGATACAGCGGTTAACGATGAGGGAGTAATACGCTGGGCACTTCAATCTACATTTATTCGCGAAGAGGTTGAAGGAAAGGAAGTTCAGCGCGCCAAAACAATTGCTGTCGTTGGTCTAAGTGGAAATCCAGCCCGCCCAAGTTACAGACTTGCACGGAAAATGCAGCGTCTTGGTTATAAAATTATACCTGTTAATCCAAGAGAAACAGAAGTACTTGGAGAGCAGGCATATCCAGATCTAACTTCTATTCCGTTTAAGGTTGATATCGTTCAAGTATTCAGAAGTCCTGAAGCGGCGATTGGCGTAGCGGCAGAAGCAGCAAAAATACAGCCAAAAGTTTTCTGGCTCCAAGAAGGTGTTATTTCCCCTCGAGCAGTTGAGGTTGCTAAAGAAGCAGGCCTTGAGGTTGTTCAAAACAGATGTACCTATAAGGAAGCACAGCGTATCAGAGGTTCAATTGTGACTTATGCATGCGAAATTTAACTTTTATTATTGAGAATTCCCCTACCACTAGAGGTAGGGGATGATTGTAAATGAATCTATTAAATTATGAACTAAGGGATGAGTGTAGCGAGAAGAAGGCTACAGCTTACTAGAATCCAAGGTTCTATGGGAGCCAAGTGAAACTTGGATCTCACAGTAAAATTTGATGAAGTTTTCCCAAAAGGTCGGTTTTCCGCTCCTACCTTATGAATGCTTTCATCGCTGGTCGATTGGCAGGAATTATGTCAAAATGGAAGCTCTCATCTGGAGTTTACTCGAGTCCCTTTCAATCATCCTCTTTTCATCCTTTATACGTCGGGGACTACTGGCTTACCAAAGGCGGTTTTAATAGAAGTAGACTAAAAATATTTATTTAAAATAAATCGACATAATGACAAATAAAGCATAACACTCAATGTGTAATGAGTGAGTTTAAGTAATTTTCAAAGTGTAGGCGTCTGTCCTCTAAAGGGCAGATGCCTATTTTTTACATACAATTTCTCCTAGAAGTGTTATAATTGAATAACTATTTTGACATGTTTTTAAACAAAGAGGTGCATTGGGGGATTGTCATAGATTAAAGTCAATTACATCCATTCTATTCAAACTAGCTGCAATTTGATAAAATGGACAAGAATCTAAATTTGAGGTAAATGTTATGAATCCGTTAACAAACTATATTGAATTTAATAGAGACAAGTGGGCGGAACTGCGCAATAAGACTCCGTTGTTGCTGACTGCCGAAGAGCTTGAGAGCATTAAAGGTATAAACGAAGAAATTTCACTTCGAGAAGTAGAAGAAATCTATCTACCATTGACTCGTTTAATTAATTTAAAAGTGGAAGCCTCGCAACAGCTACAAGGAGTAACCAACTCCTTTTTGGACTATAAAGCTAAAAAAGTTCCATATATTATTGGGATTGCGGGAAGTGTTGCAGTAGGTAAGAGTACCGCAGCGAGAGTACTTCAAACCCTATTATCGCGGTGGGATAACCATAAAAAAGTAGGATTAGTTACAACCGATGGATTCTTATATCCGAATGCAACTTTAGAAAGCAAGGGGCTTATGAGCCGAAAAGGGTTTCCTGAAAGCTATGATACTCAAAAGTTAATTCAGTTTATGATGAAAGTGAAATCTGGCAAACCGAGAGTGGACGCACCACTGTACTCCCATTTAACATATGATGTGCTGAATGATAAAGTTGAGGTTATTGATCGACCAGATATATTAATCGTAGAAGGGATTAATGTTCTACAAGTCAGCAAATCCCATTCTGTGTTTGTTAGTGATTTTTTTGATTTCTCCATTTATATTGATGCGGATGTACGGAATATCAAAAAATGGTACATTGAACGATTTTTGACGCTGCAAAAAACAGCATTTCAGAATCCAATGTCATACTTTCACCGTTACACGACTTTATCAAAGGAAGAGGCTATTCAAACAGCGACCAATATCTGGGAAGAAATCAACGCGAAAAATTTACGGGAAAACATCCTACCAACACGCCGGAGAGCACAAATTGTATTAAAAAAGGGCGAAGACCACTTAATGGAGAAGGTCTTTTTGAAGAAGTTTTAACAAGACTAAGCTTCCAACAATAAAGTTTACCCATGTCAAGTCGCCGCAGTCCTAAGACGTGCGGCGTTTTTCAATATACGGCTAATAATTTGTAAATACGGCTATTACTGAAATTATATGGTCAATAAATCAATAAAACGGCTAATAAAATATATTTATGGCTAATAGAAAAAGAAAGGGGTAGTAAGTCCCCATTTCCCTCTCACCTCTGCTTCAGATTAATGCAGGGCTTTTTCCTGTAATGGTATATTTGTAGTTTTGGATTTTGGAATTCCCCGCCAAGTCATATAGGTACCGATTCTCATAATTTTCTCAAAAGGTCCTATTCTCCAGATCTTAAGATAATAATGGCTAAGTATAATCTGCACTAAGTAAATTAAGATGCCTAACAAAATTCCATTTAGAACACCAATCTTCCCGAATAAACCGAGACCATATTCATAAAAGATAAGGGTACAAATGATACTATGGAATAGATAATTCGTCATGGAGAGACGCCCTACATTTTCAAACAAAGATTGAATTACCGATTCACCTTTTGTGTGAAAATAAGCAAATAAGAAGATGTAACCGACTGAAAGTATAGGACCACCTATCATATAAATCGATTCCGTCCATATTTGTTTCGGAAACAGATAAAGTAATGATTTCAACGCTAATCCGGTTGGTAGAAATAGCCACGCAAACCAAATATATCTCTTTTTTTCTTCCTCAGGGTTAGAGAACCATCCGCTTCTTGAAGCATACATTCCAAATAAAAACATTGGACACGTCAAAAGTGGCATAAGTAATAACATGATAAGGTATACATAACCAGGAAAACCATATGGATCTTCTCCGCTATTCCGAAACTCATAGGCTTCCCAATAATCTCCGTTAGAATAGGTATCGTATTCCATTTGAATATAGGAATCTAAATTCTTGGGTTGTTCCCATTCCTCATTAGCACCGGCTATACCCAACAAGGTGGTTAAGGAAAACAACGTAACGGCCCAAATAAGTATCGTTTTTTTCTTTCGCTTAACAAAAACAATCATGAGTAATCCGATTAATCCATAAGTAAATAATATATCTCCTTCCCAAACAAAGATAGAATGAAGCAAGCCAAACGTCATCAACAGAATGAACCGACGTAGTAGGTGTCGTTTAATCTTTTTTCCGTTACTTTCAAGTTTTTCAGTTAGCTTAATCATTGAAAACCCAAATAAAAACATAAAGATTGGCATAAAGCTACTTTCCACAAAGATTTTTATCCACATATAGGCGGTTTCGTCAGTTGACAAAAGCCGATAGTTCTCTAATTGATCTTTTCCAAACATGCCAAATTGGAAAATTAGCATATTTGCAATTAAGATTCCAATTAGACTAAATCCTCTAAGACCATCAATCAACCTAACTCGTTTTTTCATTTTTTTCTCCCTTTCATTCTTGAACTACCTTCATGGTATAGGGAGGAGATTTCTATAAATTGAACATTACTTTACGAATGCATAAAATTTTCTTCGTTTTGTTCAACTGTTCGTAAACTTGCTCTGTTATGATAACTAGGAGGTGGGACCTATGAATGATATGACAAATATTTTAATAGTAGATGATGAGAAAGCGATTGTGAAAATGCTAGAGATGATGTTAAAAAAGGAAGGGTTCCAGAATATATTCATGGCACATACTGGTCAGGATGCCCTCTCCATTCTCCAAAAAAATCAGATTGATATTATTATTCTTGATGTGATGCTTCCGGATGGTAGTGGATTTGATTTTTGTCCGAAGATCCGTGAGATATCCTCAGCTTACATATTATTTCTAACTGCTAGAGTGTCAGATTTAGATGTGTTAACAGGATTTGCAACAGGCGGAGATGATTATGTGACAAAGCCGTTTAATCCGTTGGAGGTGGCAGCAAGAATTAAAGCATATCTAAGAAGAAGTTCTAAAACAACTCCAGCTGCTAACCCCGCCAAATCTAGGCAATACGATTTTGGGCGATTTTTATTAGATGAAGACGCTGGGGAATTAGTCGTAAACGGACATTCAGTACCATGTCCAACTCAGGTATATTTGCTATTACTTTATTTTTGCAAGCATCCGAATATCGTTCTTTCTAAATCAACATTGCTAGAAGCAGTTTGGGGCTTTGATAGTTATGTAGATGAGAATACGGTTTCTGTACATATTAGAAGAATTAGAGAAAGAATTGAAAAAGACCCAAGTAATCCACAGCATTTACTTACAGTAAGAGGGCTTGGCTATAAACTTGTAAAAGGAAATCAATCATGACAAAGCTTAGATGGCGTTTATTTCTGCATTTTTCATTACAGTTTATTTCAGTTGCTGCTCTAATGATTATTATTGTTTTATTAACACTTTTAATTGTTATCGGTTTTTATGCAGTGGATTCATCCAATTATAATTATTATCAGGCAAAATTAGAGTCGATTTCGGTAAACACCGGCATTTCCTTTTCAAAACTTGAGATGAACAAAGGCTGGGATAAAGATTTAGAAAAGGAACAAATTTGGGTGCAAATTATTGATCACGAGGGAAACGTAATTGATTCCGGAAATGTTCCAGATGAAATTCCAACCAAATATACGTACCACGATTTGAAGAATATAAAAGAAACAAAGCAATTACAAAATTTTTCACTTGCTTTTTACTTGGAAACATTTTATGAGACACCGTACTTATTTGTTTTAGGTTATCAAGATGCTGCAAACCTATTACTGAATGAAATTGTTAAAGAGTATGGGGCAAGTGGGGCAATTGGAGAAGCTGACCGACCAAAGTTTGAAAATTTCCTAGAAAAGCAAAATGGAACTCTAAAGATTTATCGTACTGATGAGACATTGCTACAAACAATAGGCACAAAAATCCCTGAAGAAGAGAAGCCACTGGATGTATTTGTAAGGGATGTTGCGCCTGATATTTTTTCAACAAAAAGAACGACATTAGAAGACCCAAGTACTGGAGTAGTATGGGAATTGCATACACCAAATGAAAATAAAAATGAAGTGAAACTAGAAACGTATCTTGATGTTGGGAGAGGATTTCTAATTACAGGAGCAATTATCCTCTTTATTACAATCGCAATTTCGATATGGAACGGATTTCGTTATGGAAACCCACTGTTTATTTTTGCTAACTGGCTTGGCAGGATGGGAAATGAAAACTATAGTGAAGTACTAACAGAGCGTGAAAGGAAAAAGGTGTACCGGAAGAATGGGAAAGTTCGTTTGCGATTTAAGCTTTATCAAGAGGTATTTGAGGCCTTTCATGAAATGGCAGGTAAACTCGATGCATCAAGAAAAGAACGCGAGCAATTAGAGCAAACTCGCTCCGAATGGATGACAGGAATTTCTCATGATTTACGCACACCATTGTCGACAATGCAGGGATATGGAACCTTATTAGAAAGTGGCCAATATGATTGGTCCAAGGATGAACTAGAAGAAATAGGGAAAACGATACGTGAAAAAAGTGATTATATGCTACATCTGATAGAGGATTTTTCATTAAGTTTTCAATTGAAAAATGGTGCGAATCAAATTCAGTTCGAGAGGGTTGCGTTTAATTCATTTATTGAGAGTATTTTAGAAAAGTTTCAAAGAGATCGTATTTTAAAAGACTATCCGATTTCCTTTGCTCCCTTACAAACTAATAGATTTATAAGTGTAAACAAACGGTTGTTTAAAAGGATGTTGGATAACCTTATCTATAATGCAATGAAGCACAATCCACCAGGAACAAGCATTGAAATCATTTTAGAGGAAAATAACGACGAAATCAAAATGGTGGTAAAGGATAAGGGGATCGGCATGGACGAGGCGACAATGAAGCATTTATTTGATAGGTATTATCGAGGAACCAACACAGATGAACATGTAGAAGGCACAGGACTAGGCATGAGCATCGCCATGCAAATTGCAAAACTACACGACGGGGATATAATGGTTGAATCTTTGAAAAACGTTGGAACAGAGGTTTCGGTGATTTTGCCGGAACACGGGGACAGGTAATATGATAGTGAGGCAAGGGCTGTAAACCCTTGCCTCACTTCGTTTTGTTGGGACACGGAACCCATTTCCCTGTGTAACGTTTTCTGCATTAGAGGAGTCTAATATTATAGAGGAAAAAATAGCAGGGAGGAGTCTATGTATAAAAAAGGATTGATTTGTTTACTCTCCATTGCTTTAGTGGTTGGTTTGCTTTATTTGTTTATTGTAAAAGGGCAGGATCGGCAAAGTGAACAGACTGCTCCAAGTGAGGAGTCAATTCAACCAGATGAAGGTGAAGAAATAGAGGAGGAGACACAAGAAGCTCCTGTAGAAGAAATGAATCCCATTGAGGTGGTTAAGGAAGTTTTTTCTCTAGCGAAAACTGGGAAGGTTCCGCATGTTACTTTTATAGCTGGACAGACGAATTTAAAGGAAGTACAGGAACAATGGGGTGATCCGCAAACAATTGATGAAACTTCGTTTGGAGATTTCGCGGATTATTCGGACCATGATGTGACAATTGGATTTAAGGATCAACATGCTTTCGATATTCGCTCATACGATTCAGGTTTAACACATATTCATTTTGAAGATATAAAAAGTTCAATGGGTGAACCGGATGAGGTCAAGTATTATCAGGATGAAAATGTGAACCAAATTATCTTAATATACCAAGTGAATTCTGCTTTTCAGTTGAAGTGGATTTTACCAAAGCAGACTGAGCAAGAACCTAACCCAACAGTTCATCATATTTCTGTCGTAACAGAAATTCAAAAACCAGTCGATGAGAACGAAGGATTAAGTTTAGATGGAAAAATTGGCCAAATGATTTTTGCGGGAATTTCCGGAACTAAAATGAATTCGAAGATGAACCAATTAATTACGAAATACCATGTCGGGGGTATCATTTTTAATGGTGACAATTTAGTAAGTCCAAAACAAACCGTAACCTATGTGAATAAAATCAAGCAAGCAAATCAAGGAAATATCCCTTTGTTTTTTGGTGTTGATCAGGAGGGTGGCCGAATCTCGAAGCTACCAGGAGGATTACTTGATTTTCCAACCAATTTAGAAATTGGAAAAATAAATGATCCGGCCCTATCAAATGATCTTGGCACAGTCCTTGGGAAAGAACTGCAGGCATTTGGCTTTAATGTGAATTTTGCCCCAGTACTTGATGTTAATAGTAACCCGGATAATCCGGTAATCGGGAACCGTTCTTTTAGCAGTGATCCAGAGACTGTAGGTAAGCTTGGGGTTCAAACAATGAAAGGGCTACAATCCCAGTCTATTATTTCCGCGGTCAAGCATTTTCCAGGACATGGGGATACACATGTCGATTCTCATCTGGAGTTGCCGAAGGTCGATAAAACACGTGAAGAGCTTGAGAACTTGGAATTCATTCCATTTCGACAGGCAGTCAATGAAGGTGCAGACATGGTGATGATTGGCCATATTTTAGTTCCGGCCCTTGATAAAACCTTTCCGTCATCCATGTCAAAAAAGATTATTACGGATATTCTTCGTAAGGAACTTGGTTTTAATGGTGTGGTTATCACCGATGACTTTTTCATGAAGGCAATCACCAATGATTATGATATTGGCAAGGCTGCAGTACAATCGATAAAAGCGGGTAGTGATATTGTCATGGTGGCACATGATTACGACAAAGTCGTTCATGTCCGAAACTCAATCAAAAAGGCAGTTGCAAACGGAGAAATTTCCGAGAAGAGAATTGACGAAAGTGTAGGTAGAATCCTTCAATTAAAAGAAAAATATAAGTTGAATAACTCACCAGTAAAGCCGGTAAATATTGATGTATTGAACCGAGAAATTGAACGAGTGCTTTCAAGGTAGTTGAGAAGGGTTAGTTCTATTCTAAATAGAGCTAACCCTATTTAAATAAAAAGGATAAACACAACTTATCAATATTTTAACTACCCTCAAGGTTATACCGTTTTTTTAGCTCCTTTGTGGTCTATTGGAAAAATACTAGAACATCGTTTACTGTACTTGATTTCGTCCAGTAAAAATAAGCCGTTGGAAAATTTATGAAACCGATTGATGTGTGATTCGTAGTAGTTAGAAAGGGTTTATAGCGTAATAAATAAAACATCGAGCAAAGACGGGGGATGCAAATGGGTTCAAAGGAAATTCATAAAATGCGAGTTAACCAAATTCTTTTGATAAATGGAACGATGCTAATAGTTCTCATACTCTTTTTTACGATTATAAATGTATTTACAATTAGATTTCCACACTTTTTCTTTGCGTTAGCAGTTTTCATTCTTATTCAGTCTATTTATGGTTTTGTAAAAGGAGATTCTACGAAATCATTCATTCCTATTCTTGAAAAAGTAGCAACCTATGAAAAACAAAAAATGGGTGACGAATGGTCGAAAATCCGTAAAGTTGGCAATGGGTGGAGTTTTGTACTGAGTATAGTCATGTTTTCCCAATTTTATATGAGTCTTAGTTTTGAAGATAATACGTTTCAATTCGATCCTGTCATTATGCTTATGATGACCTTAATGATTTTAGTTGGAACTAACATTGCAATGCTTGTTCATATACGAAAGGTCGACCGATCTACATCTGAATCAGATATGAAGGGCTATACTTGGAAATCGAACCTTTTAGGAGCTGTTTTTGGAGTCGTATTCGGTTTAGTGATATTTGTGTTGACCATATATTATGTAATTTCGAATGTTTAGTGGGAAAAGTGGATAGGTTCCTTGTACCAAAAACGGAGGGAAAATGATGGATGAAAGAATACAGGAATTAATTGAATTAACAAGAGAAAAATTTGGGTTATGGAACTATAACCTAAAAAGTCACAGTTTCAATCGCGATGTAAATATATTTAATGAAACGAATTATTCATTATCAATGGAATGGTTTCCAAACGATGTTATAGTTCCAGTTGATGAGGATGAAAATCCAGATGGAACAGCAGTAGTTGAAATAGACATACATAGCGGGAAGTTTCAGAGGGTTATATTCGTGATGGGTCAGACACCCGCAAAAAACGGGGTGACCTTTACTGGTAAAAATGACATCATTAAATGGATTGAGCAAGAAACGGGATTAATATATGAGCAACAATTCCAGCTTCGTAAGGATGAAGAGGGAGAGATGCATTTTAGTGAATGCATCGACGGTGTCGCCGTCTCACCATCTGGGTATATTGAGGTGAGATTTGATCAAGACGGTAGGCTCACTTTATTTTCTGTCCATGGTCTTTTTCCTACAAAAGAAATGGTCGAGGTGGAGCCATACACATTATCCCTTGATAAAGTAGAAAACTTAGCTAAGGAACAATTGAAGTTGCTGGAATTTCCTTTATTTGAACAAAAACGTTTAGTGGCGGCTTTTGCAGTGGAAGAGATATATGTTCGGAATGATCTGTCATCCACGATCCCTTTTGAGACTATCGTTGATGTAAGAGGTTATTTAAAAATGGATAAAGCTTTGCATTGGGACGAGCCACTTGATGCAACGTTTGAAAGAAAAGAGATAAATTGGCAGGAGCAGGTTACGACAGAACATGCCTTTTCAGGTGAAGCCTCTCCTGATTCACATCCAATCACTGAAGTTGAGCAAGAAAAATGTGCTATCGAGGTAAGGGATTTTTTAAGGAAGGAATATCCAAACGATTCTGGATTCTGGATTTTAAAATCACTCCATCGTGAAAAGGGATATATTCATGCCATACTAAGAGCGAGCAAGCAGGATAATCGAGTATTTCAGCGGAAAGTGAATGTTATGATTGATCCAAAGAGCTTTCATGCTGTAAATTATATGGACAACCATATGATGCTAAAGATGTTTGATGAATTCGAAGTACCTGGAGAAGTGGTAATCAATAGGGATGAAGCCTATGAAAAACTTAAAGATAAGTTCGGGCTAATACCTTATTATGTATATGACTTTGGCCAAAAACAGTATGTGCTTTGCGGAAAATTTGATTGCCAGTTTGGAGTAAACGCAACAACAGGGGAAATTGTTGGGTTGGATGAATTATAGAATTTTTAACAGGGCTATCCTATCTAGGATGCCCTATTTTTTGTAGTGATTTCGACATAACAATAATTATATAGCAATAAATAATAAATATTTATTGATAATCAATAAAATTCGTAGTAAACTAATGGTAAATTTAAATTAGGGAGCAACCAGATGATTAACAAGGTGTTACTAATTGCGCTTTTATTGCAAAATCTCTTTTTTCTGTTGTTTTTCAGTACGGCATTAGCGCGAATACCTGAGCCCACTCCTTCTATATTTAGTTTGGGAACGGCTGGATATGGATTAGTTGCAGCCTTTTATACGATTAAAAAGGGAAAGAATCTGATTCCTGCTGCGGTGGTACTGTTGATATCACTTATCGTAATATTTATGACCTTATTCGCAATAATGCTGGCACGTATGTAAGGGAAGGGAGAACGTATGGAAAAACTGCTATTAACCGTTATTACTATATTTATCCTGGTTGGTTGTCAATCACCAAAGGGAGGGTTAGTGCTCAACGCCATTAGTAAAATATCGATATCTGAGTCTGAAGGGTATGGGGGATTAAATGAAAATTATTTTACCACCATAGATTCTGAAGAAATGGTGCAGGTCTTTGAAGAAGTCGTGAAAAGTACAGTACAAACAAATGGCATCGTAAAAAAGAACCGTCCGGATTTCGACATATTGGTCCAATATGCGGATGGCAGTACCCATGGTCTTCATCTTTCACTGGGGAATGAAGGGGATGAAAGTATATTGATGTATGTTGGTCATGAAAGTACAACGTACATTGTCAGACCCGATGGAACAGAAAAGTTAAGACAAATGATAGAAACAGAATAAATCTAGGAGTAGAGGATGAATATTGGTCTAGGTCTATCATAATACCCCTTGCGTTCAATTTTATTATTTTAGGTGTCCTTGCAAACAAAATCCTCAGCAAGATTACAAGATATGGACTACTAGGTATAGGGATATCAATTGCAATAGTAAGTGTTCTGCTTCTCACTGGCATATATGACCCATATGCCGACCATATTCGATGATGGGTTACATGGACAGGTCCCTTGTCCCCAAACTGGGACGAGTGACCTGTGTCCCACACTATTCAATCAATGAACGATATTTTTCGACAACGTCGTCGGTTAAGATTCCAGTTTTATAAAAATGGTTTGCATAAACACTTGCTATCATTTCATTCTCTTCGGTAATAGTCATCTTAGTCAAAACCCGATTGATCATTTCCGCTAATTCAAGTGGGTTATTGTACATCGTATTCCAAGCTCGTACTTGCATCTCCAAATCATCGCTTAGTGCTGACGCTTCGATTTCATCCGTGGGTATTGGTTCATCCAAATGTGCATATGGGTCTTCATAAACATCCGTATAAATAAACTGAATTGGATTGTACTCTTCCAAATCATAAGTAAAGGACTTATTCCCGACTGTAACAATCATTTCATTTTGTGTAAATTCAAGCTTCCCATTTTCTAATGTGATAGGTTCAGAGAATGCTTTGATGGCACTTGTCAAATGGGGAGTATTCAGCCAATAGCGAAAGTCCGGATTTAATTGTGCAACATAATCCTCAAATGTTGTCTCTTCCAATTTTTCTTCATGATTCAGTAAAGTATATTGAGCCGGACGATAAAGATAATATGCATCCAAACTCTTCATGGAAATTGTCCATTCGGTTTCAGGACATTCGAACAACACACGAAAAGCAAAACCATCGTCTGTTTTCTGCAACTCATAATAGACAATCCAATGTCCGACCTCTAACGGTTCATCGGATTCTTCAGTTAATACATTTTCAAAAATGAAATGAATATGAGCTTTCGATGAGAAACCGCCATCCGTATTGATATACAGGTGAAGCGTATTACCTTCACGCTCGATGCGCTCAATGGTTGAATCGTGCAAGCTTTCCGCGAAGACATCTTGAACGGCATCTGATAAAAAAGTAACAGCATTTGCTGTTTGTTCATGGGCAGCATCTAAAATTTGCTCAAATTCTGTGTCGGACTCATGCATCCATTGCAGGTAATCATCGCGAACGGATTTAGGCAATGTTGGCAGATTTAAGGTTCCATTCTTCACATACTGGATGAAACGCTCTGGTAAAATCTGCAGGAGTTCCTCTTTCACTTCCTCAAGTTCTTCTTTTAATCGAGAAAAAATATCCTCGCCTTCTTCTTTGGCCTCTCTTAATGAATACTCCCAATCTTCATCAGATTCGTGAATCGGTAGAGTATTACACTTTGAAAATTTTTCTTTCGCTTGTTTCGTTAGATTCCACATAGCCTCACCCCAGGGTAGTTAATGAAAATAGTATAACATGTTTTTTCTAGGTCACCTTCACGGTTAAGTGTGCATAGAATAATTTATCAATCTGTGGAGGGATCAGGAAAAAATGTATTATGTACCTTATGTGTATCCATATCATCATCACCACCATTATTATGACCACCATTATTATGACCATCATCATCATCCGTACTATATGAATGTCCCTATGCATCACTGGGATTATTATCAAACACCCATGTATAGAGAAAAATATGAGATCAAAGATCATGGAAAAAAGCCATATGTAGTCAATATAAATGAAGCCACTAAGCATAACAATACCTATCGCACTGCGATTTGGACAGGCGACCACTTGCAGGTGACTTTAATGAGTCTACATGTTGGTGAAGATATTGGGCTGGAGATGCATCCACATGTTGACCAATTCTTGCGTATTGAACAAGGGAACGGCATTGTTCAAATGGGGAATAGAAAAGACCATTTAGACTTTGTGCGTAGAGTCAATGACGATTCAGCCATTTTCGTACCTGCTGGTACCTGGCACAATGTAACCAATACAGGAAACATCCCGTTAAAACTGTATACCATCTACGGACCACCAAACCACCCATTCGGCACAGTCCAAAAAACAAAAGCTGAAGCTGAACATGAGCATCATTAATATTATGTAATCTACGGAAAATATCTTTCGTTAACCTACTAGTATGGGCAGAGCCAAAAACTCTGTCTCTTTTTATTGGAGTTTATTCGCCAGATTCAATCAATGTTTTACCTTTTTAACAGAGCTTTAAATAGAGAATAATGGATTCCGGCTTTTCATAGTATGTAACGAGAGAGGAGGCATGGTGAATTGAGCGATGATCGTAAGAAAAATAGAAACAGCAAGGATGAGCAGTTAGACAAATTCCGGGTAGATGACAAGGGTCAAAAGCTTACGACAAATCAAGGGTTAAAGGTATCTAATGATGAATTTTCCTTAAAAGCAGGGGTACGCGGCCCTACCATAATGGAGGATTTTCATTTTCGTGAAAAAATGACCCACTTTGATCATGAACGAATTCCAGAGCGGGTCGTTCATGCTCGTGGTTTTGCAGCATTTGGTGAATTCCAAGTGTATGGCGATAGCATGAAGAAGTATACGAGAGCAAAGTTCTTACAGGATCCAACTATGAAAACACCGGTTTTTGTTAGGTTTTCCACCGTCGTCGGTTCAAGAGGTTCAGCTGATACGGTACGTGATGTTCGGGGATTTGCCACCAAGTTTTATACAGAAGAGGGCAATTATGATTTAGTGGGTAATAATATCCCAATCTTTTTTATCCAAGATGCAATTAAATTTCCGGACATGGTGCACGCAATCAAACCGGAGCCGCACAATGAGATACCACAAGCATCCTCCGCCCATGATACATTTTGGGATTTTGTCGCGAATAACCAAGAAACCGCCCATATGATCATGTGGCTGATGTCCGACCGAGCGATTCCAAGAAGCTTCCGGACGATGGATGGATTCGGAGTTCACACTTTCCGTCTAGTTAATGAGGCAGGTAAATCACACTTTGTTAAGTTCCATTGGAGATCAAAGCTTGGTGCACATTCTCTGGTGTGGGATGAAGCACAAAAAATTTCCGGAGAGGATCCTGACTTCCATCGCCGAGACTTATGGGAAAACATTGAGAAAGGGAATTTTCCTGAGTTTGAATTAGGTGTCCAAATTCTTGATGAAAGTGATGAGTTTAAATTTGATTTTGATATATTAGATGCCACAAAGATTTGGCCTGAGGAAGATGTTCCAGTGAGAATGATTGGCAGAATGACGCTAAATCGAAATGTGGATAATGCATTTGCAGAAATAGAACAAGTTGCTTTTCACCCCGGACATGTGGTGCCAGGTATTGATTTTACGAATGATCCATTATTACAGGGACGATTATTTTCTTATACGGATACACAGTTAATCCGTCTTGGTGGACCAAACTTCCATGAGATTCCGATTAACCGCCCAGTTTGTCCATTTCATAATAATCAGCGCGATGGCTATCACCGTCAAACAATTAATGTGGGCAAGGTGAGCTATCACAAAAATTCATTAGCGGGGAATACACCTGCACCAGCAAGTGTTGAAGAAGGTGGCTTTGCCCATTATCAGGAAAAAGTAGAAGGACGCAAAATACAAGCTAGAAGTGATAGCTTTAAAGATCATTTTTCACAAGCTACCCTTTTCTGGAATAGCATGAGTCAACCTGAAAAAGAACATATAACTAACGCTTTTCAATTTGAGTTAGGCAAAGTTCAGAGTAAATCAGTTCAGCTGCAAGCGGTAGACATGTTTGCGAATGTTAATCTTGGATTGGCAACCGATATAGCAAATTATCTAGGGGTTAATCCGCCAAAAGGTGGAGGATCGAACGTAAAAAAATCCTCACCTGCACTTAGTCAGCTCAACACAAAATTCAGCCCTAAGACTAGGAAAGTCGCGGTAATTCTTACCGATGGTTTTAATGGTCCAGATGTAAAAAATGTACTAGATGAATTGAAAGCGAATGGAATCCAACCTGAAACCATTAGTGAAAAATTAGGTGCTGTTAAAGGCTCAGATGGTACCGAGCTTAAGGTTGACCACACCTTTTTAACAACTGCATCGGTATTATTTGATGCAATACTTATGGTGAGGGGAAGTAGAACGAGCAAAAAGTTCAATAAAGATGCAGCGCATTTTATTCATGAAGCCTTCACACATTATAAGCCAATTGGTGCAATGGGAGAAGGGAAGAAGTGGCTAGAAGTTAATCGCATTGAAAACTCTCCTGGTGTCGTTATGGCAGACGATAAGGGACAATTTACAAAGGAATTTATCAATGCTGTAAAAGGACATCGTTTCTGGCAACGGGAAATAGTTTAGTAGTAGGATAGTTTAAAGTCACTAGAAATTTTTTTGAAGGTTACTTCTAATTTAAGAAGTTAACTTTCCCTTTTTGCGATTTATTGAAATGCATCAATGTTAGTTTCCTATGTGCGAGATTTAATTTTCACCGACTCCTAAAAATATATGTAGATGATTTAAATTATTTATGAAAGAAAAAAGGTAATCGCTCAACGAACGATTACCTTTTCTGTCATTTCCCAAGCCCTTGTAAATACTCAACTAACGCATTAATTTGATTATCATCTATTGTGTCTTTAAATGGAGGCATTCCGGCGCTACCATTTTTAATTTGATCGATTAATCTTTCCGTGTCTTGGACTAATTCGTTATTTTGAAGTTTTGGTCCATTGTGACCACCGACACCGTTGTCACCATGACAAGCCAAGCAGTTGTTTTTGTATACATCCAAGCCCTCATGTGCAGTTGATTTGTCTTTTTCTTCTGCATCCTGCTTTTTATCGGTAGCAGCAGGGTCATTAGCTGTTGGTGATTTGTTGATTTTATCTTCAGGTATATCTTCTAGTGATGTATAAGCACCTTCTAAAGAGAATGTGTAAATCTTGTCACCGTGAGTAGTTCCTGCAAGCGAATTACCTGCTGCAAAAATTGAGATATATTGCTTACCATCAATTTCATAGGTGATAGGAGGTGCGTTTGCTCCCGCATCCATTGTAAACTCCCATAGCTCGTCTCCGTTTGTTGCATCATATGCAATTATTCGTCCATCATTATGTCCTGCAAAAAGGAGATCACCTTTTGTTGTTAAAAGGCCACTATAGGCAATCTGATCCCACTTTTTTTGCCAAACTATTTTATTGGTTTTAATATCTAGTGCCGTTACCGTTCCAAGTCCAGGTGCGTATGCTACTGGTTGCATGATACTTCCGAGCCATACTTCCCCTTCTTTGAAATTATTCGCTTCATCTTCTTCGTTATGTGCGAATGAAAAATAAGTATCATTCGCTTGTACGTAGAAAAGTTCGGTATTCGGGTTATAGGCCGATGGTGGCCAGTTTGCTCCACCTTGAGGTCCTGGTTTTACTGTAACTGGTTCATCCCAGAACGGTGTAAAAATATTACCTATGATACCTTTCCAATCTTCTGGAAGGTCTCTTTTCACATCCTCCTCCGTTACTGTCTGTGGAATGAACGCATCTCCGACAGGGAATGGCTGAGTAGGTGATGTCTTTTGTCTCGGCTCCTGTGGAACTGGTTTTTCTTCTATACCGACCAGTGGCTCTCCGTTTGTTCGGTCCAATATGTAGATCCAGCCTGTTTTTCCAGCTTGAGCAATTCCTTTTCTCATCTTTCCATCCTTCTCTACATCAAACAGAACGACCGGGTTTGGTGCATCATAATCCCAAATATCATGGTGTACTTCTTGGAAGTGCCATTTGTATTCCCCAGTTTTCGCATCTAATGCGAGAACTGAATCCGCAAATAAATTGTCTCCTTCACGGTTACTTCCATCAAGGTCAGGAGCAGTGTTACCAGTAGAGAAATAGATAAGTCCTAATTCTGGGTCAATCGCTGGCGTTTGCCAAACAGGTGCTCCACCTTTTTTCCAGGAATCATTGTCCTGTGGCCATGTGTCATGCCCAACTTCATCAGGACCAGGAATGGTGTAGGTTTTCCAAAGCTGTTCACCCTTCCCAGCATCATATGCGGCAACAAACCCACGAATACCATATTCACCACCGGCAATCCCAGTATATAGCATTCCGTTATAATAAAGTGGTGCACTTGTAATGGTGTAACCTTTTTCAGGATCTTCAACTTTTGTTTCCCAAACAAATTCACCTGTTTTTTGATTTAAGGCAATTAATCTTCCATCTAAAGCTCCAATAAATACTTTTCCGTCACCTAATGCTACACCGCGACTTGTCCAGCCACAGCATACGGTATCTAGATTTGCTGCTAATTGAGGACGGTATTCCCAAATTAACTCACCGGTTTTCGCATCAATCGCTTGAACATCGTTAGCTCCAGTAATGGTGAACATAACCCCATCATAAACAATCGGCGTTGCTTCACCTGAATACTTGAACTCATAGCCAGAGCCAAGACTTGTGACCCATTCAGCTTTTAAACCTTTTACATTTGATTTGTTGAGTTTATCTAATGGAGAGTACCTTCCATTATAGATATTTCCGCCGTTAGTGATCCAATCTCCTGCGGGTGCAGCAGTTAAATCATCCGCCGAAAATTTAGGAGCCATTTTTCCTGGATAATCTTTGTGTTGTACGGAAAAATGCTTGTCTTTGTCTACTTTCTGATTTGCTTCTTCTTGGTTTTCAAGGCCTTGTTCTGCCTGTTCCTCTTCGCCGATGTTTTGTGAAATTATGACACCAGCTCCGATGGCAATTACAAGAAGCAAGGCGATGACGATCCATGCAATCTTACTCATACATTTAAAACTCCTTTCCATAGTGATAATGGTGATAATTGTTAAAAATATTTTTTATAATTTGCCCTGCATTAAATAAAATAATCCTTTTTTGGAATAGAATTTGAGGCGTTTTTCCCGGCTTTATTAATATTTACAGAAAAACAGGGAAAACTTTCTTCAATGAATTTGTAAGCAATTTTCTTGTCATGTTACTTAATCTGTGTTAGTTTTATGTTATGTAACATTAGTGGGAGGATAAACTGATGGAGTTTGTCGATCCAATTCGGGACGTAAACAAAATAAATGAAATCAAAGAAGTATTAAAAAAGCAGTCCCAAAGAGACCTATTGCTTTTTGTATTCGGTATAAATACAGCGGTTAAGGTAAGTGATTTACTCTCATTACGTGTTGAGGACGTGTGGGATGAATCGGGAATGAAAGAATTCTTATATGTGAAGGATGCTACAAGCGAGGAAGTAAAAGCCTATTATTTAAACAATATGATAAAGAATGAACTAAGTGAGTATTTAGAAACCCATGAATATAAAGGTAGTGATTTTTTATTTAAATCAAAAAAGGATAACCAACCAATCTCTAGGCAACAGGCCTATCGGATTATCAATCATGCTGCTAAAGAGGTTGGGATTCCCGGAAAAGTGGGCATGCACACGCTTCGGAAAACATTTGGTTATCACGCCTACTTAAAAGGAATTGCGATTTCCATCTTAATGGACATCTATAACCATCATTCTCCATCTGAGACATTCAAATATATCGGGATTAATAAGGAAGAGGAAAATTTAGTGAAAGTGGATGTAAACTTATAACCTTATACTGCGGATCAAAGAATAAGAGCGCCACGGCCTGATGCCTTCGTCTTTGTGACCCACATCGTATGGGCCTAAAAAAACTCCACCTTGGAGGTGGAGGAATTATAAAAAGTTATCATCATCGATATTTGTATTCATTTCTACATTGGTAAAATCAGTTACGATATCATCATTCACTTGAACCTGTAAAGTCTTCTGATCCTTCATAAATTTAAAAATACCATTATTAAAGTCAGTGCCAAATTCCTTAAAGAAGATTCCTTCGTAGATCACAGCTCTTGTATGTTTAAAGATAAGACGATACTGATTATCATCTTGAACCAGATATGCACGAACTCCTTTTTCAAATTGACCTTCAGTATTCTTTAAATACCGTGCAACTGAAATGATATGGAGGTCAACAAAAGGAATTTCTTTTAATAATGAGTTAATAATTGAACCTTTCGCGATTTGCTCCCAGCGACTTTGTGCGGTTTGACCAAGAATAATTTGGGTAACATTTTTCTCTCTTGCGACATCTGCAATCACTTTTGAAATTGGTCTTTTTTCATTGTCCTTTATAATAAATGCATCCGCACTATGTTGTTCAGCAAGTTCCTTCCATCTCTCAATGTATGCTACCTTTTCAGGATCAAGATCATCAAAAGGCTTTGGATCGACGGTTAGGATATAAAGTGGACAATCTAGCATTTTTGCAATCTTGCAGCCACGTTGGATGAGACGTTCACCATTTGGACCATAATATACACAGACAAGAATACTCTCATCCATTCTTTCTTTTATCATTTTCATTATTACTCACCTCAGAGTTGATGTGAAATCATTGGCCTAGCCAATTTCCGTTTCATAAATACCAAGAAAATAAGGAACCCTAAAAAGTAGCACCTTTATTTAGCCGGGCTTACATTTAACACACCACCTATAAAAAGTAGAAAAATTGATCTTATATTTATAAACTATGTATGACTATATCGCATGCTACAAAATGAGTCAATCCATTAAATTAATTTGTAAAAAGTATCCTTATTTAGGGAGGGGATTCCATTGTATTGGTTCCAGTTTTTAATCATGCTACCATTTATTTTTGCCGTGTTTGTTCCTATATTATATAAAAAATTTACCCCACGAATTCATACAGGTTGGTTCGTATTCTTCGTGCCACTTCTGATATTTTCTTATCTTATAACATTTATTCCCACTATTGCAAACGGGAATACCATCATCACAAGCATTCCTTGGATGCCTTCCTATGATATCAATTTCACAACATATATTGATGGTTTAGGTTTAATTTTTGGATTGTTAATAACGGGTATAGGCGCATTGGTCATCTTATATTCAATATTTTACTTATCAAAGGAACGTGAAGAACTCCATAACTTTTACGTATATTTACTGATATTTATGGGAGCGATGCTCGGTTTAGTTTTCTCGGATAATGTCTTTGTTTTATATGTATTCTGGGAAATGACAAGTGTGTCATCCTTCTTATTAATTGCGTACTGGTATGAACGAGAAAAGTCACGCTATGGTGCACAAAAATCAATGTTGATTACGATTTTTGGTGGTTTAGCGATGCTTGCAGGTCTCGTTATGGTTTCAAGTGCCGCTGGAACTTACAGCATTCGTGAAATGCTTCTAAATGTCGATGCCATTTCATCAAGTGCCTTATTCATACCAGCAATGGTATTAATACTACTCGGTGCTTTTACAAAATCAGCTCAGTTTCCGTTTAGCATTTGGCTGCCTGACGCTATGGAAGCTCCAACACCTATTAGTGCATATTTGCACTCTGCAACAATGGTAAAGGCGGGCATCTATTTAGTTGCACGATTAACGCCTATTTTTGGTGGTTCCAATGTTTGGTTTTGGCTTGTTACAGGTGTCGGATTAATCACATTGCTATATGGATCAGTCAATGCGGTACGTCAGACGGATTTAAAAGCACTATTGGCATATTCAACAATCAGTCAATTAGGTTTAATTATGAGCCTTTTAGGTCTAGGCTCTGCTGCCATGTATTACGGATTAGGAGACGAGACGGTGATGTATGGTACGGCTATCTTTGCAGCCATTTTTCATTTAATCAACCATTCAACCTTTAAGGGAAGTCTCTTTATGGTAGTTGGGATTATTGACCATGAAACGGGGACTCGTGATATTCGAAGACTGGGCGGTCTTATCCATCTTATGCCTATTTCCTTTACGCTTACGGTGATAGGTAGCTTTTCAATGGCAGGGTTGCCTCCATTTAATGGTTTTTTAAGTAAGGAAATGTTTTTTGCGGCAGTTAATAATGCTGCAAAAATGGACTTTTTCCACATGGGGACAATAGGGGTACTCATTCCTGTTGTTGCATGGATTGCAAGTGTTTTTACGTTCATTTATTGTATGATTCTTGTATTTAAAACGTTTAGAGGGAAAAATAGGCTTGATAAGGATCGCGTTGTTCATGAAGCACCGTTTGGAATGCTAATTTCACCGATTATTTTAGGGTCGCTTGTGATTATTGGTTTCTTTTTCCCAAATATCCTTTCAACTTATTTATTAAAGCCAGCTTTGACTTCCATATTACCTGTGCTTTCAGAGGCAGAGGTCTTGGATCTAAACATAAAAGCATGGCATGGCTTTTCGAGTCCGGAACTATGGATGACAATCGGGGTAGTTGTTCTTGGGACGATTCTTTACCTCAATCTTAGAAAATGGTACCGAATTTATAACTCCTATCCACAGTCACTTACGATTAATAATCTATACAATCTTGCTTTAGATAAAATGGAACAGATTTCAGGTTCTATCACAAACTTTTACATGACGGGTTTCATTAGGGACTATCTGGTTTATATCTTTGGCTTCATGATTATAGCTGTCGGTGGATCTATTTGGTTACTTAATGGAGTTTCATTTGATTCTTCAAATGATAACCCGGTTACACTATTTGAAATTGCCATTATGATTTTTGCTGTTGTTTCAGCAGTTACTGTGTTATTTTCAAAGTCGAGAATTTCATCGATCGTAGCAGTGGGCGCACTTGGATTTTTTGTAGCATTTTTCTTTGTATTATTCCGAGCACCTGATTTAGCGTTGACACAATTAGTTGTAGAAACTGTGACAACAGTTTTATTCCTACTGTGTTTTTATCACTTACCGCAACTGCGTAAAGAAATTAGTCGGATCCCGTTCAAGTTAACCAATGCGATTATTTCCATTGGGGCAGGAGCAGTTGTAACAATAGTCGCTTTATCGGCAAATGGAAATCGACTTTTTGATTCAATTTCAAGCTATTATGAAAATGCATATGAACTAGCGGGAGCAAAAAATATCGTTAATTCAATCCTTGTTGATTTCCGTGGGATTGATACGATGCTAGAGATTCTTGTTTTAAGTATTGCAGGTCTTGGTGTGTATTCATTAATTAAGTTACGTTTAGCAAAGGAGGGATCAGATGAAAGAGCCGAATGATGTCATTATCCGTAGTGTAACGAAGGTTGCGGTTATTATCATTTTTACATTTGCCATCAACTTGTTTGTTTCGGGTCACCACCATCCGGGCGGTGGTTTTATTGGTGGCTTAACATTTTCGGCGGGATTGGTTCTTCTGTTCCTTAGCTTTGATATTGAAACGGTTCGTAAAAATCTGCCACTCGATTTTAAAGTGGTCGCAGCGATTGGGGTATTAATCGCAGTAGGCACAGGGATTGGCGGCATGCTTTTTGGTGCTCCATTTTTAACACAAACATTTGGATATATTGAGATTCCTGTTTTCGGGGAAACAGAGCTCGCATCAGCGGTATTATTTGACATAGGTGTCGCCATGGCAGTCATTGGAACATCGCTCACAATTATAATGAGTATAGGTGATGATCGATAATGGAAACTTTAATGTCTATTCTAGTTGGAATCCTATTTGCAATCGGGATTTATCTTATCTTAACGAAAACTCTATTACGAATCATTTTAGGAACCTCTATACTCGGTCATAGTGTGAACTTACTCATTATTACAATGGGGGGACTTGAAAAAGGTGGACCTCCATTGCTGGGAATAAAGGGAATATCCTATGTTGATTCATTGCCACAGGCACTTCTTTTAACAGCAATAGTTATTAACTTTGCAACAACAGCATTATTTTTAGTGCTAAGCTACCGTGCGTACAAGGTGTTAGGCACGGACGATACCGAGCAATTGAGAGGTAACAGCGATGGGTAATTTAGTCATTTTTCCAATCATCATTCCAATCATTGTTGGGATGATCTTGGTTATTTTTCGAAAAAATATAAAGATGCATCGAGTGCTAAGTCTTGTTACAGTAATTAGTATATTTGTGGTTTCTTTGGTACTCATGCATCGAATAAAAATAAAAGGTATTCAGGTTCTCCAATTAGGTGGCTGGGAAGCGCCATTTGGAGTAAGTATGGTTGCAGATATGCTAGCTGTAATCTTGGTTATGGTCACAAGCGTTGTGACGTTCTGCTGTCTAGTCTATGCATTTAAGACAATCGGAGAGGAGCGGGAATCATTTTATTTTTATCCGCTCATTTTATTCTTAATTACAGGTGTGAATGGTTCCTTCCTGACAGGTGATATTTTCAACTTGTTCGTTTGTTTTGAAGTCATGCTCGTTTCTTCATATGTCTTGATATCGTTAGGTGGTACGAAAGTTCAACTTCGAGAATCAATCAAATATATTTTAGTGAACTTGATTTCGTCATTTTTATTTTTAGTGGCAGTTGCCTATTTATATGCGATGACAGGTACATTGAATATGGCTCATCTATCTGTTCGGATTGCAGAGGCTGGCCAGGATGGAGTAATGACAACAGTAGCAATTTTATTTTTAATCGTATTTAGTTTGAAAGCAGGTCTGTTTCTATTCTTTTGGCTACCTGGCTCATATAGCGCCCCGCCAACAGCGATAGCAGCCATTTTTGCAGCGCTTTTAACAAAGGTTGGAATTTATTCGATTATAAGAGTGTTCACGCTTATCTTCTACCATGAGCCAGAAGTAACGCATCTATTAATCGGTATTTTAGCAGCTGCTACAATGCTGCTTGGAGCGTTCGGAGCTGTTGCATATTGGGATGTAAAAAGAATCATTACCTATAATGTAGTAGTAGGTGTTGGATTTATTTTAGCTGGTGTCGCTTCGTATACGGCAGAAGGGATTACGGGTTCTATCTATTATTTAATCCACGATATGATCGTGAAGGCACTGATCTTTTTATTAGGCGGAACGATTATTTATTTCACTGGGACGAGTAATTTAAAAGAATTCAGTGGGATCATGCGGCTACAGCCAAAATTTGGCTGGATGTTTTTCATTGCTGCTTTGTCGCTTTCGGGAATCCCACCCCTTAGTGGATTTTTAGGGAAAATCTTTATCACAGAGGGGACGTTTACATCCGGTTATTTTTGGCTTGGTGGAATTGGTTTATTGACTAGCTTAATGGTTCTCTACTCGATTATGAAAATCTTTATGAACGGATTTTGGGGATATACAGACGTACCGGAAGAAAGTGAATCAATGTCTTTAAAAGGATTGTTATTACCAATGGGGATTCTTACGGTTTTGACAATAGCGCTTGGAGTAGGGGCAGAAGGGATTAGCGAGTATGTTGATCTTGCTGTTGAAGTCATTATGAATCCAAGCATCTATATTGATGCAGTTTTAGGTAATGCTTTTATGGAATAGAGTTTGCAAGCGGCTAGGTTCGTTTGATAAAATCACGCGGCATTTCTATATTGGAAAGGGGTGGTAACAATGCCCATGCAAGTCCTAATCAATTTGCTTATCGGTTTTATTTGGATGTTTCTTCAGGATAGTTGGACCGCTCTAACTTTTTTAAGTGGTTATATGTTTGGTTTAATTGTACTTTTTATCCTGAGGAGATATTTTCCACATCAATTTTATGTAGTAACTTTACTTGCCATTATTAAATTGTTCCTTGTATTTATACACGAGTTGTTTACTTCAAGTGTTTTAGTTATAAAACAAGTTATGAGACCGAAAATTAATATTACTCCGGGCATTTTTACCTTAGAGACAGAGTTAGAAGGGGACCTGGAAATAACCTTGCTTGCGATGTTATTAACATTAACTCCTGGTTCGGTTGTGGTTGAAGTTTCACATGATGAGAAAAAGTTTTATATCCATGCAATGGATATCCCGGAATCAAGTGATGCTGTGATACGTTCAACAGCAAAATTTGAAGAGGCAATAAAGAGGGTGACGCGCTAATGATCAAAGCAATCTTAATCATTTCAATGGGGTTTCTTACATTTGCTATTTTTGCAACGATTTACAGATTAGTAAAAGGACCGTCGGCCTCTGACAGAATTCAAGCCCTTGATGTTTTAGGAATAAATATTATTTCGGGGGTTGCGATTTTTTCTGTGTTTTTAAGGAATACCGGATTTTTTGAAGTGATTTTATTAATCGGGATCCTTTCCTTCATCGGAACGATTGCCTTTGCAAGATTTATTGAAAGAGGTGTTGTCATTGAGCGACGTAAACAATCCGATTGAGATCATAGAAGTTCTAGCGGTTTTATCGATTTTAGTAGGCACCATCTTTTGTTTTTTAAGTGCAGTGGGATTAATTCGATTACCTGATGTATACACACGTGCTCATGCAGCATCGAAAGGCTCGACAATGGGAGTTCTGTTTATATTAGTAGGAACGTTTCTATTCTTCATTATGGAAGGCACTTTTAGCATTCGCTTATTTCTAGGAATCTTCTTCGTATTCCTAACTGCCCCAGTCGCAGCACACGTCATCATGCGCTCCGCCTACCGCTCCAAAGTCCCTCTCGCTCCACAAAGCGTCCAAGACGACCTAAAGGGAATCATCGAGATTGAAGGGGAGAGAGAGCAGTAGGGATTGGGGACCACGGGGACGGTTCTAGTGGTTCCGGTGCGGATGTTCAGGACCATGGGGACGGTTCTCATGGCTCCTGTGCGAAAGTACTTCAAAGTGGATGAAGGATCAAACGAATCAAAATAGAAGTCGAAACGTCCTTCATAAGCCTAATGAAGGATCAAACGAATCAAAATAGAAGTCGAAACGTCCTTCATAAGCCCGATGAAGGATCAAACGAATCAAAATAGAAGACGGAATGTCCTTCATAAGCCCGATGAAGGACAATTCGATTCAAAATGGAAGCCGAAACATCCTTCATAAGCCTGACGTGATATGTATTACCTCATTTCAATAATTCCAAAACGTATGTATAAAAATAATTACAAGCATCTTCTTAGGATTCGAATGTTAGTAATTGTGATTTCATACCACGCTCACTGTAATATACTTCCCAAAATTAACTTAGCTTCTTATATACCTCATATAGTCTAATAATTGTTTTCCAAGTTCGCTATTAAAAGCCCACGTGTCAACAATAGTTCTTGGATATGATGGGATATGACTTTTGCTTTCAATCATTAGTACTATATCTTTATAGAAATTTTCAAGTTGACTTATCGTCCCAGCCTTACCCTGACCTAATTTGTGAGAATTAATTTCAAACTCTAGCTGCATTTTCACCTTTTCAGCTTCCTTAATAAAGTTTACGGTTTTATTAAGCTGTCTAGGTTCGTTATATACCATTGATCTACGCCTCCAATATATTGATTTCCCATTTGCTAACCTCCTTAATGACTTTTAAATTTTCTACTTGGAAGGATCATCGATGAAATTCTAAAAAATGCCTAACCTACAATTCAAGGGTTAGGAAACTTTTAAATTTTACTTAAATATTCTTGAATGATGTTGTTTGGAATTGTTTTTCGTGATTCAGGCTGGTCCGCCCACTTTAAAATAGGCTTTTTTATTTCAATCAATGCATCGATGTTTTCAAGTGTAACTTCCTTTTGGAATACAAATTGCTCGTGTTTTCTAAAGCCGTAATCATTTACATCATCGTAGTCCATGCTAAATAATAGTATGTGATTCTTTAATAAAGTAGAGGGATCAAACCCATTTGTTTCGTATTCCTTGCCTCTATAAATTACGTTAAGCTTTAACTCATAAACTAGTTCAATATCTTCAAGAGAAACCTCTTTAATAAAAATATCATCGTGTTTATTTCCTACTAAATCAATAAGTTCATGAAAGCCGTTTTCTTTGATTTCACTACGTATTCGAAGTGCTGAACCACGGATATTTACAGGGTAGATTTTGTTTTTGTATATTACGTATTGGCCCATAATGTATCTCCTTGGTATATCAAAAATAATTAACCACACGGAATCAGTTACGATAATAGGTTACATATTTGCTTTTCTAGCAAATTTTTGATGCTTAATAATCTCCTCATAAGCATCCTCTATGCTTAACTACTCTTTCTCAGCATCATCATTTGAGACTTCAATAGTTGTCATTTGGACAGCAATTTCACCCATATCATAAGTTAGATAAAAATTTGATCGACAGTAAGTCCAATCAAAGGGAGTGGATTGCTGGATCTAGGGGGATTATATATATGAGTAAAATAAGCATTTTTAATAGTTGGGAAGTTTTTAAGTTTGCTGGAAATAATCTCAAGTTCGGTTTAAGGTATTTCTGCCATCTGATTTGCTAGGAAATTCTGATTTTCTTCGAGAATTAATTCACCGAAAGAATAATGAAGAATTCTTCCGTCACGTAACGTTTCTAACTCTTTTTTGATGATCTTCTTACTGTTATCAAAGAAAGGATTCAGCACCCAGGGTTCATTAGGTTCAACCAACTGTAACAGCCGCCTGACAGCTCTTTGATTTAGAAATTAATAACAATGACGAAAAAACGTTGAATATTAACTTCAGCGTTTCTTGTATTAACTTTATTCCAAAGGAAAATTTCAAAGTTTGCTTTTAGTAAAAAATCAAAAAGTTAATCATCTGATTCCTGAAGCGCTTGCTTAGCTAAAGGCAACAGTTCATCCAGTTCAGACTTCGTAAATAATTCCTGGTTTTCTGGAACTTTTAAGAGTAGTTCTGGAGATTTTTGTACAAATGCCTTGTTTATTTCTGCCTCTTCCTCCACACCTGATGGCCATTGTCCTGTTTCTGCGTAAATCATTACTTCATGAGCGTCTTGATCTGATTTAAACGCTTTTCCCATATTTCGTTTAGAAATTGGATAAAAAACTGGCTCATTATATGGTCCTTGCGCCCAAGAAATTTTATATTCTCCATCTTTCTCTATAATTGCAAAGCCATTTCCACGATGTATTTTTTCCATTCTTTCTACCTCCATTGGTTTAAGTCTAATATATATCAGAAACTGCATGATTACCATATTATAGAAGTTGTCGGTGTGGAACTGAAAATAAAACCAAATGCATTCGTGGCCTCATGCTACGCAAACCGTTACACCAAATAAATCTGATGAGGTGGATAGCCCATCTTACACGGTAAAACGGAATATATTTGTATTTGCCCTTGTAAATGGAGTTGAATTTCCCAACACTTGAGTACACAGGGAGCACAAGCTCATTATTCATTTCAATATATTTCAGATTCAGAGAAGGCTCTCCGTTTTTACTATTAGAAGAAACAGTGCCAATCGCAACAATCTCTAAATCCATAAAGGCTTTGTAAAAATTATATCGATTCATCGGATTAGTTATGGCTTCTGACAGAATAGAATCAAATGGGTCAATGAATTGTTTTTTCATTTTTTGAACATACACGCTCCAATTTAGTTTTATGGTAATATTATACAATTTGATTAATGGTAAAAATAGGTAATAAAGTACTAGGACAAAGGGCGTGTATTCTAATCGTGGACATCCAATTTTTGTACCAAATCACCATTTAGCACACATTATTCAGATTCCGGTCATAAAATATATAAAAGCAGGTCAATAAAAGACCAGGAAAGTTGTGATATGAATTTATGAAAAATAATTCAAACAATCACTTCTTATTTAAAAATCTAATGGAAAAACGGATGTCATTTAAGCGGGTTTTTGAACTTATTTTAGAGTTCATGCGATCTGAGCCTAGTGGGAAATTTAGGCTCATCATTGGTACAGATTCTCAAGTACATCCAAGGCAAACAACCTTTATAACTGGTGTTGTAATACTTAATGAAGGAAAAGGTGTGTGGGCGTGTATTCGAAAAGTGGTTGTTCCGAGAAGAATGGAACATTTGCATGAGCGGATTTCCTATGAATTATCATTATCGGAGGAAATTGTTTCGTTATTTACCGAGGAAAAGAAAAATCAACTCATCAATATAGTACTTCCACATATATACGATGGAGCTTCATTTACAATGGAGGGACATATCGATATTGGGGCAGGGAAGAGGAACAAAACACGTGAATTTGTGAAGGAAATGGTAACACGAATGGAAGCTATCGGTGTGGAACCGAAAATAAAACCAAATGCATTCGTGGCCTCATGCTACGCAAACCGTTACACCAAGTAAAGCTGTATAGACAAACACGGGGGAAACTGAATCGGTGCCTGGCACCAGTGAATGAGCAATCTTGCACTCTCGATGGAAATCAGGCACCTAATTGGGAAATCAAGTATTCTTTTGCGTTTTAAAGAAATTCCGAACAAAGCTTATGAAAAAAATCAATGGGATGTAGCCGTATATAAATGCAGTGCCACTATACTTCAAAATTTTTCCCATTAACTGGGTGTAATACATATCGATTAGGAAGCTATTGGTATACAAATAAATAGCGATCAAAAAGAGTAGGATGTATGTCGGTTTTATTTTAGAAATTGTAAATTTAATGGCCCGGACAGCTGACCAAAGGTAAAGACAAATAACTGGCATAATCACTAAGAGCCAAGTAAAGATAAAAATAAACTCAAAGCGTTCCAAAAAAGAGAATTGAATGATCTTGATCATCGTTAAAGTTGGCCATGTTAAGTGCTGAATCTTTCCTTGGGTAAAGAACATGAAGGTTACGAGCGTAACAGCCACATAGAAGATTGTTGTATAAAATAAGGCAAAATGACCCCATTTGTTCGCCTTCTTCCCGTTCCTTATAAAAGGAAAATAAATAAGTGCTGTTTCAATTCCTAAGAATAACGGTACAGATTCTTTAGCAGAAATATAGTGCTCTTTTAACCCATATTTGAAAGGGGGTAAAAGGTTTGATACGTCGAAGAATTGTATTAAATAAAAAAAGGAAAGCAGTAAAAAACCAGGTATAACTACTCCCCAAAAGGCAACTCCAGTAATGACTCGAAATCCTCCTGAGACAAGATAAAAGATTAAGATACAAAGGATCAGAGCGTATTCCCAGCTGGCTATTCCATTGAATACCCAAACTTGGAGGGCGTCAATGTATGAATATAAAACAGATAAGCCAGCTATAGAAAAATAGCAAGCCAATAATAGATTCAGTGCTCCCCCGAAAAATTTTCCGAATATATCTTTGTGTATTGATAGAATATCACCCGAAGTAGATGATTTTATCACATATAACATCATGTAAAATATTATATTTGTACTCAAGCCCACTGCAAGTACAGATAACCAGGCATCATACCCAGCCCCTTGGACGATAGATGTTTGATATTTTAAAGCGGTTATTCCAGTTTGGGAACCATGAATTAAAAAGAACAAGAAAAAGGGAGAAACTAGTTTATTATCGCTCATTTTATGATTCATAATTGACCATCCTAGTCTAGCTAGCCTTGAAGGCCGGAGTGTATTATTTCTAAATTCACGTTAATATTTACTGGTATAGAAGGGTAAAGTTCATAAAAAGATTCTTCATTCCAGTCCTTATCCTGAGAACGAACAATGTTTCCAATCCCTAGGGGGTCGACCTCTTTTTCTTGAAAGGTTTTTATTAGGTCTTCTACATCCTTTTTTACGTCTTTCGCAATAATCTTCTTTAATGCTTTTAAATCTTCTGGGTTCTCTAAATTATATCGTTGAGGGCGATGTGTAATCGTCCATATGAGATTCATTGTAAGATTTAGTCGTTCCTCACTTTTTACCCAATCCCACTTATTTCTACTTCGAAAACCTTGAACGACAAGTGATTCCCTCCGATCTCCTTCCTGAAGGTCAATCTGAAAAAGAGCTTGTGTCCGGTAATCCTCGAGAACCGAAAATAGAAAGGTTTGTTCGACATTTAAATGGAGCATGAACTTATCATCTTTGAAAATTCCAACATTATTGATTTGGATTTTTCCGAATTTATCAATCGTGATCATCGGTACATAAGGATCCATTCCTTGTCCATAAAAATGATTTAAGAAGACGTGGAGATTCATGTATGGAATTAATTGTCCTCTCATATTGTGTATGATTTCTTCGGCTAATGTCAGTTCTCCTTGTTTTTTCAAAGCTTTAAGCGTTTCCTCTGCAGAGTGAGTAGAAGCGACAATTTGAATATTTGTTCCGATTTTAGGATTCGCAAGAACTCGATCTACGACATCACGAATTCCCGTTTCTGCATAACCTTTTCCTAAAACTAAGACTCTCGTTTTGGCTAATTCAACGGGAGTACTTGTATGGGTTGCTAGCCTAGGTGTTAATAAAGCAGCTACATCCGCTTCCTCTTGTAAATATTCAATTTTATTGCTAGCCTTACTTTTTGTATATTCTGGAATAAGGACGGTTCCGATCAAATCTCCCCTATCATTTAAATCAAATCCAAAGACATGAATAATGCTTAACCTATCGACAATTCTCGTTCTTGTACAGCCAATAAGGGTTACCAAACAAGTAAATAATAGAATAAAAACAATCGCATTTCTCCACTTGTCCATATATCAATCTCAGCCTTTTTTAAAATTTTCACTCTGAATTTAGCCCATCTTCAGGATCTTGATTTGCAGATGGATTATATCTAAAATAACTTAAAAGTCTATAAAATGAGGGGCGTTTTCCATTCCATTCATAGCTCGGTCTAAAAAATGAATGAATAACACCACCCTTGCGATAGGGATAAAGTGGTACCAAATAAGGAATTCCAAGTGATTTTAAACGCAATAAATGACCAATTAGAAATAAAACTCCAACGTAAATCCCTAATCCTCCCCAAATAGCTGCGAGAATGATAAAGGGATATCTCAACAACCGTACAGCATTTGACATTTTATAAATGGGTGTTGTAAATGAGGATAATGCTGCAAGCGCGACGATAATTAACAAAATATTACTAGTTAGAGCTGCCTGAACTGTTGCTTGTCCAATTACGATTCCCCCAACAATTCCAAGGGTTTGTCCAATTTTTGTTGGAAGACGTGCACCCGCTTCCCTGAGAAGGTCAATTGTTACTTCTAAAAATAATGCCTCTATAAACGGTGGGAAAGGAACATTGGCTCTTGAGAAGATAAGTGGGCCTAGTAAATCCTTCGGGATTACTTCAAAATGGAAGGTTAAAATCGCCACATAAAACGCAGTGGCAAAGATGGAAAACAACATGCCAAATATCCGAATTAATTTAAAAAAAGAAGCAATCACGCTAGGGAGATAAAAATCCTCGGGAGTTGAAAAAAATTCCATCAGTGTGACAGGCCCAATCACGGAATACGGGGATTTATCGCACATTAGGATAATTTTTCCTTTTGAAAGTGATGCAGATGCACGATCGATTCTTTCTGTCGAAATAAATAATGGGAATGGTGATCGAGAGTGATCAGAAATCATTTCTTCCAGTTCAGTACTATCAAATACCCCATCCACATCAAGATCTAATACCCGTTGTTTCGCTGTATTGATATACTGTGGATGTGTAACTCCATCCAGGTATGCAATCACGACAGATGTCTTTGATCTAGTTCCAATTGTCAATTGCTCAATAATTAGATCAGTGGTGGCCAAATAATCTCGTAATAAATGAAGATTCGTGTTAAGGTCTTCAATAAAACCAACCTTTGGACCAATGACACTAAATTCATTTTCTGTTTCATTTATTTCTCGCTGACCAAGCCTTGAATTTCCAATGTTCAGTAGGGCAATTTCATCCAAATTGTTTTTAAAATAAGCAGCGACTGCACCTGAGTGTAGCGCATTTTCTAAATCTCGAGCACTCTCCGTAAATTGAATGTTATCAATCGGAATAATGTTCTTTAAATCAGGAAGCTGCTGAACCTCTGTTAATTTCTCCTTCAATGCGACTAATACGGACTGTTGAAGGATATTCATATCAACCATCGTACTAAAATAGCTGATTTCAAGAAGTTCATTAGACTCAACAGGGGAAAAGGATGTAAAATCAGCTGACTTTTTTGACTGCTGAAAAACCTCAGGAATCGTTCGTTCCTTCGTTTCATAATGTGACTGCAAAATTTTTCGTTTCATACATCCACCCCCATCAACTGCTTAAAAATGGTCATCTTAGTATGAAACTACTCTTATGGAATTATGTACCTATTTTAAAAAAATGGCATATTTCGAAATTTGTTGAGTAAAAAGGTTAAGGAGTTAATTATTTTCATCACATTGGGGAAGATTACCATTAGAGTTTGAGTAAGTGGATGGGGGAAATCCTTATACATCATGAAAAATTATACGAATGATAATACGGCAAGACGTTACATTGCAAATGTTGGTTTGTTTGGGACCTCGATTATACACTTAAGGAACCCGTATATTGCGGGCTGGTGGTCAGCTGCTTTTCCGGGCTTCGGTCATTTGATGTTAGGTAAATATCATCGAGGATATTTCCTTGTTATTTGGGAAATTGTTGTAAACATCAATGCAAACATAAATCTTGCGATGATCCATTCGTTTCAAGGGAATATCGATCTAGCTAAATATGTATTGGATACAAGGTGGGTACTAATGTATATCCCTTTATATATATTTTGCATTTGGGATAGTTACCGGTCAGCAATTGATTTAAATAGAATGTATATATTAGCTGACCATGAAAATCATCGTTTTAACACTTTTATTATCGGCGATTTTGGTATGAACTACTTGGATAAAAGAAATCCAGCCTTGGCTATTGTATGGTCGCTATTTATGCCGGGGCTAGGGCACCTCTATAACCATAAGACGATTTCGTCCATCTTTATCATCATTTGTTGTATTGTATTTTTTTACTTTTCTCATGCACTAGAAGCTGTGTCTCTATTATTTTTAGGTAAAATAGACAAGGCAACAGCAGTTTTGGATCCAGAATGGTTTATGTTTTTACCATCTATATTCGGGTTTGCTATATACGACTCCTATATAAATTCAGTTGAAAATAACAAGCTATATGAACGAGTACAACGTAAATTTTTAAGGGAAAATTACCAGTCAAGCCAATTTCAAGTTCTTAAGGGACAAAAAGTGAAGTGATATTGAATGCAGTTGTTTGCAACATTTGATAGTAATGATTATCTTGAAATAGCAATCGCGGCGATGGAAAAAATGGGGATAAAGAGCGAAAATATTTTTGCGGTTCCCCTTGATAATCGAACAGATGACATCAGACTATTTGATACATTGCATCGTGCAGACGGAACCACCCTTATTGATCTTGGCGTGGCACTTGCAACGGCATTTTCCGTTATTGGAGCAGGCCTCGGATTTATACTAGCATGGGGACCGATTTATTGGGGGTTAATTGGTGCTGTCATTGGATTTATCGTAGGATTTGCGATTAGATTATTTATAGAACTGGTCTATAAAAAGAAAAAAAGATCACAAAAAGGAAAAAACGCTGAAATCATACTCATCATTGATTGTGAAGAATCACAAGCCGCACACGTGGAAAGTATTCTATGGGACCACCTTGCACTAGGGGTTGCAAAAGTAGGAATGAATCCATAACATTTACTCAATAACAAATAAACCTGTCCTTTGGAAAACAGGCTTATTTTCGCTGAAAGGATAATCCCAAGTGTAAAAAGGTGGGCGAAGCCTTTTTTCTATTTTAATAGGAATACAACAAGTCATTGATAAATTTGTAGAATGTTAATACTTTCTAGGGTTGTAGGAATTCCAAATTTGCAGTTTGTGCATTATACTTGGTTAGTATGTTGTAAAATAGGATAGAAATAGACAAGGAAATGTGATAACCGACACTTTAATATAGATAGGTAGTTTTAATGAGGAGGAACAGCAATTGGTAGTAACAAAACCAGAAACAATGATAGTTGAAATAAAAAGTTTAGATGAAAAGGGTTCAGGTAGGGCAACCGCATGGCGTGAGAATGAGCACGGTATTAAAAAGAAGCTTAAGCTTACGATTCCACAAACCCTAATCGGTGAGCAAGTTCGTGTGACTGTTGACCAACCGGACCGCAAGCGTTGGAGGGCACCAGCTGATGAAATCCTAACATCAAATGAACAAAGACTTGCTCCACCTTGTCCACATTTTGAGAAATGTGGTGGTTGTGTATGGCAGCACTGGGACTACAATGGTCAGCTTCAGTACAAAACGGACTATGTGAAACGACAAGTTGAATCACAAGGTTTCAATTCAGATCTTGTTCAAGAGACCATCGGAATGGACAAGCCTTGGCATTACCGTAATAAAATGGAATTTACATTCTCACCAGAAGGTTCACTTGGCTTACATGAACAAGGGAATTTCCGAAAAATTATTTCCCTTGAAACATGTCTGATCGCAGGTGAAAAGATGGTTGAAGGTGCAATGGAGGTAGCTCAGTGGGCGAAGGACTATCAGCTATCAGGTTATAACAAAGATAAGCATGAAGGACTACTTCGCCATCTCATGGTGAGACAATCGTTTGTTACTGGTGAAATCATGCTTGCCCTTTTTGCGACTGAAGCACCAGACGGTATTCTTCAAGAAGCAGCCGATGATTTAGTAAAACGCATCGAAGAAAAATTCCCAGAGGTAAAAAGCTTATTATGGCTGGAAAATACAGACTGGGCCGACCGCACACAGTCCGAAAAAACACATGTATTAGCGGGTCGCGATTTTATTTACGACGAAATGGATGGGTATCGTTTCCGCGTTTGGTTTGATACATTCTTCCAAACAAACCCAACCCAAGCTCAAAAATTAGTCGAACTTGCGATTGAAATGGGTGAGCCAAAGAAAACAGAAAAAATGATCGATCTTTTCTGTGGGGTTGGAACATTTTCTCTACCATTCGCAAGTCGCGTTGAAAAGCTTGCGGGAATTGAAATCGTTGAAAGCTCAATTGAATCTGCAAAGAGAAATGCAAGTGACAATGGTTTATCAAACACATATTTCTTAGCGAAGGACGCACGAAAAGGAATTGATGAGGTGCTCGAGAGCTTTGGAAGACCCGAGCTACTCTTACTTGACCCTCCGCGCTCAGGTGCTGGCGGCAAAGTGATGAGAAGAATTGGCCGTTCGCAACCAGAAAGAATCGTCTACGTTTCCTGTAATCCAGAAACTTTCGCAACCGATATTAAAGAACTCGAACCATTTGGATATACATTAAAAGTCGTGCAACCAGTGGACCTATTTCCACACACAGTACACGTTGAAGCTGTGGCACTGCTTGTGAGAGAAGATAAATAAATACTTTCTCCTAGTAGGTAAAATGTTACTTACTAGGGGAATTTTTTGAAACTGGTGCTGTTCACCCAGAAAAAATGAAGACACATACCTTCCATTTTACAGAAATTTCTAGGGCGTTTGAGTTCTTAAAAAACAACCAGGCAGAAGTATGTAAGATCGTATTGAAATTCTAGTTAAAACACTTGTAAAAGAAGACCATTTTAGGTCTTCTTTTTTGTGCTTAAGAGTGCAAAAGTTACGATAAATGTTTGGCACCTTTTTAGTTTGAACCGCATTCCCCCTAATAAATTATTAAAAAATAATAAATACTACAAGTATTACCATGAATCAACCATCGGAGGTTACTATGGCAAAAAAACAGGGGTTATTAAAGAATGGAAACAAATCGTCATTGATTGCTGCAATTGTAAACACGATTATTGCGATTATTAAAGGAGTTGCATATTTTTTCACGGGGAATGTCGCAATGTTTGCCGAAACAATGCATTCTTTAGGGGATGCAGCCAATCAATTTTTCGTTTTTATCGGAAGCGCATTAAGTAAAAAAATGCCGAATGAAAAATATCCGAACGGTTTTGGCCGACTTGTAAATTTAGTCCTACTCGGAGCTGTAATCATCGTGGGAATCATGAGTTACGAAGCAATCAAAGAAGGGTATCATCACATTAAAAATCCAACCGCATCAGCAGGTATTGCAATTAACCTATCTGTATTGGGAATAGCCGTGATATTGGAGGCATTCGTTCTTTATAAAGCGATGAAGGAAGTCCTTCGAGAAGCAGGTATAGATGCAAAGGGATTTTCGATTGTAGGTAAAAGCTTTGGAGGTCTGAAAAAAGCAACACCTGCAACAGAGCTTGTTTTCATGGAGGATTTTGTGGCAACTCTTGGGGGAATCATAGCTATAATTGGTATTTTACTGTCCTACTATGTAGGCTGGCATGCTGCAGAAGGAATTGCTTCAATTATTATTGGTCTGATGATGTTTTACGTTGTAGGTAGAGTGTTTTTGGATAATGCCAAAGGGGTACTCGGTGAAACGGATGAAGAATTAGAAAATAAAATTGCAGAGTTTATTTTTACAAATCCAGAAATAAAAGATATACACGCATTGTTTGCGATGAAAGAAGGGGAGGACTTCCACATCGAAATGAAGCTAGAAATTGACTCAAATATAACTGTAAAAGAAGCATTTAATATAAAAGATCGAATTGAAGAAAAGATCCAAGGAATAAAAGGGGTGACCGATGTCATCATTGAATTCGTGGAGGATGACGGAGTGATGACATGGACGCAAGGACTTGCCACTCAGTAAGAGTGATATTGTGCTTGTCATCAAAGGGCTTAAGCCCCCGGCGACAGGTACATTTTTGGTGAAATGGTTTATAAAATGGCACCCTTTTGTTAAAAGCTTGCCCACCAATAAGCATTTTCCTCAAATGGCTAGAAAGGTAGAGAAAAGTGGTCGAATTTCGAGTTGAAATGGAATGGGGAATATGAAAACTATAAAATGGCGTCCATTATCAACTAATCGTATAGAATCTGGTTCTTTATGGACATTGAAAAACTTCAACAATTTGAAAGTCAGGGCCTGCTTACAAGAGCAGTAAACAAATAATCGTAAGGGCAATTACCATAAGGGTAAGTTGCCCTTTTTCAGTACAATTGATAAACAAATATTGCAAAAAATTTGTTGAATTTATGATACTATTAACATAACCATAGTGAAAAATGTCGTTTTACATATAGATTAAGAAAAACTAGAGGAGACTTTATGATAGGATTTACGCAATTAAAAGGCAAACTAAATAGCGACATAATCCTATTAGTAGTACTGATGGGACTAGTGCTGTTAGCCTCTCATTTCAAATTATCACTTTTGTATGGAATTACATTCACTTTTGCGAGTATTTTTCTATTTTTAATACTTCGCATATTTGGCTACACCGCTGCGATTGTAACTGGGATTATCTCAATCTTCTTTGCTAGCATTTTTTCAAATAGTCCATATTATACAATCATTAGCTTAGCGGAAATCATTTTTGTGGGTGCGTTTTTCTTGCGAGGTAGAAAAGCAAAAATGTTTTTTGTCGATGTGTTTTTCTGGATTTTGATTGGAATCCTGCTATTATATTTTATCGGTCGGGAATCTTTGTCTGGCAGTGCACTTTATTTTTTAATTTGTAAGGATATTGCGAACGGACTTTTCAATGTTTTAGTTGCTGACGTGTTATTGGCATATTTTCCATTTTATAAATTGGTTAAAAACAAAGGAATCAATAAAAATAATGTGTCGATACATCAGTTTTTATCCCAGATTACCATTTTTACTATACTTGTCCCATTTTTTATTAGTGTTATTACAAATGGATTAAACACTTTTGATTTAATTAAGAAAGATTTAGGTGTTGTAGGCGAAACGAGAGTTAATCGAATTGAAAATGAATTTCTCAGATTGGAAAAAGACATTGGCAATATCGATGTGAAACAAATTGAGGATATCATTTGGCGAAATAAGAATAAAGAGAGCGATATCATTATATTTGATAATAAGGATCGTGTCATTGCATCGACAGCTATGATGGATTTTGAACCTAATAGGTATGAGATCCGGGAGATATCACCAAGGCTTTACGAGGCATTGTCAGTTGCTAGCAATGATGTACAGCCGATTACAAGATGGATGGATGCATTTTATTTTTATACGAGAGATACCGATTCATTTCGAATCATGCTCCAGTTTCCTGTTGCTCAATATCAACAACAGATCTTTAATACTTCGATTGATCAGCTTAAATACTTACTGATTCTTGCAGTGTCAGCAATCATATTTGTTATGGTCATTAGCCGAATCCTTACGAGCAATGTGAGGCAACTTACATCAATTACGACTGGTTTACCACAAAAGCTTCGTAACATGGAAAATATCGAATGGCCGCAAAGCACGATTTCTGAGCTTCGCATTCTAAGTAAAAACCTTAAGAAGATGGCTGATAAGCTGAAGGAGCTTTTCAATGAAAGTATCGAAATGAACCTGATTCTAAAAGAGCAAACTGTGAAACTGAAGGAATCTGAGGACAAGCTTCAAAAGCTTGCCTTTTATGATAGCTTGACTTATCTGCCTAATCGTTATTATTTCCAAAATTACGTTCGAGAACTAATCCGTAATAACCTCGATCAGGAGATTGCGATTATCTTCATAGACCTTAATCAATTCAAGCAAATCAATGATACATTAGGGCACGAAGCAGGGGATACCCTTCTTAAAGCAACCGCGAACAAGCTGAAGAAGCTACAGGCGAATAACAGACAGGTATTCCGACTTGGAGGGGATGAATTTGTTGTCGTACACTCTGTTGAAAATAGAGACGAGGTAACTAAAACCCTAGATATGATTGTCAACGAATTTTCAACTTATTTTACAATAGCCGGCCAAGATCATTACATTACCGCAAGCATCGGAGTGAGTATGTATCCTGAGGATGGAGAAGACCTAGACACATTAGTAAAATATGCAGACATCGCGATGTATATTTCGAAGGAAAAGGGCGGGAACACCGTTCAGTTTTTCGACGAATCGATGAAAAATAAATTCCAGGAGCGTCTAATTATTGAAAATTCCTTGCGCACTGCAGTCGATAAGGAAGGGTTTGAACAGTTTTATCAGCCTAAAACATTTGCAGGTAAAATAACAGGTATTGAAGCCTTACTTCGTTGGAATGACCCTGTTTTAGGTACAGTTTCCCCAGGGGTGTTTATTGAAGTGGCTGAGGAAATCGGTCTCATTTCACAAATTGACGAATGGTCCCTTGTTCAGGCATGTAGGCAAAATAAACAATGGCAAGATAACAATCTTTTACACGTTCCGATTTCAGTAAATCTATCAGCAAAGCATTTCCAACAAGATTATCTTGTTTCCATGGTGAAAAAAGCTTTGGAGACTTCCGGGTTAAAGCCAAAATATCTAAAACTCGAAATTACAGAAAGTGTATTTATTTCAGACCAACAGCAAGTGGCTAATCGAATTCATAAGCTAAAAGAGTTAGGTGTTCAAATCTCCATTGATGATTTTGGTAAAGGATATTCCTCCCTGTACCAATTATTAAAGCTTCCAATTGATGAAATTAAAATTGACAGAAAGTTTATCCGTAATATCGATAAAAGTGATAAAAAAGCCATCTTGGTCAAATCCATTTTTGATATTGCACACGGGCTTAAGCTGAACGTTGTCGCAGAGGGAGTAGAAACTTGGGAAGAATGTGGAATGCTTGTGGATATGGGCTGTGATGAAATCCAAGGCTATTTGTTCAGTAAACCGATTAGCAAAGACAACATGGTTGAATTTATTCATAATAAAAAGTCAAAGCCATTTGAATCAGCAGTTGAAGAGGATTAGACATGGGGAGAAGGAGGTTCCGTGATGGAACCTCCTTTTCCAATGTAGTTCCAGGCACCATCGGCTCGGATCGCTTCGGAAGGTAAATTGCACCTTCTGTCAGGCTTGACTTATGCATGTCGACGATTAGCGGGCGCCTTTCGCTTTTCTCATAATGTAATATTTACATCTCCATCTTCACTAATTTCAACGGTTGTATAGCTCTCAAATGTCGACATTTCGGTGATGTCGTGCTTTTCCTCACTTGCGAAACTCTCCATATATCTTTGATACGTGTCTGGATCTTTGACAATGTGATAATAATAGGTCATTTTTCCATTGTTATCGTCATGTGTCCTTAAGAAAAATCTGTCTTGAAACTCATTTTTAAACCATTCTCTCGCTTCCATATGATTCGAAAAATCTGGCATGTTGTCATAAATAGATGTTATATCAATATTCATGTTGATTCACCCCTCAAGAGATTCTCAGTTGCGATTAGTATGTCCATCTATTTACAACACATCCATCGAGAAGTTATGCCCCCGTTTTCAGATTTTTTTCAATTTTGATCTTCATACCAAAATCATTTCGTTCGATTATAAGGGAAACAAGGATACTTCCAATAATTGCCCATAAAGGCGCACCGATATTAAAGAAATTCACACCTGACATGCCAATGATGAACGCGAAAAAGGCACCCATTTGGAATTTTGTATCAGAAAAAGCAATCTTCAAGGAACTTAACAGAACCCCTATCATTGCTAAACCGGCAATCGTGCTCACTATCACAGCGGGCATCGCAATAACAATTGGAACCACAAACGCTGCAAACACACCAAAGCTTGCAAATAACACACCATTTGCAGCAGAAGCAGCATACCGCCCTTCTTTTTTACCTGACTCATCAGAGGCACAAATAGCTGTCATTGGACCCGCAGTATTAATTGCATGAGCCCCGAAAAACGAAGCGAAAAATCCCAAAATAGCTCCAAAAACGGCCATTGCACTACTTGGTGGCTTATATCCCTTCCCCATTAAGATTCCGGTCGTTTGTGCATTTTCCGTACAAATAATTAAAATGGCAAGAGGTATAGAAAGAGAGATAATCGCATTAATACTGAAAGTGGGCATTTCTAGTTGAGGTAGCACAAACGAACTTTGGACATTTGAAAAATTAAATTCATTCATGACAGCAGCGAGGAGAACAGAAACAACTAAAGCTGATAAAACAGGTGGTATTTTTTTAATATATCGTGAGGAAAACAAATAGACTAAGATGGACGAGCCTGCTAATAAGGGTGAAATCTCAACAGCTGTAATCATCTCAATCGCAAAACGCATCATGACACCAACAATCATCCCCATAACGATGGGAACAGGTATCCAATTCATCACTTTATCAATTAACCCGGTTGCCCCAAGGATAAGGACAAGTAGATTGGCGACAAGATATGCACCAATTGCTTCCGGTAATGAAAAATGAGACAACGCACCCGCAACCAACACGGCCCCAGCGATGGAATAAGCCCCAGCAATGGGTTGCTTATATTTCAAGGATAAAAAGAGTCCCAATAATCCCCCAAAGAAATACACGGCAAATAACCAGCTGATTGTTTGCTCATGGGTTAACCCACCGCTTGATGCACCGCCGATAATAATAAGTGCAGGACCTGTGCATCCGAATATTGCAGCTACAACACCGGAGCTAATTGTATTGATATTGAGATTTTCATATAGATCCTTAAAACCCCCATTACCTTTCATTGGAACCTCCTTAATTATTCAAAATTCCATGTTTTTAATAGAGCATATGTATTTACCTCCATAATAACACAGACTTTAATTTAAAATTACGTGTTTTTTACGAACGTCTAAAAAACCTCCAAAAATATAGAAAGAAAGAGCATTTAAGAGAAAGAGTGTAATTTTCCCTAAAAAATGAAGAAAACGAAGATTTGATAATTAAAAAAAGATTCATTATATTTGTAATTAATTACGAAAGTTTAAAAAACGTAATACATAATTCTGGGAGGTAATGAAGAATGACGACTACAGTAAATGAAACTAAAATGTTAACAGTAAAGAAAGCTAATGGGATCGCTGAGATTCACATCCATGTAAACAAAACAAATTCTTATGACCTTGACTATTACAAAGAATTAAATGCTGCGATTGATGACATTCGTTTTGACAATGACATTAAAGTAGCTGTACTAATGAGTGATATGCCAAAGTTCTTCTCAGCAGGAGCGAATATCAATTTCTTAAAGTCTGCTGAGCCGCGCTTTAAAACTCAATTTTGCTTATTCTGTAACGAAACATTAGATAAAATTGCACGCTCTCCACAAATTTGGATCGCTTGCTTAGAGGGGCACACAGTTGGTGGTGGTTTAGAAATGGCTCTAGCTTGTGATTTACGATTTATGGGAGACCAAGCTGGAAAGATTGGACTTCCAGAGGTTTCTCTAGGCGTACTAGCTGGAACTGGCGGAACACAACGTCTTGCCCGACAAGTTGGACATTCTAAAGCACTTGATTTGAATATCACTGGCGAAACATTAACTCCACAAGAAGCATTAGATATTAATTTAGTAGATCGTCTATATCCACAGGAAGAAACAAGAGCAAAAACGTTAGAATATGCACAAAAGATCGCAAACAGCGCAACTTATGCTACTTCAAACATTAAGCTTTCAATCATGAATGGAAAAGAAATGCCACTAAACGTAGCAATCCGATACGAAGGTGAGCTTCAAAACCTATTATTCCGTTCACAGGATGCTCAGGAAGGCTTAAGCTCGTTCATCGAAAAGCGTGAAGCTAACTGGAGTGGTCAGTAAAGTAAACTAAATCAAAGGCGATATCGGAATTTCCGGTATCGCTATTTTAAAATAGCCAAGGCTCGGCGATCTATCCCGAGCCTTATTCAACAATAGGAGGATATCGTGTGAGATCAAATGAATTTCAAGTCATCGTTAACTGGGGAGATACCGACAAAGCGGGGATCGTGTACTACCCAAATTATTTCAAATGGTTTGATATCGCGGGGCACCAATTTTTTAGAAGCTGCAGTTTATCGCCAAACACATTAGAAGAAGAAAGGCAAATCATCCTACCAATGCTTGATGCAAGATGTAGCTTTGAAAAGACATTGCTATACGATGACATTATAACGATTCGAACAGAGGTTGAAGAAATTAAAACAAAAACAATCAAACTACGTCATGAGGTATATAGGGGAGAAACAAGAACGGGACATGGGTATGAGATACGTGGTTGGGTAAAACAAACGCCAACAGAAATTAAAGCGATTCCAATACCAGAGGACGTTCGCACCATTTTACAAGAAGACCTCCACACGAATGAATCAGGAGAAAGACCACTTTTTAATGCATAATTTCCAGAATCCTCTATAATAAAAATTAACAATATCGAAATTTAACAAAAATTAGTAAGCGTGGTGACTTCTATGAAACCAAGATCCTTAATGTTTACATTATATGGTGAGTATATTAAATATTATGGAGGAGAAATTTGGGTAGGTAGTTTAATTGAATTAATGAAGCAGTTTGGGGTTTCCGAATCGTCTGTAAGGGGCGCGATATTTCGGATGGTCCAAAATAACTTATTGGAAGTGCGAAAAGTAGGGAAGAAGAGCTATTATTCCGCAACTGCCCAAGGTCGTGTTGACGAAGGGGTAAGTAGGGTATACGCCACTCAAAATCACATTTGGGACCAGAAGTGGAGAATACTTACATATTCGTTTCCGGAAGAAAAGCGCGAGATTCGTAATAAAATCCGGAAAGAACTGATTTGGACAGGATTTGGTAATCTCACAAATAGCACATTGGTGACCCCCAATCCCGTTGAGGAGCAAGTAAAAGAAATGATCAAGGTGAACGGAATTGAAGAATATGCGTTTTTGTTCACATCGTCTTCAATTGTAACCCATGATAATCAAAGTATTATCGATATCGGCTGGGATTTAAATATGGTGAGGGATGAATATCAAACATTCATTGAAAAGTTCACGCCAAAATTTGAAGAACTACGTGAAAAAGCGTTAAATAACACATTGAAGGATGAGGAATGTTTTATTGAGCGAACAGCACTGGTTCATGAGTACAGGAAATTCCTTTACCAGGACCCAGGTTTTCCGAGGGATTTGCTGCCGGAGGGATGGATTGGCATTAAAGCTCGAGAACTATTCTGGAATATTCATCAGCTTTTATCAATCCCATCGATCCGGTACTTCGAGTCCGTTTTTGAGGGAGCACCAGATCGCGAAATTCAAATCGAGCGCGATAAAGCACTCAATCCATTTGGTGAGATCTACATCTAACTTTATTCAGTAAAGTACTCTACTTTGGTGGTAGGGGAGATGCAAAATGAGTATCAATTCAGTTGGTGGGTTAAACTCTGACTGAACAAAGTTAAGCCTCCGGCGGATGCCACGATTTTTCAAAGGAAATTTTTCGAACACAAGAAGATCAAAGACTAAGAACGCCATTTCCTGATGTCTTCGTCTTTGTGACCCACTTCGTGTGGGCCTAAAAAAATCGGGCGCAAATACGCCAAGGCACATTTGATTAGAGGTGAGCCATGAATATTGAAAAAATTGAATTTGGTGGCTATCGGATTGGAATCCCAGTTCCATTTCCGATGAAGTATGTCTATTGTTATCTTTTTAAACAGAACGATGGTTATGTCATGATAGATGTAGGATTAAACTATCCAGCAGCAAGAGAAGCTTGGCAGGAGGTTTTTGACCATCTGGAAATCACACCTCGCGATATTCATACAATCTATCTTACGCATTTCCACCCAGATCACTCTGGGCTTTCGGGTTGGATGCAAAAGCATACAGGTGCTGACTTATATATGAATGAAGTAGATGCAGCAATGATTGAGCGTGTTTGGGGAGAAGGTAGCGTACAGGTTGCGAGAATGAAAGAAATGGTGTTGCAGCATGGAGTTCCAGAAGATTTAGCGGATGGAATCTCGGAGCATATGGAAAAGCTCGGTCAAAATGTGCTCCCACTACCTGTTGCAAAACCAATCGGAGACAGAATTGAGTTTGGTGGTGCACAATGGTCTGTTATCAACACGCCTGGACATAGTGCAGGGCATGTATGCTTTTTTCAAGAAGAAGAGGGCATCTTAATTGGCGGCGATCACATTCTTGAAAAAATCACACCGAATATTAGTGTTTGGCCAGGAGCCAGCCAGCACCCCTTACATGAATATATTAACTCACTATGTAAAGTTAAAAAATATCCGATTAAAAAGATATACTCTGCCCATCATTCACCGGTTCTTAATGTTAGCGAACGAATAGATGAGCTAATCCAGCACCATGACGAGCGGCTTTCATATATTGAAAGCTTGGCAGAGTATAAGACAACGTATGAAATTGCAAAGATATTGTTTTCCCATAGAGAGCTCAATCCACATCAATGGCGCTTCGCAATCGCAGAAACAATTGCTCACTTAAACTATTTAGAACGAGAGGGACGAGTTACCAAACATGGCCAAAATCTGTTCGTTTATGTAAATGGTCGTTGACTTAAATCTAGCAAAGTATAAAAAAGATAACCCCAAGATTGTTATTAAAATAGCAATCTTGGGGTTTTTGTTTGGCTAGAATTATTCGATGAAGAGGAAACTGGAGATGGATCTTGTACGAAATTCCCTTCATAGCGTTGCTGAAGGGGAAAATGGAGGGGAATCCCGCACCAAATCCTCTTCATAGCGTTGATGAAGAGGAAAACGGGGAGGAACCTAGTTCAAAATCCTCTTCATTGGGTTGATGAAGAGGAAAACGGGGAGGAATCTCGCTCCAACTCCTCTTCATAGCCTGGATGAAGAGGAAACCGGTGAGGAATCCCGGACCAACTCCTCTTCATAGCTTTGATGAAAAGGAAAACAGTGAGGAAATCCGTGAGAAATCCCCTTCATAACCCTGATGAAGCCCCGAATGAAGGTGAATCGTAAGCGGAAAGTCCTTCATCGCCCCGATGAAGCCCCGAATGAACCGAACTCACACGCGAAAAGTTCTTCATAACCCCGATGAAGTTCAAAACGAACCGAAACTACAAGAGGAAAGTCCCTCACACCTAAATAAATCCGGTATTTCTTCCCGTCTCTGCAATAACATATATTACGATTTAAAATTTAACGTCAAAAAAACAACATAAACATATTGACAAACAATTTATAATATTCTATATTACATATTATAAACGATAGTTAAAAAAACGTAATACAAAGAGGTGTTCATTGATGAGTATAAAGGAAGCTGAGGTATTACTGGAAAAGGTTCAAAGTGGATTTATAGTTGAGCGCATGGAGGATATGAATGACGAATATTTGAAAGCGCTAAAACAAACACTTGCGATTGTTGGAGATACAGAACTTCTTAGCGTACCACCACTATTAACAGTCTACGATCAGGCCCCAAACTTAAACTATAAAATTACCGCTCTAGCAGTTATGCAGGATGAAATCGGTCATGCTCATATCGCATACCGACTACTGGAAGACCTTGGTGAAGATGTAGATGAGATGCTCTATCATCGACCGGCGAACAGATGGAAAAACCCATATGCATTTGATTTTAAGTTAGACAACTGGGTTGAATTAGGAGTCTTTAACGGATTGTTTGACCGTTCTGGATATACGCTTTTAGGGGATGCGTATGAGCATACTTCCTATGGTCCTTGGAAACGTGCGCTTGTAAAGGTTGATAAGGAGGAATTGTTCCACCTCCGCAATGGTGAAATCATAATGAGAAATGCGATGAAGAAGCCAGAAACGGCAAAGCAAGTTCAGGACGCAGTTGATTGGATGTTCTTAATGGCTCTTGAATTCTTCGGTGTTGCAGATAATCTAAAGAGCCGTTCGGCACAATTGGATTATCGACTAAAGGGCCGAAGCAATGATGAATTAAGACAAAAATGGTTATCAACAGCTGTTCCGTTCTGTGAATCGATTGGAATTAAGGTCCCAGCCCATTACGATGAAAGCCAAGATAAATATGTGATAGATGTTCCATTCCCTTGTAAATTTGATGCTGAAAATAAAAAGTGGTTAACAGACCAACCGGACACATGGGAAGGGGCAATCGAACGCTTTAAGCAAAGAGGGCCTCAAAATAAGGAGTTTGTTTCTCGAATCCAAAAGGGAGTTTGGGAGCTAGAACAAATGAGAGCAGAGGAGGCATAAAGCATGAGTGGAATTATCCAAAAAGAACAAGCAACCACTAAGTATTGGGATGCATTAAAGGAAGTGATGGATCCAGAATTCCCAATCAGTGTTGTAGATATGGGGTTAATTTATAACATATCCCAGAATGGAAACGATTTAGAGGTTGAAATGACCTATACCTCTACCGGATGTGCTTGTATGCAGTGGATTGAAAACGATATTAAAGAACGTTTGTTAAAGGAAGAAGAGGTTGAAGAAGTAAAGATCCAAGTTGTTTGGGATCCACCTTGGACGACAGCAAATTTAAGTGAAGAAGGAAAGCATAAATTAAAGCACTGGGGGGTAAGTTCATGACAGTAGAAGAAGCAATAAAACATGATTACCTTCTTCTCACTCGAATCAATCGCGGAGATGAACTTATTCATGTAGGCACATTTAAGGCAGTTAATGATGAATTAGCAAAAATTTATGCACAGCATATTTACGATGAAGAAGATTGGGTTGAAATGTACGTGGTGAAAAAAGAAGACCTTGTTTGCGTTCGAAGCCCAGAACCATTATTTGCAAAGGAGTGAGAATGTTGACTAAGGAACATATTTCGTTAATTGAATTAGGCGAAACGATTGCAGATAATAAATTTATTTTAGGTGACCGATTAGTTGAAATTGGTATCAGCGGACCTACATTGGAAGGAACACTGTCATCAATTGCCATGGCTCAGCAAGAACTAGGTCATTCAAGACTTCTTTATCGCTGGGTATCCGACTTATCTGGTGTTAAGTCAGAAGTTAAGGACCAAACAGGAAAGGCGTTCCAACAAAATGTGGAAATTGGGAATTGGATTGAACTCATTGCTGGGCTTTACGTTACAAATGTTGCGGTTGATTTAGTGATGAAGGCAATGATTGAAGCAAATAATCCAAATGTAAACCCGCCTTTTACAAAAATGCTGAAGGAGCAGCAGGAGCATCTAATCTATTCTCAGAGCTGGTGTGAACAGCTTTTACTTGATAAAGGTTCCATTCCGAGAAGATGTAGAGGTGCAATTGCAAAAACTGCCCAAGAAGCAAAGGAATGGTTAATCAAAGTAGAAAATGATATGTATTTCGTCACTGAAAACATCATTCCAAAGGATGCTAGATTAGTAGAGCAATTTGATGCAACCATTCAAGAAGTCACAAAGGAAGTGACGAAGCAAAATGTCGTCTAACAAAGAAAACGTTCAATGTTCATTTTGCTCATCAAATGATGTAAAGAAGATTTCATCCTTTGGTACAGCTCAATTAGTTCGCCAATACTACTGCAATGAATGTAAGAGCGTATTCGAATACATTCGTTGGCAAAAGGAAGAAGCCCATGGAAATTAAAAAAACTGGTGTTATTGGTTCTGGAACCATGGGTGCAGGGATCGCTCAGTTACTCGTTCAAAATGGATACCCAGTCGTGCTCTTTGATATTGATGAAGTAACGGTAACTCGTGCTAAAGAATCAATAGAGTCAAAGCTTGATAGATTAGTTGTAAAAGAAAAAATTAGCATTGCCACCTCAGAACAAGCGAAAAGGAACTTGGCTACTACAACGGATATGAACTCATTTGCCGATTGCCAATTGGTTATTGAGGCAGCGCCTGAAAAGGTGGAAATAAAACGGTCCATCTTTTCGAAACTAGAAGAAATCTGTGCGAAAGATTCGATTTTGGCGTCGAATACTTCCTCACTTTCGATTACAGAAATCTCTGGGCAAAGCGCAAATCCAGAACGAATCGCCGGCTTACACTTTTTTAACCCGGCACCAATTATGCCACTTGTAGAAGTGGTTAAGGGATTAAAAACAGCTTCCTCAACTGTTGAAACCCTTGTCCATTTTGCAAAAACAATCAATAAGAGCCCTGTGGTGTGTAAGGATACTCCAGGCTTTATTGTGAACCGAGTGGCACGACCATTTTATAATGAAGCTTTACGAATTATGAATGATAAAATCGCCTCGGCTGAGCAAATTGATCGAATTATGAAACGCGCAGGAAATTATAAAATGGGTCCTTTTGAATTACAGGATTTAATTGGGATTGATATCAATTTTGCAACAACCAAATCGGTATATGAAGGATTTCACGGAGAAAGTAGATTCCGTCCTCATTATTACCAGGAACGTATGGTTCAATCAGGTAGCTTAGGAAGAAAAACGAAGGGAGGGTTCTACGAATATGACATTTAAAACTGTCGTTATTGTAGGAGATAATTTACTCGCAAAAGAACTCTCCCGTTCCTTTCAAGAAAATGCAGAAGTTCATTTGGTTGATTCTAGGCTAATGAATGAGCAAGTCGATGTTGTAATTGAAACGACCAACCTTGATAAGGAAGAAAAGAAACGTAGAATCGGAGAAATTGAGGCAAGTGTATCACCAACTACTTTGATTTTATCAACTACTCTTGGTGTGACGGCGACTGAGGTTGCTTCATGGTTGACCTACCCTGAAAGAGTAGTGGGGTTTGGGACCTTTGCCAATTTTAAAGAAGGTAGCTTAATCGAAGTGGCGTTGCCATTACAGGCAGATCCAAGTTATGTGCAAACAGCCGCAGGCATTTTTTCATTGATTGATCAAGACATAGAACTTGTGGAGGATGAAGTTGGCTTTGTATTTCCAAGGATTTTATCAATGATTGTCAATGAGGCGGCCTACGCATTAACAGAGCAAACTGCAGAGGCGAAAAGCATTGATATTGCCATGAAAAAAGGCACCAATTATCCAATGGGACCGCTTGAGTGGGCGGAGAAAATTGGGCTTGACGACATATATGCGGTCTTAAGTGGACTATATCGTGAATTAGGGGAAGAACGTTATCGACCAGCCCCACTTATTCGAAAGCTCGTGTATGCAGGATGGATTGGTGGAGATACCGATAAATGCTTCTACCATTATCAAAACCGGTCAAATAAGGAACTTTTAATCTGAGAGAGACTGTCAGAATAGATGCTACTCAGACGCTGATTGGTCAAGGAATCGCAGCGATTATCGAGAAAATGTAGGGAGTGAAACAACATCTATGGTGCAATTAAAAGAAACATACCAACTATTGATTAATGGAGAATACTCAAATAGCAGCAATCAGGAATTTTTTGAAACGTATAACCCTGCAACTGGCGAGGTTTTAGCTAGAGTTGCAAAGGCGACGAAGGAAGATGTCGATCGCGCTGTTGACGCAGCTAGAAACGCATTTGAAAATGGCAAATGGCCTAAGCTGCCTCAAGCAAGACGAGCAAGAGTTTTAAATAAAATTGCGGAAATCATGCGTGAACGTATTAATGACCTTGTCGAAGCAGAAGTATTAAATAGTGGAAAAACAGTTGCTGCTGCAAAAGGACAAATTGGTCAGGCGATTGAAGACTTTGAATTTTACGCGGGAGCAATCACAACCTTTGGTGGGCGCACAAACCCAGTTCCAAACGGATTTTTTAACTACACGGTCAAGGAACCTGTTGGGGTTTGTGCACAAATCATTCCATGGAATTATCCATTAATGATGGCTGCGTGGAAAATCGCACCAGCAATCGCAGCAGGCTGTCCGGTTATACTAAAACCTGCATCACATACACCAATTACCGCCTATATGCTTGCAGATATTTGTCATGAGGCGGGAGTTCCAGCAGGCGTAGTAAATGTCATCACAGGAAGTGGCTCTGTAATCGGTCCATACTTAACGACTCACCCTGGAGTTGATAAGGTTGCCTTTACCGGTGAAACAGAGACTGGAAAGGACATCATGGCGAAAGCATCAACTACTTTAAAGCGCGTAACGTTAGAGCTCGGAGGAAAATCTCCTAATATCGTTTTTGATGATGCTGATATTGAAGGTGCTGTTGTAGGTTCTATTTATGGAATTTTTTATAACACTGGTCAATCCTGTGAAGCGCGTTCGCGGTTATTTGTACATGAAAACATCTACGATGAATTTGTCGAAAAGTTTATTGAAAAGGCTCAAAAGCTGAAGGTTGGTGATCCATTCGATAAGGAAACTCATCTGGGGGCACTGATTTCTAAAGAACATGAAGAAGTTGTCGATGGCTATGTAAAGCTTGCAATTGAAGAGGGCGGAGAAATCCTTTATGGAGGAAAAAGACCAGAAGGTAGCGAATTTGATAAAGGGTACTGGTATTTGCCAACCGTTATCGGAAATGTCACGAATGATATGAGAATTGCCCAAGAAGAGGTCTTCGGTCCAGTCGTTGTTATCATGAAATTTAAAGATGAAGGTGAAGTGCTCAAGCAATCCAATGATTCCATTTTTGGACTTGGATCAGCTGTATGGACGAAAGATCACGGAAGAGCACACCGAGTTGCAGAAGGACTTCGTGCAGGTATCGTAATGGTGAACTGTCCAATTTCAGCCTTCCCTGGAACACCATTTGGTGGCTACAAGCAATCGGGATTTGGAAGAGAGTTAAGTGTCGAAACACTTGATCTTTATACAGAAACAAAGAGTGTAGTCTCTTATAATGGGGAACGTCCATTGAATATTTTCAGAATATAGTTTATTTAAATAATTTTCCAATATATTAAATGGAGGAATGTAAAAATGTCAATTAATTTGGAAACGAAAACCCTAACTGTTAAAAAAGCGGATGGTATTGCGGAAGTTCATATTCATGTAAACAAAACAAATTCTTATGACCTTGACTATTACAAAGAGTTAAATGCGGCGATTGATGATATTCGTTTTGACAATGACATTAAAGTTGTTGTCTTAATGAGTGATATGCCAAAGTTCTTCTCAGCGGGTGCAAATATCAATTTCCTAAAATCAGCAGAGCCACGCTTTAAAACACAATTCTGCTTATTCTGTAATGAAACCTTAGATAAAATTGCACGCTCTCCACAAATCTGGATTGCTTGCTTAGAGGGCCATACTGTTGGTGGTGGTTTAGAAATGGCTCTAGCTTGTGATTTGCGATTCATGGGTGACCAAGCAGGAAAAATCGGACTTCCGGAGGTTTCTCTTGGTGTATTAGCGGGAACAGGTGGAACTCAACGTCTTGCTCGCCAAGTTGGACACTCAAAAGCTCTTGATCTAAATATTACTGGTGAAACTTTATCACCGCAAGAAGCATTAGCTATTAAATTAGTAGATCGTGTATACCCACAAGAAGAAACGAGAGCAAAGACTTTAGAATATGCACAGAAGATCGCAAACAGTGCTACTTATGCAACATCTAACATTAAACTATCAATCATGAACGGTAAAGAAATGCCACTTAACGTAGCAATTCGTTATGAAGGTGAGCTTCAAAATCTATTATTCCGTTCACAGGATGCGCAGGAAGGCTTAAGCTCGTTCATCGAAAAGCGTGATGCAAACTGGTCCGGTAAGTAAGTTAATCATTTTCATACATCTTTACGGCTAATTTACACTATTAGTACAGTGCTAATATCATTATCATCTACGATTGACTCCGAAAAAAAGTGGGGGTAAGCATTTACCTCCACTATCTGAAATTTTTACTATCCATAAGATAGGTAAGGAGGAAGAATGTGATAAAAGTAGCTTCGGATTTAAAAGGAATCGCAACGAAGTACAATGCTGCCGACAGATTTATTGAAGAAAATGTACGAAACGGACGAGGGGAAAAGGTTGCGATTGTAAGTGGAGACGAACAAGTCACTTATCAAGAGCTTCTGTATCGTGTTAATCAATTTGGAAACGCTATCAGAAGGTTGGGTGTTGAAAATGAAAACCGCATGCTCATGGTTATGCATGATACTGCTGAGAATATCGTATCCTTTTTCGGTGCGGTAAAAATTGGTGCACTACCAATCCCAACTAACACAATGCTACAGCCCGAGGATTATGAATATCTATTAAACCACAGTCGTTCAAAGGTGCTTGTTATTCACGAGGATCTTTGGAGTAAAATTAAGGCAAACAGAGATCGATTTGTCTTTCTTCAACATGTAATCGTCGTCACCGAAAACACATCCGTAGACACAAATGAAATTGATTTTCATGAACTTATCAATAATGAGTCAACAGAGCTTGAGTCATTCATGTCAGTGAAGGATGACCCAGCATTTTGGTTATATAGTTCGGGGAGTACAGGAAATCCAAAAGGTGTTATTCACCACCAACGATGTATGGAAGCAGCATATAACACGTATGGAAAACAAGTTTTGGGAATAAATGAAAATGATATTACCTTTTCTGCTTCAAAGCTTTTCTTTGCATATGGGCTTGGAAATGGGATGTATTTCCCTTTAGGTGCTGGAGGTACAACCGTTCTTTTGAAGGATCGTCCTACACCTGAAAAAGTGTTTGAAACAATTGAAAAGACTAAACCAACAATCTTTTTTGGCGTTCCAACGCTTTATGGTAGTTTGATTAACTATGTAGAGCGAACAGGCAAAATTCCTGACCTATCTTCGGTAAGAGTTTGTGTATCTGCTGGTGAAGCACTCCCAGATACATTTGTGAATAAATGGAAGCAGCTTTTTAATCTTGATATTTTAGATGGAATTGGGTTAACAGAGGCCTTACATATCTTTATTTCAAATCGAGTTGGAGACATTCGCCCTGGTAGCACAGGGAAGCCAGTCCCAGGCTATGAGGCGAAGATTGTAAATGACGAAGCCAAAGAGGTTGGGCCAAATGAGGTCGGTGACTTAGTCATTAAAGGTGAGAGCTTAACTGGAGGATACTGGGCCAATATCGCTGAAAATCAGAAGAAATTCCATGGTGAATGGATGTACACAGGCGATAAATATTACAGGGATGAACAGGGGTATTTTTGGTATTCAGGACGATCTGATGACATGCTGAAGGTCAGCGGAATTTGGGTTTCACCTGTTGAGGTAGAAGCAACTCTACTTAAGCATGATTCCGTACTTGAGGTTGCGGTAATCGGGGTGAAGACGGAAGAGAATCTTGATCTTCCAAAAGCTTGTATTGTTCTGAAAGAGGGGATTGACCCATCAGAAGAATTGAAGGACGAATTAAAATCCTATGTGAAAGCAAACTTAGCGCCTTATAAGTATCCTAGGATCATAGAGTTTATGGATGAAATCCCCAAAACTGCTTCTGGAAAGATGCAGCGTTTTAAATTACGACAATAATTAAATGTTTTATATACGGGAGATAAATTAACGTAATATATATACCTAGGGAATATCACGTAACCTGCCCCAGGAAAAAGGGTATTGTTTGTAATATTTACTAATGAAATAGAGGTCATGTTGGAATGGGTGCTCGGCGTTTGTCGGGCCTTTAATCCAACTATCCTCCATTTTTTTGTGCCAAATCACGAAAAATTTATTACGTTTTTTTTATGAAAGTTTTAAATATGTGTTGAATAATCGAATAGTAATTACTATAATAATATTCAGAATATTAGAAAGTGATAGAGGGGGTAATTTGTACATAGTAATTTTCTACCATAGAGGGTCAGATTACGTTTTTTAAAAAAAGGGAGGTTTACCATGAAACTAGTAAAGAGAAATTGGTTGATCATGTTATCATTTGTTCTATTACTTTCGGCATGTAGCTCTGGAGCAATTAGTACAACCACTGATAATAATAAAAAAGAAGAAAGTGAAGAACCAACCGCTACCGATTCTACAAGTGATGAGCCAATTAAAATTGGAGCTTTATTACCAGCAACAGGTGTGTACGCATCACTTGGTCAAAATGTTAAGAATGGAATGGAACTCTACTTTGAAGAAATTGGCTGGGAAGTAGCGGGAAAAAAGATTGAAATTGTGCATGAAGATACAGAGGCAGACCCACAAGTTTCATTACGTAAGCTTCGTAAATTAATGGAGCAGGATAAAATTGATATCCTAACTGGTCCAATCAGTACAGCAGTAGCTTATGCAATTCGTGACGAGGTTGATAAGAATAAATTACCATTCCTTGTATCACATGCCGGTGGAAACGATTTAACAAGATCAAAGCGCAGTGATTATATCTGGCGTTCATCTTTCTCTTCCTACCAGATTGGGCATTCAATGGGTCAATGGGCCTATGACAATATTGGTGGAAAAATCTATTTAACAGCTGCTGACTATGCATTCGGTCATGAAGCTACGGCAGCATTTAAAGATGCATATACAGCAGCAGGTGGGGAAATCGTCGAGGAAGTATTTGCACCACTTGGAAATAATGACTACTCTTCTTACCTAGCAAAAATGAATCGTGATGACATCGATGGAATCTATGCATTCTTTGCTGGTACAGATGCAATCCGCTTTGTTCAACAATACGAGCAATACGGTTTAAAAGGAAAGATTCCTTTAATTGGTTCTGGATGGCTTACAGCTGAGGATACTCGTCCACAGCAAGGAACATCCCCTGAAGGAATCATTGCTTCAATCTTCTGGGATTATAGCTTAGACACTCCTGAAAATAAAAAGTTCGTTGAAGCGTATGAAGCGAAATTTAATGCTAGACCAAGTATCGAATCTGCGGAAGGATATGATGCAGCAGCGATCATGGCAAAAGCAATTGAGGCGTTAAATGGAGATGTTTCAGACCCTGATAAACTAGTAGAGGAAATCTCAAAAGTTGAGCTTAATAGTCCAAGAGGTCCAATCAAGTTCGACCAAGAAACTCATCAAATTATTCAAAACCTTTATATCGTTGAGACCTATCTAGATGGTGACAAGACAGAAAATAAAGTAATCGACACAGTTCCAGAAGTTGTAGACCCAGGAAAATAAAGATAGGAATGATGAAAGAGGCAAGCATCCTTTGTTGCCTCTTTCTTTCAACTGATAGGGGGAGGTAATATGGATACATTCGTTTTGCAAATGATGAATGCACTTAGCTACGGGTTTCTCCTTTTCATTATTACATGTGGGATAAGTCTCGTTTTCGGTATTTTAGGTGTATTAAATCTAGCACATGGTTCTCTATATTTATTAGGGTCTTACATTGGTTATTCAATCGTTGTAAAATCAGGGCTACCGTTTTGGGTTGCTCTCTTGGTTGTCCCTTTTGTAATTGCCATTATTGGATTGATTTTAGAAGTGGTCCTACTTCGACCTACATATAAGCTTGGCCATCTCTCACAGGTATTGTTAACCTTTGGTCTTGCTTACATCTTCCATGATCTCTTCTCCATTATTTGGGGTAAAAATATTATGACCGTAACACCCCCAGCTTTCCTAAGCCAATCTGTTGAAGTTATGGGGAATATGATTCCTTCTTATCGACTTGCCTTAATTGTAGTTGGAATCATCATTGCGTTAGCTCTTTGGTATACACAGGAAAAAACAAAATGGGGCGCTGTTATCCGAGCAGGATTATCAGATAAAGAGATGGTTGGTGGACTAGGCGTTAACATTCACCTTGTCTTTACACTCGTGTTTTTCTTTGGAAGCTTCTTAGCTGGGATAGGTGGGGTACTTGGATCACCGATTTTAGGGGTTGCTCCAGGAATGGAGTTTAATATTCTGATTTTATCACTCGTCGTCCTAGTTGTAGGCGGGCTGGGATCTGTAACGGGGACGATTGCTGCGAGTCTTTTAGTGGGAATGGTTGAAACGTTTAGTCGCTTCTACGTTCCGGAATTAAGTTTAATCATAACATTTGCATTAATGGCTGCCGTATTAATTATCCGTCCACAAGGATTGATAGGAAGGAGGGCATAAATGGGCAAACAGTGGATCAAAGGTAGTTTACTATTTTTATTGATGGTTGCTGCTCCATTTTTCGTTTCTCTCTATTATGTAAACATTTTTACGGAAATTTTAATCTTTGGGATTTTCGCGATTAGCTTAAATATCCTAGTCGGTCAAACTGGGTTGGTCTCATTAGGACATGCCGCGTTTTTTGGCGCTGGTGCCTATGCAACAGGCCTTGCCGCGAGTCATTTATCTACAAATGTGTTTCTAACCCTTGTAATCGGAATGGTGATTGCGTTCCTATTAGCCATTTTGATTGGCTTTGTTTCTACGAAAGCTCATGGATTTTATTTTTTAATGCTAACACTTGCATGTTCACAAATGGTTTATTCGATCATCTACCAATGGACGGATGTAACGGGTGGATCAAATGGCTTATCAGGAATACCTTCTCCAAGTCTGTTTGGAAATTTTATCCTTTCCAATCAGGTGTTTATCTATTACTTTATTTTAGTCGTATTTGCGATAGTCGTAATGTTAATTAACAGACTTCTTCATTCACCACTAGGGTATGTCTTCATTGGGATTAAAGAAAATGAAGATCGAATGAAGTCGATTGGGTATAACACAACCTTCTATAAAAACATTAGCTTTTTGATTGCGGGTACTTTAGGTGGATTAGCTGGTGGACTATATGTATTCTTCAATGGCTTCGTTGCTCCGACTGATGTGTACTGGACAGTATCCGGGTCAGTATTAATCATGGTATTAGTTGGAGGTTCAGGTACGCTTTGGGGTCCTGTTATTGGAGCGGCATTTATCGTGATATTGGAGACAATCATTAGCTCTTACACAGAAAGCTGGATGATGATTATTGGTACCGCCTTTATTCTGTTTACAATCTTTGCTCCATCTGGAATTGCTGGGTTGTTCTCAAGGCTTACCCAAAGCTTGTTTAAAGCGAAGCCTCAACCTGTAAAGGAAGAATATATCGAACCCATTAAACAGCAATCAAAAATAAATGGATAGGGAGGACAAAGATGACGACGATTCTTTCAATACAACATTTATCAAAGCATTTTGGTGGGTTAAAAGTAATCGAAGATATTACATTAGCGGTTTCTGTTGGCGAACGTGTTGGACTAATCGGACCCAATGGTGCCGGAAAGACAACCTTTTTTAACATGATTGCGGGAGACTTGAACCCTAGTGGGGGGACAATTACTTATTTTGACCAGGATATAACGAAGGTTCCTAATTATAAACGGACGGAAAATGGAATCGTTCGTACTTTTCAGAAAAATAATCTGATGTTTGGATTAACGGTTAAGGAGAATGTTCGTCTCGTATTGCAAAAAATGAGAAAAGAGCATACTCAATGGTGGAAAAGTGTCAGTCTTAAAAACTACAGTGAACTTCATGAAGAAACAGATGCACTTTTACATGAATGGGGCCTTGAACAATATAGTAACATGAAGGTACAAGAGCTCTCTTATGGGGTTCAAAGACAAATTGAGATTGTCATGGCGATTGCCGGAAAACCGAAGCTTCTCCTTTTAGATGAGCCGACTGCAGGTATGTCACAGGTTGAAACCGACCAAATTATTGCGCTGATTAATAAACTACCAAAAGAAGTAACGATCTGTATGATTGAACATGATATTGATGTGTTGTTCGGTAATATGGACCGGGTGATTGTCCTTCATACTGGAAAACTCATTGCGGATGGCACACCAGAAGCTGTTCGTGAAAATGAAGAGGTAAAGGAAATTTACCTCGGTCGCGAGGAGGCTGCACATGCTTAAACTAAAAGAAGTTAATAGCTTCTACGGTTCCAGTCACATTCTTCATGGTATAAATCTCGAGGTGAAACAAGGGCAGGTTGTAACTCTGCTCGGAAGAAATGGCATGGGGAAAACAACAACGATGCATTCCATTATTGGCTTTGTAAAAAAAGTTCAAGGGGAAATCTTATTTGAAGGTCAAAATATGGCCTCACTCCAAAGTCACCAAATTGCCAAGAAGGGAATTGGAATTGTCCCACAGGGTAGAAGAATTTTTCCGAACCTAACTGTGACAGAAAATCTAACCGTTTTCGCTGATTTCAAAAAAGGCGATTGGAACCTAGAGAAGATCTTTCACTACTTTCCTCGTTTAAAGGAACGTGAAAAATCGCATGCGGGAACCCTTAGTGGGGGGGAACAGTCGATGCTTTCAATTGGTAGGGCATTGATGAGAAATCCGAAAATCCTGCTGCTCGATGAACCGACAGAGGGACTATCCCCATTAATGGTTGGAGAAGTTATGGATGTTCTCTTAAAATTAAAAGAGTCCGGAATGTCGATGCTTTTAGTTGAACAAAATATCTCAACGGCATTACGAATCGCAGATGATGTGTATATTTTAAGTAAGGGGAAGGTCGTCTACCACGACAATCCGGAAGAACTTAAAAACAATATGGATATCGCTTATCATCATTTAGCCTTAAGCAGCTGACAGTTGCCCTTCCCATTCTCGGAAATGGGCTTTTTAATATCCAATAAACTTTTTTTGAAAAATGTAACCATTGAGATAATAAAGATGGAAGCGTTTAACACTTGGTAGGTAGTGTTATAACGTTATTGACAAAAAACTAATAAACTAGTAGTATCTTACTATACAAATTAAAGAAAATTTTCAAACTTATCCAGAGCGACCGAGGGACTAGGCCCTACGACGTCCGGCAACCCCCATTAAGGGAAGGTGCCAATTCCTGCAGAATGATTTTCATTCTGAAAGATAAGTCGAGATAAATCCTTGTATTTCGATGCCTCTTTCAGTGTGAAGGAGGCATTTTTGCGTTAAAAAATAGAGTAACAAAAGAGGTATTTATATGATTGAAATTCGGAATCTTTCAAAGATATATAAAACAAAGAATGGGACTGTCACAGGTGTTGACAATGTGTCATTACAAATAGAAACCGGAGAAATCTTTGGGATCGTTGGATACTCAGGAGCCGGAAAAAGTTCCCTCTTGCGCTGTATCAACCTGCTCGAACGACCAACCTCAGGAAATATCTTAGTCGATAGAGTAGATCTCACTTCCCTGAAAAGCAGTGAATTACGTTCCGCGCGTTTGAAAATCGGAATGATTTTTCAACATTTCTATTTAATTAGTCAAAAAACAGTTTTCGAAAACATCGCGTTTTCCTTAATGGCTGCTAATGTACCAAAAGATCGAATCAAAAAACGAGTTGAAGATTTACTTGAGATGGTAGGGCTTTTGGATAAAAAGGATGTCTATCCATCACAGCTAAGTGGTGGTCAAAAGCAAAGGGTAGGGATTGCGAGAGCACTAGCAAACGATCCAAAAGTGTTGCTTTGTGATGAAGCAACTTCTGCACTGGACCCAACAACAACAAAATCAATCTTAAAGCTTTTAAAAAAGATTAATAAAGAACTTGGGATTACGATTGTCCTCATTACCCATGAGATGGATGTTGTGAAGGAAATTTGCAACCGTATGGCGATTATGCAAGACGGAAGGGTCATTGAAGAAGGTTCTGTTTACGATGTATTTGCAAGTCCGCAAACTGAATTAACGAAGGAATTTATTGAAAGTGTAGTTTCCTTTGAAATTCCTGAAGTTATCCTCGATTCATGTGAAGGGCCGATAGTGAAGGTTATGTTCAAAGGAAATGTTGCTGGTGAGGGTGTTATTTCAGATATGCTTCAGACCTTCAATGTAAAGGGGAATTTCCTACATGGTTCCATTGAATATATTCAAGACACACCGCTTGGTATTTTTATCATGGAGTTAAGGGGTAATAAAGAAGAAATAGAATCAGCAGTGAACTTTATTGAAGAACGTGCTGCACAAGTGGAGGTGTTACGTGATGGGAATTGATTTTAATCATCTCGTGGAGCTTCTCCCTGATATTAATACAGCGTTTTTTCAAACCATCTATATGATTGCTATATCATTACTTATTGCTGTAGTAATCGGACTTCCAGTGGGGATTTTTCTATATGTAACCGATAAAGGGTTATTTTTAGAAAACAAAGTGGTTCAAACTGTTTTAGGATTTGTCGTGAACCTAATTCGTTCGATTCCGTTTATCATCTTGCTTGTCGCATTGATACCAATCACGAATTTCATCGTGGGTACGACGATTGGGCCAACGGCAGCATCTGTTTCACTTTCAGTCGCAGCAATACCATTTTTTGCGAGAATTGTGGAAACAGCTTTACGGGAAATTGACCGAGGTGTAATCGAAGCTGCAATTGCAGCGGGTGCAACGCCTTGGATGATCATTAAAGATGTGTTGCTTCTTGAAGCAAGATCAGGAATTATTTCCGGAATCACACTAACACTCATTAGTTTAATTGGATTTTCAGCCATGGCCGGCACTGTCGGTGGTGGAGGAATTGGGGATTTAGCGATCAGATTCGGTTATTATCGCTATGACAATACCATCATGTTTGCAACAGTATTAATCTTAATTATTTTAGTTCAAGTCATCCAACTCCTTGGCGACTACATCGCGAAGGTAGTAGATAAAAGATAATAAACAATAATTAGAAAGAAGGAAGAAAAAATGAAAAAATGGTTAACAGGTATTATTTTACTTTTAGTTGCATTTGTGGTTACAGCATGTGGAAGCAGTGCAAGCAATGGAGATGAAGGTAGCGAATCTGCTGCGGAATCAAAAGATATTAAAATTGGCGCAACAGCTGGACCATACAGTGACATGGCGAAAAAAGCTCTTAAGCCAGGTCTAGAAGAACTGGGATACACAGTAGAAATCGTTGAATTTAGTGACTATATCCAACCAAACAAAGCATTAGATAATGGAGACATTCAAGCAAACTTATTTCAACACACAATATACCTAGAAAACTTTGAAAAAGAGAACAACATGGATTTAACAGCTTTAATTAATGTTCCAACAGCACCAATGGGAATTTATTCAAACGTTTATAAATCAATTGATGAAGTAAAAGAGGGTTCAACTGTAACTCTTCCAAATGACCCTACAAATGCAGCGCGTGCATTAAACACATTACGTGATGCTGGTCTTATTACAATCGCTAAGGATGCTGATCCTTTAACCGTTTCAGAAAAAGACATTGATGAAAATAAAAAGAATTTAAAATTCCAACCAATTGAAGCAGGTCAATTACCACGTTCCGTTGATAGTGCAGATTTAGCTGCTGTTCCTGGTAACTTTGCATTAGCTGCAAAAATGAATTTATTAGATGCTCTTACACTAGAAGATATGTCTGATTCATACCGAAATGTAGTTGCAATTAGCGCGAAAAATAATGATTCACAGTTTGCGAAAGATTTAAAAGCTGTTGTCGAATCAGAAGGCTTCGAAAAAATAATCGATGAAGAATTCCAAGGCTTCGGTAAGCCAGCATGGATGGAAAACTAAGCGATAAGTGGTAAGGAGTGATGAAAGTGGATATCTTTTCAGTACATGGAGCCCCAAGTGAATATATTGTATCCGAAGGTATATTAGACATACTTGAAGAAAAACTTGCTGAGCGTTCCTATCGAAAAATTTTATTCGTTCATGGGATAAAGTCTTGGGAAGCTGCAAAAGAGTATATACCAGAGTTTCATGAAATTCAATTTGAACAGTATTCGTATAGTGGAGAGTGCTCAATCAATGAAATAGATTCCCTTTCATCATTTATAAAGAGGAAATCCTTTGATGCCGTAATTGGGATTGGTGGCGGAAAGGTTCTTGATTTAGTTAAGGCCGCAAGCTATCTCTCGCAAAAGCCTTACGTGCTAATCCCGACGCTAGCATCGAATTGTGCACCGTGGACGCCAATAAGTGTCATTTATGATGAACGCGGGGCTTTCATTCGCTACGATATTTATCCAAATAATGCGAGCTTGGTATTGATTGAGCCAAAGATTATAGTAAAAGCACCGATTGAAATGCTCATCGCTGGAATTGGTGACACACTCGCGAAATGGTATGAAGCAGATGTGCAAATGTCTAAGATCAAAGACAAATCGGTGCCAGTGTTAATTTCACATTTTTCGGCTAGACAGTGCAAGGATCTTTTAGTGAATCATGCTGAAGCAGCGATTGATGCAGCCAAAAATGGAGTTCTTAATGCAGATTTTATTAAGGTGGTTGAAACAATCATCGCGCTTGGTGGGATGGTTGGTGGCTTTGGTGATCATTACGGCAGAATCGCCGGAGCACATTCAATACATAACGGGTTGACGGTTTTGGAAGAGACTCATTCAGCTCTACATGGTGAGAAGGTCGCCTATGGTATTTTGGTTCAACTTATTTTAGAAAATAAGCTAGATGAGATAAAAGAACTTCTTCCACTTTATAAAAAACTTGGATTACCGGTGTCGATTAAGGATCTTGGGGTAACTGATGTTTTGGATGAAAGCATCAACCGAGTAGCCGAAAAATCAACAATCCCTGGTGAATCTATCCACGTTATGCCAATTGGAACGATTACGGCAGCGGATGTAAGTGAAGCAATCAATAAACTCGAACAATATACAGAAGCAAATAATGCATAAGAGATAGGGCCAATGCGCCTTGTCTCTTTTTTTTGGGAGAAAACAGGAGTGGCTGAAAGTGTATCACAAGTGATTCCTGTTTTTTAAAGATATTACGATGCTTATATCTGTTTGGAGAGGTTGTGATTTCCAGTTACTAGGTGATTCGTAGTACTCCAACCTGCTTGGAGAGTAGGGATTTCCAGTTGTTAGGTAGTTGTTGGTACTCCAACCCGTTTGGAGAGGTATGTATTTCCAGTTATTAGGTAGTTGTTGGTACTCCAACCCGTTTGGAGAGGTATGTATTTCCAGTTGTTAGGTGGTTGGTGGTATTCCAACCTGTTTGGAGAGGTATGTATTTCCAATTATTAGGTAGTTGGTGGTACTCCAACCCGTTTGGAGAGGTATGTATTTCCGTTTATTAGGTAGTTGTTGGTACTCCAACCAGTTTAGAGAGGTTGTTATTTCCAGTTATTATGAAGTTGGAATCCTTCGGCCCGTTTTAGGAGGTTTATTATTCTGTATTTAGAAAGTTAGTCGCGCTTCAACCCATTTAGCACATCCAACACGAAATTAATCCTACATATAACATACTAAAAATCCATTTAGTAAATACTACAAGTGGTGATGAATATGCCTTGTCAATCAAGTGATGAATTAAAAGAATTGGTGAAAGAAGCGCGCCCAATTGCGAAAGAAGGACGCGTAGCAGACTATATACCTGCACTCGGAAAAGCAAACCGTAACGATCTGTCTATTGCGATCAACTATCCTGATGGTCGCTGCTATTCTGCTGGGGACATTGAAAGGAAAATCTCCTTACAAAGTATCTCCAAGGTCATAACCCTTGCTCTCGTCTTAATGGACAGAAGAAAAGAGTATGTCTTTGCACGAGTTGGAATGGAGCCTACGGGAGACCCGTTTAACTCGATTGCAAAGCTAGGATCGATGGCTCCATCAAAGCCGTTGAATCCGATGATTAATGCGGGAGCACTTGCTGTAACCAATATGATAAAAGGGAATTCAGTGGAAGAACGGTTTCAAAGATTACTAACATTTATTCAAGAATTGGCGGGAAATGACGCGATTCAATATAATGAAGAAATTGCGCGTTCCGAATTTGAAACGGCTCATTTAAATCGTGCCTTATGCTATTTTTTAAAACAACATCATATCATTGAAGGAGATGTTGAGCAGCTAATAGACCTTTATACAAAGCAATGCGCGATTGAAATGAATTGCCTTGATTTAGCAAGAATTGGACTCGTTTTTGCATTAGACGGAATTGACCCTCAAACTGGAAAACAAATTATGCCAGGGAATATTGCTCGCATTTGTAAAACCTTTATGGTGACATGTGGTATGTACAATGCATCTGGGGAATTTGCGATAAAAATAGGCATACCAGCAAAGAGTGGAGTATCCGGCGGTATCATGGGGGCTGTGCCTGGAAAATTTGGGATCGGTATTTTTGGTCCAGCTTTAGATGATAAAGGAAATAGTATTGCAGGAATAAGACTTCTTGAGCTCCTGTCAAAAACCTATAACTTAAGTATGTTCTAATAAATCATACGAAAACATTATTTCATTGCAATCCATAGACCCATGATATAATATATCTTATGCCTACATAAACAGTTGGTATAAAAAATGTACTGAACGTCTAAAAAGGGGGAATATTTATGGATTTTTCCGACAAGCAAATCCGACCAAACTACGGTATTCTTACCGTCTTGATGGTTGGAGCTTTTATTTCATTTTTAAATAATACTTTATTGAATATTGCCCTGCCTTCCATTATGACCGAACTTAGAGTTGATGCTCCAACAGTCCAATGGTTAACGACAGGCTTTATGCTTGTAAATGGAATCTTAATTCCAACAACCGCCTTTTTAATCGAAAAATTTACGGTTCGGCGTTTATTTTTAGTAGCAATGGGATTATTTACAATTGGTACGATTCTTTCGGGTACTGCTCATGTCTTTTCCATCCTGCTTGTAGGTCGGATGATTCAAGCAGCTGGATCGGCGATTATGATGCCATTATTGATGAACGTTATGTTGATAAGTTTCCCGATTGAAAAAAGGGGAACAGCGATGGGGGTATTTGGATTAATCCTCATGTTCGCACCAGCTATTGGGCCAACTTTATCAGGCTGGATTATTGAGCATTATGACTGGAGGATGCTTTTCCATTTCATCACTCCAATTGCAGCAATTGTATTTATTCTTGGATTCATCATGCTGAAGGATAAAAAGGAAAAAGTACTCCTTAAGCTAGACTTTTTCTCCGTGATTTTATCAAGTATTGGGTTTGGTGGTTTATTATATGGTTTCAGTTCTGCTGGAAGTATGGGCTGGGGGAGTCCATTTGTCTACGGAACCATTATAATCGGAATCATCTCGTTAAGTTGGTTTATTTTACGTCAATCAAAGTTAGACATCCCAATGCTTAATTTTGGGGTATATCGTTATCCAATGTTTGCATTAGCATCAGTGATCACGATGGCTGTCAATATGGCAATGTTTTCAGGTTTTTTACTTTTACCTATTTATGCTCAAACGATTCTAGGTATATCACCAATGGACACAGGACTTATGCTTTTACCCGGCGCAATCTTAAATGCGTTTATGTCACCTGTTAATGGTCGGTTATTTGATAAGTTTGGTGGACGTATTTTGGCTGTTACGGGATTGGCCATCACCACTGTGACAACATATCTTTTTAGCCAGCTAACATTTGATACTTCTTATTCGTATCTTATGGTTCTACATGCGGTGAGAATGTTTGGAATGTCCATGGTCTTTATGCCCGTTTCAACAAATGGATTGAACCAGCTCCCAAGAAATCTATATCCGCATGGTACTGCGGTGAACAATACATTGAATCAGGTTTCCGCAGCGATTGGAACAGGATTCTTAATTACACTAATGTCTTTAAAAGAAGAGTCCACTATAGCGAATTTGTTGAAGAATGTTCAAGGACAGCCAACTGAATCACAAATGGCAGAAATTAAATTATCAGCCATGCTTGATGGAATAAATTTTACATTTTTCATTTCAACCTTCTTAATTTTCGTTGCTCTCATTCTTGCATTCTTTATGAAACGTGCGAAACAAGAAGAGGATATTACAGGAAAGAACAAATCAAAACCAAGTGTTCAAACTTCATTAGCGAAGAATTAAGAAAGAGGAGAAATTATCCAAATTGGATGGATTTCTCCTCTTTTAAACTTTTATCGCTGGTATTTTAATTTTAATCGCAAATTCCTCATCTTTATGAACAAAGTCTAAAAATCCATTTGCCTCATTGACGACATCTTGAATGAGCTTTGTACCAAGCCCCTCGTGACCCTCACCTTTAGTTGTTTTTCCGAAGTTCACAAATAATTTGTCGAGGATTTGATTTGGAATTGGAAGAGAGCTATTTTTACAATGTAAGATGTACAAACCACTTCGCTTATAGAATTGAAGAGATAGATTGGCTTGTTTGTTATAATTTTTTTGCCATTCCTCACAGGCATCGATGCTATTTGATAAGAGATTCCCGATTAGTGTAATGATTTGCTGGTTAGACAAAGGCAGAGTAGAAAGAGGTACGTCTAAATCATATACAATCGCAATATCAAGTGCACTCGCTTTACGATACATTTGATGGAGAATACCAGCTACCACACCTCGTTCTCCTTTAATTGAAAGGTTTGTCTCCTTATAGCCTTCAACCAATTCATCTAAATATTGTTTTGCTTCCTCGTTTTTTCCGTTTTCAAGCATAAAATGAATGGCTGAAACATGCTTTAAAAAGTCATGACGTTCGCTTCGAACGACGCGGAAGGTTTCATTAAATTGAGCACGCTGCTCGTCAAAATGTTTCGCCTCTCCCAATAGAGATTTCATTTTTTTTGAAATAGAAAATCGCGACCAAAATAAATAAAGGCATAGAATTCCCAACATTATTGTGATGCCCCAATACATTATTACGCCACCTTAAAAATAATTTTCTTGTAAAAAGTCCACTTTTTCTTTTGTAATCATTGCTTGTTCTTCGATGCCATCGAATGTGACAATATACGAATTTTTCGCATAGAGCGAAAAGTTTTTTACATAGTGAATATTGATGATAAACGACCGATGTGACCGAATAAAGTCTCGTTCCCGTAATTCTCCCTCCAGCTCACCCAGAGTTTGGTAGGTTTTTATCGGACCTGTTTTTGTATAAATTGTTGTCGACCGACCTGAACGTTCGATAAAAATAATGTCCTTTTTCTGAAGGATATGTATTTCATTTTTTTGCTTGAAGTAAAGTCTTCCATGAATTTCAGCGGACTTTGTTTTTTCTAGTAATCGCTCAATCGATTGTACTAACCGTTCCTTTGGATACGGTTTCATAATATAATCATGAACATTCAGCTCAAATGCATGTACAGCATAGCCACTATTTCCTGTTACAAAAATCACTGAAATATTGAGCGCATGCGAATGAATAATATCAGCAAGCTCATATCCTGATAAATGTGGCATCTCGATGTCAGCAATCAACAAATCAATTTCTTCTTTTTTTATTTGTTCATAGGCTTCCTCAGCAGACAAGGTGGAGAAGATAATCTCAACATCAGAAATGCCACCTACAATTGCTTTTAACTTATCCAAATCAATCAAACGGTCATCTACAAGACCAACCTTCATATGACAATCGACCTCACAAAATAATACCAATTTTCTAAGTATAATATCTTTATATTCTAACATCATTATAGGTGAATTTGACCATTTCGCGACAAAAAAAGGCATATTCGCGACATAACTAGAGATTTTCTAATTTGGTATGGCTATGATATAGACATAAGAACAAGACGAGGTGGAAAAAATGATTGAAATCACTGAAGTGACAAAAAGATTCAAAGATAAAAAGACTTCTATAACAGCATTGAAGCATGTAAATTTTACCGTTGAAAAAGGGCAAGTGGTTGGCTTACTAGGGGAAAATGGAGCGGGAAAAACGACACTCCTTCGAACGATTGCAACCCTATTAACTCCGACTGATGGGAGTGTAAAGGTAGCTGGATTCGACACACAAAAAAATCCAGAACAAGTGAAAAAGAGAATCGGAGTCTTATTCGGTGGTGAAACTGGTCTTTATGATCGCCTAACGGCACGTGAGAATCTTGAGTATTTTGCAGCCCTTTATGGATTAAGTAAGCATGAAACAAAGGTAAGGATTGACGAGTTAGCGCGGATGTTTGGAATGCGAGATTACTTGAATCGTAAGGTCGGTGGGTTCTCTAAAGGAATGAGACAGAAAGTAGCGATTGCAAGGACACTCATCCATAACCCAGAAATTATTCTTTTTGATGAGCCGACAACCGGCCTAGATATTACTTCATCAAATGTGTTCAGACAGCTTGTACATCAGCTTAAACGTGATGGTAAGACGATCATTTTCTCTAGCCATATCATGGAGGAGGTTTCCTTGCTTTGTGATTCCGTTGCGATGATGCATAAGGGAGAGCTTGTCTACCATGGTGATTTAGAGGAGCTTTATAAATCAGAAGGAAGCCAGGATTTAAATTATATATTCATGAGTAAACTTGTTAGGGGGAACGAAACATATGCTTCGTAATATATATTTAAAGGAATTAAAAGATTGCTTTAGAGATCGTCGAACATTGATACTTACTGTGTTATTACCAGTCATTATGATGTCCGGATTAACTTTTTTCTATGAAAACCTGATATCAGATGGGGAAGGGGAGACTTTTCAGCTTGCAGTTGAAGAATCTTCCTTGAATGAGGCGGAAAACATATTTACAGGAGTAGAGAATGTTGAACTCATTGAATCGTCCAATCTGGAACAATCCATTCAGGACGGGGATGCACAAGTCGGATTACAATTAACACCAAATTTCATTGAGGCCACTCAAAATGGGGAGGAAGCTTCAATAACTCTTATTGGGGATTCATTTAGTCAAAAGTCTACTCAATTAAATGCGATTATCGTGAATGCTTTAGCGGTTTTTGAAAAAACAATTGTGGCAGACAATCTTCAGGAAGGCGGAGTCGATCCATCTATCATGCAGCCATTTGCAATTGAACAAATCGAACTTACAAATGAAGATCCAAGTGTGGAAATGCTTGCATTTTTAATTCCCTTAATCTTATCAATTGCAATCGGAGTTGGTTCTGGACCCTCTGCATCAGAATTATTTGCAGGGGAAAAAGAGAAGAAAACAATGGAAGCTCTCTTAATGACACCGGTAAAAAGATCTACATTGCTACTTGCAAAATGGCTAACGATTGCAACAATCGGTTCAGTAATAGCCATTATTACATTGGGTGTAGTTGCATTGGAAATTAGTTTGTTTACAGAAAATCTCAAAAATGCTGTATCATTTGGAGATGACGCTTATTTAATCATTGGAATCGGAATATTACTTTCAATTATCTACGCTGGATTCACCGCATCATTAATCATGATTACGAGTATTGCCGCGAAGACGATCAAGGAAGCGGGAAGCTATAGTAGTCCTGTCATGATGATTGCGATGTTCCCTGCAATGATGATAGTAGGGGTTGGAGTGAATGAACTTACAACTTATCATTTAGCTGTGCCAATTATGAATTTGTTTACTTTAATAAAAGAATTAATGTTCGGAATCATTAACTATGAACATATTCTACTTGCATTTGGTAGCAACATCGCATGTATGATCATTTTCTTTGTGATTGGTAGAATTATGTTTATGAAAGATAAATGGGTGATGAACTAATCAAAAAACTGCCAACCGATCAGGGTTGGCAGTTTTTTTATCAGACGTCTTGAGCATATCGCTCATCTGGAATCTTTGTAAGAGTAACATATAGGCTCACATTTTCAGAGCCATCATTAACAAAGCTCAAGTTCTCCTCACCATTAATAACGATGACATCGTTCTGTTTTACTTTTACTTCTTGCTCATCAATTGTAAAGGTACCTGCTCCTGAAAGAACATGTAGATATACATTTGAACCTGGATGTTTATGGGCAGGTAGTATTTGATTTGGCATAAAGTTTAACACGAAGACCGTGCTACCACCTTCTTTAAAGATGACACGTTTTGTAAGTCTTTCCTCATTAAATTCAATAAAATTATCGAGCATTTCCTTTTTCAATTGAATCGCTCCTTTATTGTTTTTCTTCATCTATCTATACCTATTATAAGATAGGAATAAAAGTCTTACAGTGATTTATATCATCTTTATTCTTAGAATAACCTTTGCCTATTTCGGTCGCTTTATTTAGGAATACGAAATAATCATTCCGTCTTTACCCGCATAGGTTCCCATCGTTGCTCCCATATAATTAAGCATGACATCTTTCGGATGAAATTGGGCAATGATTTCATTTTTAAGTGCCTCTGCTTCTTCGATGTTACCTGTGTGAGTGATTCCGAAAATGGTTTCAGAGAAATCTGATTTAGATTGTTTGATTACCTCTAGTAATCTCTTTTGTGATTTTTTCTTCCCGCGAATCTTTTCAAAGATTTCTACCTTTCCACCTGTCGCCCTTTGTAGCAATACCTTTATATTAAGTAGCTTTGCAAGAGAGCCTTGGAATTTGCTTAAACGACCGCCCTTTACAATATTCTCAAGTGTATCAAGGAGAATGTAGATATTCATGTTTTCACGGTATTCGGTGAGATTTATGATAATTTCATCTATCGAATGCCCTTTTTTTGCTAGTTCAGCCACTCTTAAAATTTGCATGCCGTGTCCTAACGAGCCTGCTAATGTATCAAAAACTGTTACTCTATTATCAGTAAGATCTTTTCCTATTGTTGCAGATTGGTAAGTGCCGCTTAATCCAGATGAAATTGTCAAACAAATAATTTCAGAATCAGCTGGGAACTTGGAATACACTTCTGCAAAAGTTGCAGGTGATGGCTGAGAAGTCTTTGGTAGTTCGGTTGCCGTAAACATTTTCTTAAAGAAATCCTGTGGTGTTAAATCCACACCTTCTCGAAACTCTTTACCTTCAATCGAAACATTCATGGGCACTACCGTAATATCATATTTTTGAAGAAGCTCAATCGGGAGATCTGCTGAGCTATCAGTTACTATTTTAATCAACGTTAATCCCTCACAATTTCTAAAATCGTTATTATTTAAGTATATCATTTTCGTAAAAAGGATACGTTTTAGGAGACTTAGTTTATATTTTTCCAAAAAGAATTCAAATCTATGCCATTCTAGTTTAAAATTAAACTATACACAAATTGAGCATGTATAAGGAAGGTCTATTATGTCTGAAGAAAATATTACGAGGATCGAATTAGATGGTAAGGAATACATATTAATTGGAACAGCTCATGTTTCGAAACAAAGTGCTGAGCAGGTTAAGGAAGTTATTGAAGCAGAGAAGCCAGATTCAGTATGTATTGAATTGGATGAACAAAGATACCAGTCAATGATGGCGGGTAATAATTGGAAAGAAATGGACATATTTAAGGTCATTAAAGAAAAAAAGGCTACATTACTTCTAATGAATTTGATGATTTCCTCCTTTCAAAAACGAATGGCAAGCCAATTCGGAATCAATCCCGGTCAAGAAATGCTGCAAGGGATTGAGTCAGCAAAAGAAGTCGGAGCTGAACTTGTTTTAGCGGACCGCAATATTCAAGTAACCTTCTCACGGATTTGGAATGCTGTTGGATTCACGGGGAAAATGAAATTATTAATGTCGATTGTCTATAGTATTTTTAGCAATGAAACAATATCAGAGGAAGAGCTTGAAAAAATGAAATCCAAGGATATGCTGAATTCGATGCTGACTGAATTCTCTACAAGCTTTCCGAAATTAAAAACTCCCCTCATAGATGAGCGGGATCAGTATTTAGCACAAAAAATCAAACATGCTCCTGGTGAAAAAATAGTAGCTGTACTTGGGGCGGCCCATGTTCCAGGAATCAAGGAAGAAATAAAAAAGGAACATGATTTAAAGAAGCTTACTCAGCTTCCGCCAAAATCCAAAGCGCCAAAAATTTTCGGTTGGGCAATTCCAATCTTAATTGTAGCGATTATTGTGTATACTTTCTTTGCGAATCCAGAGGCAGGATTGCAGCAAACCATAAGCTTGGTTTTGTGGACAGGCTCTTTTTCAGCACTTGGTGCAGCAATTGCCCTAGGACATCCACTTACAATTGTGACTGCCTTTTTTGCGGCGCCTATTGGGGTCATGCATCCATTAATTGCTGCAGGATGGATAGCAGGCTTTGTCCAAGCCTTTTTACGACGCCCAAGCGTGAAGGACTTTGAAACACTTTCAACTGATGTCTATAGTGTAAAAGGCTTCTGGCATAATAAAGTAACACGGATCTTGCTTATTATTGTTTTATGTAATCTAGGTACAACACTCGGCTTATTTATTGGTGGCGCAGACGTAGTGAGATTGTTTATTAAGAATCTATAAAAAAAGGCCTGCCCAACTGGACAGGTCTTTTGCTTTGTTATTAGTTAACACCCTTCATGAACTTTTGAATCTTAGGTGACACCAATAAAAGGAGGATACCTAAAACAATTGATGCCGCACCAATTATACCAAAATAAGCCATTTCCGTTGCAGGTGTATAGAACTTAACAAGCTGTGCATTTAGAGCTTGCGCTGCAGCATTTGAAAGCATCCATAAACTCATCATTTGTGCTGTAAACGCAGCCGGTGCTAATTTTGTTGTAGCAGAAAGTCCAACCGGTGAAATTAATAATTCCCCAAGAACAACAATGAAATAACTTAGTACTAGCCACATTGGATTTACTAATGATCCCGTTCCTGCAAAATATCCTGGTAAAAGAATCACAAGGAATGAAAGACCAGCAAATAACAATCCTAATGCGAACTTTTTCGGAACAGAAGGTTGGCGTTCTCCAAGCTTAACCCAGAACCATGCGAAAACAGGTGCAAGGATAATAATAAATAATGGGTTTAATGATTGGAACAAAGCAGGTGAAATATCAAAACCTGCAATACTTAACTGTGTTCGTGTATCAGCATAATTTGCAAGAATCGTTGCACCTTGTTCTTGAATAGACCAGAACATAACAGATGCAATGAATAAAGGAATATACGCTAAAATTCTTGAGCGTTCAACATCTGTTGTTTTTGAACTACGATACATCTTAACAAAATAAATAGTAGGAATTAAGAAACCAAGTATACCAATAAGTGCGATAAATGAATCAAATGTAAGAAGACCTGTCGGAATTGCAATAGCAACTAAAATTGCAACTACAATTACACCAATACCAATTTGAGTATAAACCTTTTTCTTTTCCTCAGGCGCAAGTGGATTTGGAACAATTGTCCCAGCAAGGCCAAGGTTTTTTTTCTTTGTAAGAACAAACATGACCAATCCTACGAACATTCCGACAGCGGCAATCGCGAAACCTAAGTGGAAATTTTGCTTCATTCCAACTTCACCAACGATAATCGGAGCAAGGAATCCACCAAGGTTGATACCCATATAGAAAATACTGAATCCAGCATCACGACGTGTATCTGTTTCACTGTAAATCTCACCGACAACACTAGATACATTAGGTTTTAACAATCCTGTACCAAGTACAATTAACACCATAGAAACAAAGAATAGGGTTATGTTTCCAGGTATCGATAATGCGATATGACCTAACATAATTAAAATTCCACCGTAGAATACGGCTTTTGAAGTACCGAAGATACGGTCTGCTAACCAACCACCAATAATCCCTGACATATAGACAAGTGATCCATAAATGGACATGATGGCAAGGGCAGTGTGCTGATCAAGTCCTAGCCCACCCTTAGATACTTCATAATACATATAGAATACGAGAATTGCTCTCATTCCATAATACGAGAATCGCTCCCAGAATTCTGTGAAGAAAAGAGTGAATAGTCCTTTAGGGTGTCCGAAGAATCCCTTTTGAGGAACACTGTCCACAATTTTCTGTCTATTGTAGCCTGACATAATAGCAAAACCTCCAAAATAGTATATTGGTATAATAATTGAAATTGTTTCACTATGTCAAACATAAGAAAATTCTGATTTGGTCCCATATTTTATAAGGTTTTTAATTTTTTGTGTACTGAAAAGGTTTTATAAATTATTTTTTTAATAAAATAAGCAGATTGCGCTTACAATCTGCTTGATATTTCTATAAAAGGGTTATTTTTCAATCATTTATGGTGTGATTTATACAAAATGTATAATAATGCCAGCATAACAATATCTAGCCTTGCTGCAAAAGCAAATTGTAGGAAGCCTGTATGTAGAATAGGAACTTTTACTAAAAGGATGGCTGCCACCATAATGATGAGTAACGGAATTGTTGCTTTTTTAACTTCTTTATTGATGGCGATGAGAATTCCACAAATGATTTCTAGAATAGCGACGGCATACATGACAGTTCCTGGTGTAGGTAATGGTAGATTCATAAAGACGGCGCTTAGTTCGTTGGTAAGAAGTTTTAAAGCCCCAGCTGCAATAAACACATAGGCAACAGAATATCGAATGAGATTCATGCTAGAAAATGTTTTTTTCATAGTTTAGGTTATCCCTCCTTTTTTTATATCTGTATGCCTGGAGGGACAATCTATTCTTACAATTAGTCGAGGCAACAATAAATACATAGAAAGTATTAAGCGAAACCATTTCGATTGAATGAATAAAATAGGCAAAAGACATCTCTAGAGAGGGTGATGTGTTTTGTCTTTTTATGTTAGGGCACGACCGAATGGTGTGATTGCCTATACTTCGGGTCGTGGTGGGCAATATGATATTTGGCTTTTTAATGTCCAAAATGGGACTCGGGTACAGCTTACGAATGGGTTGGGCGATTCTTTTACAAAGCCATTTTGGTCAGGGGATAATAGTAAAATCGCTTTTGTTGGGAAAAATCGGATTGTATATGTGATTTATCTTTCAACGGGTAGACTAGCAGCTATTGATCAACTCGGGCCTAATGACGATCTTACATTGGATTGGTCTCCAAATCATCGGACACTTGCTTACGCAACGCGAAATTACATTATGATGTATGATGTTTTGTCACACCGAGCAACGAGTATTTCGGCTCCTGATGCATTTGATGTTCAGTGGCTTCCAAGTGGAAGGGAGCTGCTTTATCAGGGAGTAGATTCTTCAGGTATCCAGCAATTATTCCGTATTGCTACAAATGGCTCTGGAAGAAGGCAAATTACGAATAATGCAGAAGGTCCCTTAAATGATGTTTCACTTTCTCCAGATGGAACATTTGCTCTTTATACAACGCCGGGAGCAAGTATCTCACTGATTCGGACAGTCGTTTTGTCGACAGGGGAAGTTTACGAAATCAGAGGCGGGGGACAAGCAAAGAATTTCTATCCAACATGGTCACCTAATTCCCAGCTAATTGCCTTTAGTTCAACCGAGTACAATGAAGGAACTGGCTATTTTAATGAAATCCGTGTTGTTGGAAAACGTGGTGGAAACGAGCGAGTGCTTACGAAGTCTTCATGCTATGCGACACCTGTTACATGGTCCCCTAATAGCCGTTCAATTGCCTATTTATCGGGCTGCTCTGAACAAAGCTCAGCTACCGAAATGTGGATGGTAGATTTACAGAATCCGTCTCCTGTCATGCTCACGAGAGAGACTCAAATTGGAAATCTGAGCTGGTCTTCAGGGAATATTCGTCCTTCACAAGCGGTCTATACAAATGAAACCTATAGAGTAAGATTCTTTTATCCATCGAGCTGGCAGAAGGTAGAGAATGAGAGATATGAAGGCGCAGATGGATTCTTTCAAATTTCCGCAATCGGTGGTGGGAATGATATTCATGAAGTCTGCAAGGGGGAGGCATACCACAAGCTGATGCCATATGGCTCTTCACCTCGCATTTACCAAACACGAATAAGCGGTCATGAGGCATGCTTGGTTTATCCGTCTGCAGATCAACCACCTGAAATGAATCGACAAGCAGCGGCAATCGTCAGATATCCTGCTCCAGTAAAAATTGAAGGTTCGACTTATAATTACTTCATATTATGGGCGGATGAAGTGCATCTGAATTCAATTGCAATAACGATCACATTTCTATGAAAAAAGGAGCGGCAACCTTTTGGTTGCCACTCCGATTACATTTCGCGCAGCTTTTTAGATAATGTGCTAATCTCTACCTCAAGTTCTGCAATTTGACGTTCCAATGGTGAAATATTGCCATTTACAGAATCCAATTTCTCCAAATCATTTTGAAGGCGGACATAGTCTAATTTTAGCTCACGAATCTTGTATTCAATTTCTTTTTTATCCATTTAAAGTCCTCTTTCCAAGTTTTTCTTCATTATAACATTCCTTATTTTGCCTCGCTTGGTTCAGGAACACGCGTTAGAATGATAAAACCAATGATGAATAGGATTACTAAGCTGAATACACCTGTGTTTGATTTTCCAGTTATTTGCGCTGTTACCCCGACCAGTAATGGCCCCATAATCGCCGCAAACTTTCCGAAGATATTATAAAAACCAAAGAACTCATTTGCATTTTGCTTTGGTACAAGCTTTGCAAAATAAGAGCGGCTTAATGCCTGGATTCCGCCCTGAGAAGTTGCAACTAGCATTGCAAGGATCCAGAAATCTAAAGTTGTTTTTAAGAAATAAGCATATATACAAACGATGATATACACGAAAATTCCAACATAAAGCATTTTTTTACCCGTGAATTTTTGTGCTAATCTACCGTAAAGAACTGCAAATGGAGCTGCCACAACCTGTGTTACAAACAGGACGATTAAAAGATTGGTAGCACTGATTCCAAGGTCAGATCCGTATGCTGTTGACATCGAAATAACAGTACCAACCCCGTCAATATAAAAAAAGTAGGCTACTAAGAACAAAAACACGGCACGGTATTTTTTGATTTCCTTAAAGGTGGTTCCAAGTCGTTTGAAGCTATTCACGACAGGGTTTGGTTCACGCTCAATATAGTAGCGTTGATGCACATTTTTGAAGAGTGGAATCGAGAAAAGCCCCCACCAGACTGCTGTAATGATAAAGGCAATCTTACTGGCAACTATTCCTGAAATCGGTAAAATTTCTTTTTGAGCAAGTAAGATAATCGCGATTGCAAGCAGGAATGGAATCGTACTACCAATATAACCTAGCCCATATCCGCGTGCAGAAACACGGTCCATTTTTTCCTCATCTGTGACATCAACTAGAAAGGCGTCATAGAAAACATTCGCACCTGTTGAGCCTAGTGCAGCAAACGTATAAACAATTAATAAGAGCAGCCAATTATCACCTGGAATAAAGGCTAATAAAGCTGTGGCCGATACTCCTAAAGCAAAGAAGAACGTGAAAAATTTCTTTTTGTAGCCTTGGTAATCTGCAATCGTTCCTAAAATGGGACCAATCATCGCTAAAATAAATGTAAAAATGGCAATTGTGTAGCCAAGATAAGCAGTTGAATCTGCAGGGTCGACACCTGCATTCGTTGCCGCCGCCTTGTAAAAAATCGGGAAAACAGCTGTCGTAATAATAATTGAATACGCCGAATTGGCCCAATCATAATACATCCAACTCGATTCCTCTTTCGTAAACCCCCTCATCCCAAAACCCCCTTATAGTGAACCAGAGGGACGGTTCCTCTGGTTCCTAGTAAATTTAAAACGAATTAGAACCATGGGAACCGTCCCGGTAGTCCAAATTGTTTAATTTTATGAAACAGAACCAGGAGAACCGTCCCCGTGGTCCCATAATAAATCCTCGACAACACGCCCGTCAGTTTCTCCGAGGTCAAGTCCTAATAGGCGGGCAAAGGTTGGGCCTTCGTCTACTAGGTGCATGGCTGGAATTTCAATGTTTGGACGAATTCCTTTTCCAGATGCGATGAGTACAGTTGTGTAGTTCTCTTTTTCTGGTGAGTAGCCGTGACTTGCGAAGGTATAGAGTTTTTCACGGACATCTTTTGCTTGGATTTCATCGATATACTCACCTTCATGCAGCTCCTTGAAATAGTATCCGAGGCGAGCTTCGATCATGAATGTGGCATTGTCATCGGCACCTTTTTCCTTAGCTTCAGTACTTGATAGAATCCGTTCGATTCCGTTATCCTCATTTTTGCTTAGTTCTGTTAACAGAGCTTTTACTTGTTCATGCGTTTTTGTATCATTTTTATCTTTTATGTAAATATATGCAGAGCCATCACAGCTTTTGCAGTAGGCCTTCCAATCTATTACTTTCCCTTTATTCACGGAAATAAGTCCTGCATTTTTTAATAGCACATTCGGTTTAAGTGCTTTGGACTCATCTAATGCACTGTGGTCGCCTAATGCCACGATGGTCGTTTTTTCAAAGATTCCACTTTCTTTAAGTGCGTTTATTATTCTACCAAGTCTTTCGTCATGGCGACGAAGGGCTGCCATTGCTTCTTCCGAGGAAAAACCATGATAATGGCGCTGTGAATCTAAATCGACAAAATGGACAAGCATTAAATTTGGTTTTTTTGACTTAATCGTTTCAGCCGTTGACTCAAGTACAAAATCATCTAGCTCCGGCTGATTGAGTCCATTTCGTAGACGGCCAAATTTACGATTCATCTCCAGCTGATAGAGTGGACTTCCATTAAATAAGGAAACAAAAATTTGATTTTGCCAAGGCCGATTTGCGAAAATCTCTGGCATATTGTAATCGATATTTGCTTTAGCAGTAACAGGCCATAGGAGTGCGGCTGTCTTCATTCCGGCTTTTTTAGCCTCGTCATATAATGTCGTACTTTTCACATGACGACGATGCCAATACCAATCCGGTGATTGCCAACCTGGCTGAAGGAAGGTATTGTTTACGATTCCATGATTCCTTGGAAACTTACCTGTGACAATAGTAGCATGGCAGGGATAAGTAACAGAAGGATAGATCGTTTCAACATTCCTGCAATATGATGCATGTTCTAATAGCTTCTTAAAATTAGGTAGCTTTTCGATAATTGGAAAATCTAGTGATGATAGACAGTCAAATGAAATGACGAGTAAGTGATCTGTTAGTCGTGACATATTGATCTCTGTCCTCCAAAAGTCTTATAATCTATCTTTAATATAGCAGAAAATTGGGAATTAAAATATGAAAATAGTGTAAAGGTAAAGTAAAAAAAGTATTCATTTCAATGATGGATGGAATATAATAAAGTTTATGTTTGATTTTTTGCTGAAGGAGAACGGATCATGTACGAAACAAACACCATTAGAGAAAAAGTAAAATTGATTTTTGTGATGTTGATTCCGATTTTAATTACACAACTCAGTATGTTTTCCATGGTCTTTTTTAATACGATTATGACGGGGCGATTTAATTCGTCGGACTTGGCTGGTGTAGCAATCGGTTCATCGATATGGAATCCTATTTTTACAGGTATTAGTGCCATTTTACTTGCAGTATCACCAATCGCTGCCCAAAGATTCGGTGAAAAGAAGGGCAATGAGGTATCGACAGTGGTATCAAGTGGGATTTATTTAAGCTTTATCATTGGAGCAGTGGTCATTTTAGCAGGCGTCATCTTTTTAAATCCATTGTTAACGATGATGAATTTGCCTGAAAGTGTTCATCAGACTGCACATGATTATTTAGTCGGTTTGAGTTTGGGAATCATTCCGCTATTTATTTTCAATGTATTGCGATCATTCATTTATGCACTAGGGATTACGAGAGTTGTAATGTTTGTTTTATTGGTATCTGTACCCATCAATCTTCTATTAAATTATATATTGATTTTTGGAGCATGGGGCTTTCCAGCGCTCGGCGGTGGGGGAGCAGGACTTGCAACCTCGATTACCTATTGGGTAATTGTTGTAATTACGGCTTTTATCGTCATTGCAAAAGAACCGTTTTCTTCTTATAAAGTCTTTGTAGGGCTAAGAGGATTTACTTTTAAAGAAAGCATGGAGATTTTAAAAATCGGTATTCCCATGGGGCTATCAACCTTTTTTGAAACAAGTATGTTTGCAGTCGTGACCATTTTAATTAGTAAATTTTCAGTCACAACTGTTGCGGCGTATCAATCCGCACTGAACATCGTTTCGTTCCTATATATGATTCCGGTGAGCATTTCGATGGCATTGACTGTTTTAGTGGGGTATGAGGTAGGTGCACGTCGCTATAAGGATGCGAAAATCTACGCTTGGCTCGGGATAGCATTATCCATGGTCATCGCCTTAGTAACGGGATTATTTGTGATTTTCTTCCGCTTTGAAGTAGCAGGATTGTATTCAACAGAGGCAGCAGTTATTGGCTTAACAGCTCAATTCTTGATTTACGCTTTATTCTTCCAGGTGTCAGACGCTATTCAAGCAACGGCACAGGCTGCTCTAAGAGGATACAAGGATGTCAACATCGCGTTCGTGATGACATTGATTGCCTACTGGCTCATCTGCTTACCAGCAGGATGGGGGCTTGCTCACTTCACTGATTTGGGGGCGGCCGGTTACTGGATAGGATTGTCATTCGGCTTACTCGCTGCAGGTGTTGGTTTATCCGCAAGACTCATTCATATACAGCGCACACGGTTTTCGGAGGAGAAGATGGTGGGGTGAGGTCCGATATGCTGAGATTTAGTTCTCAAAGACAAATCGGGCGAACTATCACGACGAAATGTCTTTGATGTTGATTCTTTTCAGACAAAACCCTGCAGTGCAGGGTGTGAAATGTCTATGAGCCCAGCTCTCGGAGACAAAACAATGCTACGCAGGGTATGGAAAGTCTTTGATATTCATAAATAACTTCATGAATAACAAAAAAGGAAGGGGCTCCCCTTCCTTTTTTATATCCTCTACACGAAAACTTTACAATTCTTTAACCGTAGCTAAAGAAAATAATCGCAATTTTTCGATAAGATGTAGTAAAAGGCTATGGAGGGGTTAGATGAAGATTGCGGTTGCAGGTGCAGGGTATGTGGGACTTGTTACAAGTGTTTGTTTAGCTGAACTAGGTCACGAAGTAATTTGCATTGATATCCAAGCTGAAAAAATTGAAAAGCTACAAGAAGGGTATTCACCAATCTACGAACCAGAGTTGGAGCCACTTTTACAGAAAAACTTGATTGAAGGCAGGCTTTATTTTACGACAAACCCACGTTATGCGTACACACATGCTGATGTCATTTTTATCGCAGTCGGTACTCCACAGAATGTGGATGGTACTGCAAATCTTGATTATGTCTATGAAGTTGTAGAAACGATTGCTGTTCATATTGAAAATGATGTGATTGTTTGTACAAAAAGCACTGTCCCTGTGGGAACTAATGAAAAAATAAAACGGATCATTGATTCTAAAAAGCTCCCGCAGCTTCGAGTTGAGGTCGTTTCAAACCCTGAATTCTTACGTGAAGGATCTGCTGTCTTTGATTTCTTTTATGGAGATCGGATTGTTATTGGGGCAGCCAACCAAGAAAGTGCGGGAGAGATTGAAAAAATCTATCTACCTTTAAAAATTCCAATCGTCAAAACGGACGTTAAAAGTGCAGAAATGATTAAATATGCCTCAAATGCCTTCCTTGCCACAAAGATAAGCTTTGTGAATGAGATTGCTAGAATGTGTGAAAAAGTAGGGGCTAACATTGACGATGTAACGTACGGTGTCGGAAAGGACCAGCGGATTGGACCCTATTTTTTAAAAGCTGGGCTTGGTTATGGGGGTTCATGTTTTCCTAAAGACACGAGAGCACTAATGCATATCTCAGGTAGTTTGGGCCATCATTTTGAATTACTTGAGGCTGTCATTAAAGTCAATAACCGTCAAAAATCGTACCCACTTTTAAAAGCAAAGGAGATTTTGAATTCATTAAAAGGAAGGAAGGTTGCAGTTTTAGGACTTTCCTTTAAACCGAATACAGATGACATGCGGGAAGCAGCTTCTATCACAGTCATTAAAGAGTTACTTCAGGAGGGGGCTAGTGTCACAGCATATGACCCTATAGCCATTAAAAATGCTCAAGAAATATTTGGGAACTCCATTGACTATACAGATGAAATTCCAACAGCGATTCAAAATGCCGACCTAACGATCATTACAACCGAATGGGAGCAAATTAAACAATTCCCATTAAATCAATACAGTGAATATATGAATGAACCAAAAGTGATAGACGGTAGAAATTGCTACCCACTTGAAGAGGTACAGAAATACCCACTGTTATATGTTTCGGTTGGGAGACCAACTGTGGTGAATACGTTAACGAATAAACTGTAAAGGGTAAGAGAGGAGACTTATGATCATGAAGCTTTTTCTTTCAATCTATGATGCTGATTGTCGAATCTTTCAAAAAGTAAACCAGCATTATGATAAAAAATTACTACACTTTTTCTTCTCTAAAATCACGTTTTTAGGTGGGGCTACTTTTACAATTATCACTTGTCTTGCATTAGCCTTTTTGACGACAAACCAATCCAGGATAACGGCTATTGCAAGTGCGCTTTCCCTTGCGATTAGTCATATCCCGGTACATGTAATAAAAAAACTGTATCCTAGAAAAAGACCATATTTAATAGTGGAAAAATCAAAGTTTCCTTTAAAAGCATTAACAGACCATTCGTTTCCTTCAGGACATACAACAGCAATATTTTCGGTTATTATTCCATTTATTTTGTATATGCCATACCTTTCAATCGTCTTACTCCCAATTGGGATTTGTGTTGGACTATCTAGAATTTTTTTAGGCTTGCATTATCCATCTGATGTGATGGCAGGGGGATTGTTAGGAACCGCATCTGGAGTATTGAGCTTTATTATCGTATATCAATTAACGGAATCTACCTTAAGGGGGATCTTATGAAAATAGCGATTTTTACGGATACCTATTATCCAGAGGTTAACGGTGTGGCACGTACATTAAAAAGGTTTACAGATTATTTGGAGGAACAAGGTAATGATGTTAAGGTGTTTGCTCCAACGTCCGACTCAAATGAATACGTATCTGATCATATACACCGATTTAAAAGCTTATCATTTTTCCTATATCCTGAGTGCAGGCTCGCTTTCCCGAATATGTTTCAAATACGTGCTGAACTAGAAAAATTCTCACCAGATATCATACATGTTGCGACACCTTTTAATATTGGATTTTGGGGAAGTTATTATGCAAAGAAGTTAAATATACCGCTAGTGGGCTCTTATCATACAGATTTTGATTATTACTTACAGTTTTATGATTTGCAATTTTTATCCAATCCTTTGTGGAAATATATGAAATGGTTTCATCGACCATTTCAAAAACTATATGTTCCAACCCTTGTGACAAAAAATCAGCTTGAGGAAAAAGGTTTTGCTAACATTGAAATATGGACACACGGGGTTGATTGTGAGTTGTTTAATCCTTTCTATAACAAAGCTGTTGTACGGGAAAAGCATCAGGTTTCTAAAAAGTTTACGCTGACTTACGTGGGCAGGTTAGCGCCTGAAAAAAATGTAGATTTACTAATTGAAATTGCTAAATCGTTGCCAACGGAGTGGAGTGAACAAATCCAATGGTTAATTGTTGGTGACGGCCCTTCACGTACCAAAATGGAGGAAGATGCTCCATCCAATATTACTTTTACCGGATTTTTAAAGGGAACAGAATTAGCAGAGGTGTATGCTGCATCAGATTTATTTGTTTTTCCTTCAGCATCAGAGACCTTTGGGAATGTCATGCTTGAATCAATGGCAAGTGGTACACCGGTTATTGGCGTGAATGCGGGAGGAGTTAAGAATGTGGTTCAAGAAGGAATTACTGGCTATTTATGTGAACCTGGTAATTCAATGGAAATAACGAATACCATTCTGCATTTACTAGAAAATGACGGGGTCCGCAATCGAATGGGAATGGAAGGAAGAAAATATGCATTAACCCAAAAATGGGATGTCATCTTTGAAAACCTGCTTTACAGCTATTCAACCGTCTTAAAAGATCCAAGCAAACAAAAATATGCATAAAAAAAGGAAGGGGCGGCCCTTCCTTTTCTCATTCTCCTAAAAAGATAGCAAACTCGCTCCCAGTTAACTCAAGATTTTTTGGAACACGGATGATGAAGAAATCATAATTTAGTGGCTTATCATCGTCAAACCTTCTTTCAAACTCCTCTGTCATCCCACCACCTCTAAATTGGGAGATGACAAAATCATTATGAAAGCTATAGAGCTTAACTTCATTGTCATAGTCCATAGAAGAATTCGCAACCAAGTGATCTCCTTCGATTGAAACAGTAGGTAATGGGATTTCTTCATAAAAATCGTACCCGTTATAATTTGTATTTGCTACATAATAAATAACCTCAATGGTTTGGTCGTCATTTTCTTTCCGATCAAAATAAGTAGATGTGTTGTTATTTTCTAGATATTGAATATTAAGTCTGTCCTTATCAAATGGAATATTCCATTTTTCTTTTACTTTTATTGCTTCAACATCTTTAAATGTCCCTTGATCTATCGCTTGATGAATTTGTTCAAAGGTCAAGTTCTGAGTATGACTCTCGGATGTAAAAAAGCTTGATTTCGGGATGCAATAATAAACAATCACGGACGCTGTTAAAATGATAAAATACGTTCCGAGTAATAGTTTCGTACTTTTTGCACCATTGAACTTTTTACCAAAAAATACAGAAACTAAAACGACTGCTATGATAAACAAGATTAAGGCAGGAAGTAGGAATGTACCGATCACTGACATTATTTTCGAACCTCCAATCGGTTAGTCGCAACAATGACAATCCACATCAACAACGCGACTGAAACTACTACCTTGATTGTAAAAATAAGAATGGATGTTTCAAATGCAAAAAACGTAAAGGCGCTAAATGTGTCAAAGAATCTCATCTCATATATTCCCCATCCAATAATAAGCGCTGGAATCACAAATCCGAACAGTTTGTTTATCTGTATAAACATGCCAATGAAATATCCTAGACTGGCAAACAATAGCAGGTACAAGCCACCGATATAAATTCCTACAAGCAAATCAGAAAAAGATAAGAAAAATTGGTTGGCGATAATCTTACTGCTATCTTCCTTGAAAAACAGGATAACCCTTAACAGAATCCCCGCAAAAGTCGAGGTGAGACTGGCAATGAATGAATAGACAACCAGCATCCCTACCGTTGAAAGATGACTGCTCATTCTGTTGGTCACAAATGAAAAATCAATATAATGATAGGGCTTGGTTGTTAAGGTGATAGCTGTAATAAAAGCCCAAAAGACAGTAAAAACATAGACCAAGCTTCCTGAGTAGGTTGAAATGGTAATTCCACTAAGCCCCATCTGTCCAACACCATTAAAAGAAAACAAAAGGGCAATCGCTTGGACAGTAGCAAGGCTCGTGAACGTTCCATAATATGACCGGACCTTAAAAAACAACTGCTTTTTAACAACATCAAGTAAACTAGCATTAGTTAAATACATCATTGATACCCCCTTTATTCTTTGCAGTGAGATACACACAAAGATCTTCAGTTGCAACAGGTGAAAGTTCAATCCCAAGCTTTTTCGCTTCTAGCCATGTATCTTCTGGATAAATATCCTTTACAACCAAGTAGGTATAATCATTGCCGAGGTCTTCAATATAAATGACTTCCATACCCTTCGTAACCTGTTCGATGAGGTTTGTTTTTCCACGAAGCCCAACTGCATACACCTTCAAATCGTCAATTGGTTCATGGAGTGCAACACAACCATTTCGAATGAGGAGAACATTTTCTAAGATACTATCGATCTCGTTCAGCAGATGGCTTGAAAAGAGAATTGTTCTTGGATGTGCAATGTAATCCTTCAATAACGCTTTATAAAAATCCCTTCGTATCGCCGCATCCATTCCTGTTGTAGGTTCATCAAAGATTGTAATTGGGCAGCGGGAAGAGAGACCGATAATCATATTAAATGTGCTTTTCATTCCTTTTGAGAGATGGTGATGAAGCTGCTTTGGATTTAAATCGAAATAATCGAATAGTCGTTTTGCCAATTCACTATCCCAATTAGGGTAGAAGCTTGCACTTGCTTTTAAGATTTCGGCTAAATTTAACCATGCTGGAAAAACCATATTGTCATCCACAAATATGAGATTTGCAGATACTTTTAAATTATTGAAAGGATTTTCCGAAAATACACGAACTTCTCCAGAAGAAATTGGATAAAATCCGGCGATTATTTTTAAGAGGGTTGTTTTTCCAGCACCATTTCTCCCAATGATTCCAGTTATAGTATTTGGCTCGATAGTAAAAGTAAGTTGTTCTAAAGCTTTTATTTCACCGTAGAGTTTTGATACGTTTTGAACTTCAATTGCATTCACTTCCCATTCCCCCTTTGCCGTTCTTTCTCAGCTTTAATCATATTGACCAATTCTTCTACACTAACTCCTAAACGATCAGACTCCATCACAAGCTCCATTACAAGATTTTTCATCGTTTGATTTTTCCTTTTCTCTAAAATAAATTGTTTAGCATTTGGCGTCACGAACATGCCCAGGCCTCGCTTTTTATATAGGATATTTTCGTCTGCAAGGAGATTCAGCCCCTTAGCTGCAGTCGCAGGATTAATATTGAACATCTCCGCAAGCTGATACTGGGAAAATACCTTATGATCCTCAAGTATCGCTCCACTCAAAATTTCGGTTTCAATCCATTCTGAAATCTGGACATAGATAGGCTTTGCCCCATCCTGCTTAAACTTCATACAAACACCTCCTTAGGTGAATATGTACATTAGTGCATTAGTGATATAATGTACTATACTACATCATATGAATAATTTCCAGATAATTTACTATAAATTTAAAAAAATGACTATAATTAGGTATGGGTGGACGAAATTCAAAGTGCTTTTTCGGAAAATACGCCTCAAGTCTTAGATTCTTGTAATTTCTAGGTCCATAGTTCGAATAAATATCTTATAGTATAGTTAACTTGAGGAAGAAGAGATTATTGAAGAGGAAAACGCTGTGACATTGCCGTGGAGATCCTGTTCATCTTGGTTATGAAGAGGAAACCGCTGCGCTTGCACCGGAGAAATCCCGTTCATCTGGGTGATGAAGAGGAAACCGCTGTGATAGCACGGGAGAAATCCTGTTCATCGGGGTATGAAAGGGAAAACGCTTAGCTAGCACCGAAGAAAAACTCTTCATCGGAGTGATGAAGCCCCGAACATGAGGGCAATGCCGCCGGAAAGTCCTTCATCAAGCCGATGAAGACCCAAACGCAGCGCCATCGTCGGCGGAAAGTCCTTCATCAAGGCGATGAAGACCCAAACGCAGCGCCATCGTTGGCGGAAAGTCCTTCATCAAGCTGATGAAGACCCAAACGCAGCGCCATCGTTGGCGGAAAGTCCTTCATCAAGCTTATGAAGTCCCGAACGGAGCGACGGCGTCAGTCGAAAGTCCTTCATCAAGCTTATGAAGACCCAAACCAAGCGCCCAGCACCAAGTTAAGTCCTTCATCAACAGCGGAGCTACACAGAAAAACACCACCAAATTTTCCCTCAAAAGTTTTTGAAACCAACGTTCGTGTTGGTTCGTATATAATAATAAGACGCAAATGTTAGGAGTCGATGATATGAATTCGTTTCTCGCTTTTATTGTTAAATCGTTCGTTTCAGTGCCAACTATGGCTACTGTTTGGTTAGTAAGCTTTTTTGCATTTGAACAAACTTTCCTACTTTCGTCTGGATATGCATTATTAGGTGGCGGGATTGCCTATTTTGGCACGTCAGCCATTATAAAACGATCCTTTTTACGAAAACATCGGCTAACGAGGAAGGAATATCAGTATATTGAGAGAAATTTAAATGAAGCAAGGAAAAAACTTGCTAGACTTAATAAATCCATTTTTAAAGTTCGTCACATCCCGTCATTAAAGCAAAGAGTTGATCTACATCGGGTTACAAAGAAAATTTACCGCTTAACGAAGAGTGAACCAAGACGCTTTTATCTAGCTGAACGATTCTATTTTTCGCATCTCGATTCAGTTGTAGAGTTAACCGAAAAGTATGCTTTTCTTTCATCCCAACCGAAGAAAAATAGCGAACTTGAGCGGTCACTGCATGAAACACGTAGGGTACTTGAAGAATTAACAAACACGATTGAGAAGGATTTACACAAAATGCTCTCGAATGATATAGATGACCTACATTTCGAAATCGATGTAGCAAAGAACTCGAATAAACAAGCTAAGGATTCCACATTTATTGATCAAAACAGGAGGTAAATCAGTATGAGTGAACAGTATTCTCCAAAGTATAAAGAGCCTGCTAATTTAATGGATGAATTACTTGCAAATCCATTTGATGAGAAAAAAGTTGAACAGGAAAACCCTATTATCCTAACACATGAAGAAGAAAAGAAGCCTGTTCGATTAGTAGATGTCCTACCAGAAGAAAATAAGGCAAAAGCATTACAACTCGCGAAACAAATAGACCCAACAAATCACCAAGCAATGATTTCGTACGGAACACCAGCTCAAAATAAACTGCTTTCGTTTTCAAATACAATGCTTGAGCATGTTCAAAAAAATGACGTGGGTGAGGTTGGAAAAATCATTTCAGACCTCATGCATCGTCTTGATGACATGAAGCCTGAAGAATTGAACCCTGAAAAACGATCTGTAATTTCAAAGATTTTTGGAAAAGTATCTAATTCCGTTCAAGAGGTACTGTCTAAATATCAAAAAACAGGGGCACAGATTGACCGAATTAGTGTCAAGCTTGACCGAAGTAAAAATGTCTTGTTATCAGACATCGCGATCCTTGATAAGCTTTATGATAACAATAAGGACTATTTTGATGCTTTAAACGTCTATATTGCTGCGGGTGAATTAAAACTTGAAGAGATGCATCGACAAGTTATCCCAGAAATAAAGAAGCAAGCGGAATTAACTAATGACCAAATGAAGGTTCAAGAAGTAAATGATATGGTTCAATTTGCGGATCGTCTAGAAAAACGTGTTCATGACTTGAAACTAAGCAGGGAAATCACGATTCAAAGTGCGCCGCAAATTCGTTTGATTCAAAACACAAACCAAGCCCTTGTGGAAAAAATTCAATCTTCAATCATGACGGCGATTCCGTTATGGAAAAACCAAGTGGCGATTGCGTTAACATTAATCAGACAGCGTAATGCGGTAGAGGCACAAAAACAAGTTGCCAAAACTACAAATGAGCTTTTATTGAAGAATGCTGAAATGCTAAAAAGCAATACACTTGAAACTGCAAGGGAAAATGAACGTGGTTTAGTCGATGTTGAAACATTGAAGAGAACGAAGGAAAACCTCATTTCTACATTAGAAGAAACGTTACGTATTCAAGAAGAAGGTCGTAATAAGCGTCGTCAAGCCGAGCTTGAACTCGCATCCATGGAAACAGAATTACGTCAAAAATTATTGGATATTAGGACTGACTGAAAAAATCAAATGCGCCTTGGAGTATTTGCGCCCGAATTTTTTCGAGCCCGCGCAAAAAACTTCCTTTGAATAATATTAAAAGGATAGATACCAAAGACGGTATCTATCCTTTTTTAGATCGCTATGATGCCTTTATCTCAGCTTCAACAGTTTCTGAGCCTTTACTAAATTGGCTCATTACAAGCCCTAATGCTGTACCAACGAGAGCGGGAACGATCCATTCTAATCCAGCAGATGCAAGTGGAAGCATGTTTTTCATATCTTGAACAGGTCCGAGATCAAGACCAAATGCATTTAATCCACTGATTAGTGCAAATACACCTGTAAATAACATCGCTGAACCATATACAGCCTTCACATTCTTAAAGTAACGACTAAAGAATGTTAACACCACTAACACAATTAGGAGTGGGTAAGTCATTACTAGGAAAGGAACAGAGACTTTTAAAATCTGTGCTAATCCAAGGTTTGAAAGCGTAAATCCGACAAGTGTCACAATAAGTACCACTGTTTTATAGCTTGCCTTAGGAATTAAGTTTGAAAAATACTGGCCACAAGCTGTTGTTAATCCAACAACGGTTGTAAAACAAGCTAAGGTAAAAATTAAGCCAAGCAGTAAAGTTCCACTTTGTCCAAATAATAGGGTTGCCGCAGAAGATAAAATTTCTGTACCATCTTCAAAAGTGCCGTGACCTGCCATCTTTGCGCCAATTAATCCAATTCCAACATAGATTGCGGAAAGAAGGACTCCTGCAATCATTCCTGCTTTAAATGTGTATCTTGTTAACTGTGAACGATTGTCGATGCCCTTTTTTTGAATAGAGTTTAAGATTACAATTCCGAAAGCAAGAGAGGCAAGAGCATCCATTGTGTTATACCCTTCTAGGAATCCTGTGAAAAACGCACCTGATTGATAGCCTTCTGCTGGGCTAAGGAATGGTGTATCCATTTTAAACAATCCAACAGTGATTAAAATGATGATTGCAACTACCAAGGTTGGAGCAATGAAGCGACCCATATATTGTTCCATTTTGCTAGGGTTTAAGCTGATAATAAATACAATTCCAAAGAAGACGACAGAAAAAAGCAATAGGATTAGAGCTGTATTAGTTGATTCAGGTAAAAATGGAGTAATCCCCATTTCGAATGCAACGTTTGCGTTTCTTGGAATCGCAAGAAAGGGTCCAATACATAGATAAACAGCAACCATAAAAGCTGTGCTAAATACTGGATGGACACGATCTCCCATTGCCTGAGCTCCCCCTTTAACAAGGGAAACAGCGAAGATTACAAGAACTGGTAAACCGACTCCTGTTACGATAAATCCAAGCATACCACTCCAAAAGTTTGTACCGGCACCAGCACCTAAAAATGGTGGAAAAATTAAATTTCCTGCTCCAAAGAACATTGAAAATAACATAAAACCGATAAACAAAGTATCTAATTTCTTCATTTTAAAACTCTCCTTTTTTATTTTTTTAATATAATTTTATAGGCCAGAGGGACAGGTCCGTTGTCCCGACGAAAAATAAAAAACCTCGCCCCTAAAAATAGGGACGAGGTTAACTCGCGATACCACCCTGATTTCGCAGCCAAATAAGGCGCGACACTCACTAACGTACTTACATACGTGTTCCTTTGTAACGGCGGACTCCCCGTCAAAGCTTACTTATTTCAGCTTTGCATCTCTGAGATGATTTTCGGATGGCTCTGAACATCGACTTTCAGCAACTGTCGACTCTCTGGGGAACAGGATTCCAATCGTACTCTTTCTCGTCATGGATTTTTAATATATTGGTATATTAACAGAGAGGGAAAAGAAGGTCAATGAGTTTTTTGATAGTTTATATAATTGGGAGTTAGTGTAAAATACAAAGAATTATTGAATGTTGATATGGCGGGACTTGAGCCTTCATTGGTAATTTTAGGTGGGTTTATAAAAAAAGGGAAGCCGTTTAACAGCTGCCCTTTACACTAATTCACTTTCAATTCCTCTTTTACAAGCAAGTACATTTTCAATAATTTGCTTAATAAATTCATCGGTAATGCGGTATTTCGGCACACTGACACTAAATGCGCCATGGTTTTTGCCACCTGCTGTAATGCTTGCCCCTACACAGAATATATCTGCTTCGTGTTCCTCATTGTCAAATGCAAATCCGTTTTTACGGATATCATTGATTTCCTTCATAAAACCTTTTTTTGTTGTAATCGTCTTTTCTGTCTTTTTTTCTAAAGTATGTTTGCTTAAGTAGTCTTCAATTTGTTCATTGGTTTGGTCGGCTAAGATTGATTTTCCCATTGCTGAACAATAGAGCGGGATTGCTTTGCCGACACGGGAGTACAATGAGACCGGGTTAAAGCTTTCTAATTTTGTGATATAGATAATGCTTGATTGGTCAAGGATACCCATATGGACAGTTTCGGTCGTTTGTTCCCTTAGTTTTTCCAAAAATGGGAGTGCGAGATCTTTTATTTCATTTTGGTTTAATGCTTTGTTGGCATATTTAATAATTGCCTTTCCCAAGCGGAATTTTTTTGTTTCCTTGTCCTTCTGTACATACCCTATTAATTGGAGAGTATCTAAAATTTTTAATGCTGTAGAGCTAGTTAGTTCAGTTTCTTTCGCTATTTGTTGAAGGCTTTGAGGTTTGTCTGTAGTGGACAAATATTTTAAGATATTGTCGGCTTTAATTAGAACGGTGCCATATGGTTGTTTCTTTTCTTCCAAGCTAATCACTCACTTTAACTAATTTTCTAAAAATACCAATTTTTATGTTGAAATCCCTTTCATTAATATATATAATTGCATTGTAAGTTTCCATATAATAAAGTTAATTTCCAAATAGGAAATAGTCAAGAGATTTTGGAGGAAACCATGAAAAAAATAAAGATACTCTCAAAAATCGCAGATTGCGGCGTTGTCGCTGTTGTCCGAGCAGACTCAAAAGAAGAAGCAGTTAAAATCTCAGAAAGCTGTGTAGAGGGTGGAATCATTGGAATCGAGGTGACCTTTACAGTTGATGGTGCCGACGAGGTTATTAAAGAACTAGCTTCTATCTACAAAAATAGTGAAGTTGTAATTGGAGCTGGAACAGTTCTTGATGCAACAACTGCACGAATTGCTATATTAGCAGGAGCACAATTTGTTGTTAGCCCAAGCTTTGATGAAGAAACTGCTAAACTATGTAACTTGTATCAAATTCCATACATGCCAGGGTGTTTGACCATTACGGAAATGAAACGTGCGCTTGAATCTGGTGCCGACATTATTAAGCTCTTCCCAGGAAATGCCTTTGGACCGGATTTTGTGAAAGCGGTTAAAGCACCACTACCACAGGTAAACATCATGCCGACGGGTGGAGTTAGTCTTGAAAACATTGATCAATGGATTCAAAATGGATGTGTAGCTGTTGGTGTAGGTGGGAATTTGGTTGCCCCTGCAAAAACAGGAGATTACGCGAAAATAACAGAATACGCAGCCCAATATGTCGCTAAAGTTAAAGAAGTAAGAGGGGCGTAATTATGAAAAAGATTGTTGTATTTGGTGAACCCTTACTTCGCTTATCAACTAATTTAGGAGAACGCCTTTTTCAAACCGATCAGCTAACATTGCATTACGGTGGAGCTGAAGCAAATGTGGGAGCATCTCTTTCACGTTTTGGCTATGCAGTCTATTTTGTTGGGAAAGTACCAATCAATCCGCTTGGTCAAGCGTATGAGAGACATTTACATTCATTCGGCATTCAAACCGATTATCTTTTAAAAGGTGGGGAGCGCCTCGGTACATATTACTTGGAAACAGGTGTAGGCGAAAGAAGTGCACAGGTCACATATGACCGAAAAGGTTCAAGCTTCGCGCAGCTTTCAATTGATGAAGTTCATTTTTCAGAAATTCTACAAGGTGCAGATCTTTTTCATGTAACGGGAATTACACCTGCCCTTTCAGAATCCTTGCAGGAATTAACGTTAGAAGGTTTCAAAATTGCCAAAGAACTAGGTGTTACAACAAGCTTTGATTTTAATTATCGAGCAAAATTATGGAGTCTTGAAGAGGCTTCCGCTGCAATCAAACCATTTTTACCATATGTGGATATTTGCTCATGTGGGGAATTGGATGCGCTTAACCTATTAGGAATTGAAGAAGCGGATGTTACTTTGGACCATTCAGGGAAACTTGCTTTTTATTATAGAAAGATAACTGAAATGTATCCGAATCTCAAATACTTATATTCTACTTTTAGAGACGTAATGTCTGCTTCCCATAACACATTGCAAGGTAATTTATTTGTGAACGGTGAGTTGTATCAATCTAGGGTGCATGACATCAACCAAATTGTAGACCGAGTTGGAGGAGGGGATGCCTTTGCTTCTGGAATTTTATTTGGGATTTTAGAAAGATACGAGCCCGAGCAAATCGTCACCTTTGGCACTTCAGCTTCTGCATTAAAACATACTGTTCATGGAGATAGCAATGTCTTTTCGGAAGAGGATATCAAAGCATTTTCACAAAATGCCCCCGGTAAAATCGTCCGCTAAGATATTCAAATAAAAAATTTTTTTAGGAGGAATATGATAATGGAAACACGTTATGCAAATCATCCGGAGGAAATTAAACGATTTAATACTGATGAATTAAGAAAGCAATTTCTAGTGGAAACGATTTTCGAGCCTGGCCAGGTACATTTAACATACACTCATAATGACCGCATGATCTTTGGGGGAGTTACTCCAACTGACAAAGAATTAACAATTAAACTTGATAAAGAATTAGGTGTTGAGTACTTTTTAGAGCGCCGTGAATTAGGAATTATCAACATCGGTGGCGAAGGTATGGTTATTCTTGATGGAGAAGAGTACAACATGGTGCGTCAGGATGGACTTTATGTAGGTAAAGGAACGAAGGAAGTATTATTCACTTCTAAGGATCCTAACAATCCTGCAAAGTTTTATATCAATTCAGCACCTGCACACCACAAGTATCCAACTGTAAAAATTGATATCAATGAAATTACACCATTAGAAGCAGGCGAACCTGGAACACTTAATGAGCGTAAAATTTATCAATATGTTCATCCAAATGTATGTGAAAGCTGTCAGCTACAAATGGGTCTAACGATGCTTTCTCCTGGAAGCGTTTGGAACACAATGCCATGTCATACACATGAGCGCAGAATGGAAGTTTACCTATACTTTGATATGGAGCCTGAAACTCGTGTATTCCACTTCATGGGTCAACCAGATGAAACAAGACATCTTGTGATGAAGAATGAGCAGGCTGCAATTTCACCAAGCTGGTCTATCCATACTGGTACGGCAACAAGCAACTACACATTTATCTGGGGTATGTGTGGAGAAAACATCACATACACTGACATGGATGTTGTACCTATGGAGGATCTACGATAAGAACTGGAGGACATAGAAATGACAACACAATTGTCTGATTTCTCATTAGACTTTTTCTCATTAACAGGAAAGGTTGCAATCGTAACTGGCGGAGCTACTGGACTAGGGCAAGGCTTTGCGGTTGCATTAGCAAAAGCAGGAGCAGACCTTTTCGTGGTAACACACGGCACAAGCTGGGACGAAACTAGAGAATTAATCGAAAATGAAGGCCGACGTGTCGAATTTTTCCAAACGGATTTATCTAAACGAGAAAATGCAAAAGAAGTAGTAGCTGCATGTGTAAAAGCATATGGAAAAGTGGATATTCTAGTAAACAACGCTGGTACAATCCGTCGTTCTCCAATTCTAGAATACAAGGAAGAGGATTGGGATGCGGTAATCGACCTTAACTTAAACTCCCTTTACTTCTTAAGCCAAGAGGCTGCAAAAGTAATGGTAGAGCAAAAGAGCGGGAAAATTATCAACATTGCATCCATGCTATCATACCAAGGCGGAAAATTTGTTCCTCCTTATACGGCAAGTAAACATGCTGTGCATGGTCTTACCAAGTCATTTGCCAATGAACTTGCTGAGTACGGAATTCAAACAAATGCAATTGCACCTGGATATGTAGCAACAAATAACACTGTACAAATCCGTGCAGATGAAAAGCGCAATGCAGAAATCCTATCACGTATTCCTGCAGCACGCTGGGCAACTCCAGCGGACCTAATGGGAGCAGTCGTATTCCTAGCAAGCCGCGCATCAGATTATACGAATGGCCACACACTAGCTGTTGATGGTGGATGGTTAGCACGATAAAACAATTATAAAGCTGTTTCGCTTTAAAGGCGATTCAGTTTTTTTTTTTGGTCAGAGGGAGAGGTTTCAAGTCCCACTAATTATTTTCAAGTTTTTGTAAATTTATTATTGCATAACGTAACAGTGTTATGTTACATTGTTCTTACAGAAAGGAGCCGTTTAGAAATGAGTGAAGAGTTATTATCGAAAAAGGAATTACTTGAACATACAGGCATTTCTTATGGGCAGCTCTATAGATGGAAGCGAAAAGATCTAATCCCTGAGGAGTGGTTTATCCGTAAATCCACCTTTACTGGGCAGGAGACCTTTTTTCCAAAAGAAAGGATCTTAGAGAGAATTGATCGAATTCAAAAAATGAAGGAAAATTTATCCCTTGATGAAATGGCGGAAATGTTCTCGCCAAGTGTTGGAGAATTAAACCTCAGTAAAATGGAACTAGTGAAACGAGGCCTCGCTTCTGAAACAACCATCAATCTCTACCTAGAACAGAATTTAGAAAGCCCAGAACAGTTTCATTTTGAAGGAATCTTAACGGTCTATATTGTTGAAAAGCTTCTGAAATCAGGAGATATCAGTCTTGAGGAAGCTAAAATGGTGATCCAAGTTTCAAATGATAATTTTGCAAAAGAAAAACAAAGCTACGGTGAACTAGTCATCCTTCGCAAACTTGGTGTATCAACATGTTTTATTGTGCAAAGTACAACGGATTTGGTTATTGAACAAGGAACAAAGCTAATCGTCAAGATAGCTTTTGCAAATGAAATTGAAGAACTGCGAACTAAATTAATCTAATTTGGAGGTTAAAGTATGGTGAACTTTGAGAATCAAGGAAACTTAATTATTAACGGAATGGGATCTTCCGGTGGTGGTAGCTTTAATAAAGTATTAATTAATGGAAAAGGTAATGTCCACGGCGATGTGGAATGCAATGATTTTACGATAAATGGCACTGGCACTGTTACAGGGAATATAAAAGGAAATGAAGGCAAAATAAGCGGAAGTGGAAGCATTGAAGGCTCCATCGAATTTGATCGTTTTTCGATTGAAGGCACTGGTGGTATTCGTGACGATGCAAAAGTTAATAAAATGAAGATCTCAGGTAAAGGAAAAATCGGCGGTAGCTTAAAAGGGGAAGAAATAAGAATCAGAGGAAAAGCTACGATAGAACAAGATTGTGAGGCTGAAGAATTCAAAGGTGAAGGTGGCTTTGCAATCGGAGGATTATTAAACTCGGACGTAATCGATATCTCCATTGCAGGTGAATGTCGTGCGAAAGAAATCGGTGGTCGAACCATTAAGGTCAAGAAAGGCATCTTTAGTTTCCTAAATAATCTTTTTAAATCTGTCTATCCAGTTTCCCTGACGACAGAAATCATCGAGGCAGATGAAATTGAGATTGAATATACAAATGCGAAAATGGTTCGTGGAAACAACGTCATCATTGGACCAAACTGCGAAATTGAGGTTGTTGAATACAAAGGAACCTTCTCACAAGACCCATCCGCAAAAGTAAGAGAAGCTATAAAAATCTAATAGAACAATGTTTTGTTGATGTCCTTCATTTTTAGTGAGGGGCATTTTTGATGATTAGTGAGGACGCCGTATTCCAGTTATTAGGGGGTTGATGGTGCTCCAGCCGTACTGTAAGTGCATCATATTCCAGTTATTAGGAGTTTGGCGGCACTCCAGCTGCACTGGGAGTGCATAGAATTCCAGCTATTAGGAGTTTGATGGTACTCCAGCTACACTGGGAGTGCATAGAATTCCAGTTATTAGGAGTTTGACGGTACACCAGCTGCACTGGGAGTGCATAGAATTCCAGTTACTAGGAGGTTGGCGGTACTCCAGCTGCTCTGGAAGTACGCCATATTCCAGTTATTGGGAAGTTGATGGTACTCCAGCTGCTCTTGAAGCACGCCATATTCCAGTTATTAGGAAATTGACGGCACTCCAGTCGTACTGGGAGCACGCCGCATTCCAGTTATTAGGATGTTGGTGGCGCTCTAGCTGCACTGGGAGTCGCTATATACCAGTTATTAGGAGAATTAAGGCACTCCAGCCATTCTGGAAGTACGTCGCATTCCAGTTATTAGGAGGTTGGTGACACTCCAGTCGCTCTGGGAGTACGCCGCAATCCAGTTATTAGGAGGTTGGTGGTGTTCCAGAACAGACACAATTGCAAGTCATCAACTTTCTAACGAAATATTCATGATTAGTCCAATTAGAGACTAAACGTCCCCCGAACCAAGTTGTTTTTGCACTTTCTTCAAAAGATAGTTAGAATAAAAACTAGTCAATTTAAAGTGAACTGAATAAGGAAGGTACAAACAATGACAAAATGGTCTCAATTAGAAGAAATGAAACCTTTTATACAGGAAGTCTGGGAGGAATCTGGTTACGTGGCACCAACGGCTATTCAAGAAAAAGCCATCCCAGCAATACTTGAGGGAAAAGACGTCATATGCGAATCCCCGACTGGAACCGGGAAGACTCTTTCCTACTTACTACCTGCGATACAAAAGCTCGATGAAACAAAGAGCGGAATCCAGATTGTGATTCTTGCTCCATCCAGAGAACTTGTCATGCAGATTTTTGATGAGGTTAAAAAGTGGACGAAAGGCACAAATATCGTAAGCGCATCTTTCATTGGTGGTGCAAATGTAAAAAAACAGGTCGAGAAGCTAAAGGATCGTCCACAAATTGTGATTGGAACAACTGGCCGTATTATTGAACTTATCAAAATGAAAAAAATGAAAATGCATGAGGTTACGACTTTGATTGTTGATGAGGCGGACCAGCTCGTTTCAAATGAACATCTTTCGAATGTACAAAGCATTATTAAATCAACATTAAGGGATCGCCAAATTCTGTTCTTCTCAGCCACAATCTCTGAGCAAACTGAAAAGATTGCGAAGTCCTTAATGAACAACGCGGAGATGATTCGGGTACAACAAACCCTCAACCAGGAAAACACATCACACATCTATTTCCTAAGTGAACAGCGTGATAAAATTGATGTGCTTCGCAAAATTATGTTTACTGAGCCAGACAAGGCAATTGCTTTTATAAAAAGTCTTGAAAAGGTAGAAGAAATTGAATCAAAGTTAACCTATAACCATATTGATGTTGCGGTTCTTGCTGGAGAAGCGAAAAAACAGGAACGACAGCAATCGATGAAAAATTTCCGTGCCGGAAAAATTCCATTATTGCTAACAACCGATGTTGCAGCAAGGGGTCTTGATATTCAGGATGTCACCTATGTAATCCATTTTGATTTTCCGAAAACAACAGAACAATATGTTCACCGCTCAGGTCGAACAGGTCGAATGGGGAAAAAGGGTGTAGTCATCTCCATCGTCAATGCGCGTGAGGAAAGTTTCTTGAAAAAAATGGGGCATGAGTTAGGGATTACATTTAGTAAAAAGGACTTTTACAAAGGTGAAATAGTAGACGCTCGCGAGGAAAAAAAAGGTTCACCTAATACGCGAAAATCCCCAACTACAAAAAATATCAGAAAACCATAAACGTATCGAACAAACCATCCCAATCAGGATGGTTTGTTTTGATTCAAGAACATATCAAATGCGCCTTGGCGTATTTGCGCCCGATTTTTTGGCCCACAGGATGTGGAGTTTTTAGTCTTTGATCTTTCTACTCGAAAAGTTTCCTTTAAAAAATCGTGGCATCCGCCGAAGGCTTTAGGCCCACACGATGTGGGTCACTCAGACGTTGTCACAGGATGTGACGTTCTTAGTCTGAGTTCCTTAATTTCATTTGGTGTTTAAACCCCGACTGAATAAAGTTAAATTAACCCTTCCTGCTGTGCTTTTAATGCTGCTTGGAAACGGTCCTTCACGTCTAATTTATGATAAATATTGGATATGTAATTTTTGACGGTACCTTCTGATAAAAATAATCTTTCAGCGATATGTTTATTACTTAGCCCCAAAGCAAGGCATTCAAGCACCTCTTCTTCTCGGTCTGTTAAATTGTATCTTGTAGTATTCTCTTTTGTACTAGAGCCTTCGTTACTGTTAATTTGTTGGACGAGAAGTTTTGCTAAATCTTGTGGAAGCAGTGTACCGCCCTTATGGATCAGTTTTATGCCGGAAAGCAAATCCTTTGGATGTATCGCTTTTAACAAATAGCCTTCTGCACCTATCTTTAACGCATCAATAACATGATTCACCTCTTGGAAGGTGGTTAAGATGATAATTTTGATATCCGGCCAACGCTGCTTGATTATTTTAGTTGCCTCGATACCGTTCATTTCAGGCATATTAATATCCATAAGAATGATAGTAGGTTTATGCTGTTCGCATAGGCCAATAGCCTCAATCCCATTTTGTGCCAATCCAACAATTTCAATTTCATTATCCATACTCAACACAATTGATAGGCTTTCACGAATTAGCTCCTGATCATCCACAAGTAAGAGCTTAATCAAACTCATTTAGACTACCTCCTTTATAGGTACTGTAATTGTTAACTTAACTCCCCGGTGTTTTCCATTTGTAATCGTAAAGTTTCCATGTAAATCCCCAATACGTTCCTTCATTGCTGTTAAACCAAATCCGGGATTTAATGTCTCTATTGGGGTTCCGTTGTTTTCAACAGATAAAGTAATGTCGGTATGTGAAATTAGAAAATGAATGACAATCTTTGTTGCAGCACCATGCCTTTTTGCATTTGTAAGTGATTCCTGTAAACAGCGAATAAAAACAAGCTTAATTGAATTTGATACCGGATATTCGCTTCCTTGCTTATGGAACTGAACTTCTGTATCAGTATTCTCTTTGAAATCGGTAGCGATTTGTTCTAATAAAATCGATAATATCTCTTCACCTTCAGAGGGGGCGATTTCATGTATATGCTTTCTAATATCCTGCAAACCTTTACGTGAAACGTTAGCTAATAATTCAATCCTATCTTTTGCCTTCTCAATATCCGTTTCAAGTAAGTAAGAAACAGCATCAAGACCTACTGTGACAGAGGTAAAATGATGACCAATGGTGTCATGAAGCTCTTTTGCAAGCCGATTCCGTTCCTTGAGTAGAGTGACTTTTTCGATTTGCTCAGCATATTGCTGTAACACCCGATTCTGTTCTTGAATCAACCGATATTGCTTATTATTTTCTTCAATGATGCGGTCTGTTCTACGTTGTGATTGGATGACATAATTGAAGCAAGCGCCGAAGCCTAAGAAGATCAAGATATCAAAGTATTGTAGCAAATAAGAAACAGTGTCCAGTGACCATAGACGTGGCAATGGAAAGATGATTAGAAATATTGGAAATGTCCATTTAACAGTCGTCTTTGTAGCTAGGTAGCCAATCATTAAAAAGGACATTAAAATCACGGAGGTACCGAGATTCACCTGTAAAACGATGTTTACATAGATGGATGCCCCTCCTGTAAGGACGAACTCGGAGATTGGGTATAGGATAGGATTTTTATAGCCAGGCCTCCAAAACAGATGTGGTACAAGATAACAAACTGTTAAAATACCAACAAATAATAGATATGGTAAATCACCAAGAGCGTCAGCATCAATATAGAAGTAGATCATGCCGGATAGATACCAGCAAAGCCTTAGGAAAAAAATAAACCAGTCAATCCAGATCCAATTAGGGTCTGTTTTTTTCATATCCGCACCTCAATCTACAAGACTTTTTTCCTATCCCTACCTATATTACAAGAAATTAGGGAATTCTAGTAGTCTATAAAATGAAAAAATGTCATTTATGCAAATCATTTTGACAAAGTAAGTAAGGGTATTCCGTCATATTATCATTTACCTGTAATTTTGTGACTGGCTTCACTTTGGTCATATGACTTTTACTTTGTATGATAAGGTCATAGGAAGTTAGAAGGGACCGAGAAATATGAATAAAGACCAAATGCTTCAGGACTTGGAAGAACGATTGAAAGGGCTGCCGGCTGATGACCGACAAAAGCTAATTCAATTATATGAGGATCTTATCGATGTAGCCAAAGAAAATCGAAACGAGAATTCAAGCTTTATGGAGTCAGTTGCTTTAGAAGACAATTCTGAAGTACCCCATTTAGTAGAAAAAAAATCATATCGAAATAGCGGACGAATGATTCTTGCTTTAGTCAGCTTGATATTATTTAACAGTATTTTTGTATTGGGTCCAGCGATTGCGGTTATTTCCATCTATTTTTCACTTTTGATTGTGTCTTTTTGTTTTGTGGTATCACCCCTTTTAGTTGTGACGCAGGTGTTTGTTGGAGGATTCACTAGCTTGGAATTCTTTATTTCGATTCTGCTATGTGGAATTGGCATTATGCTTGGTGTGGGAATGGTAAAAGCAAGTAAAGGACTTTATAAGATTTTTGTTATGTATATAAATTGGAATTTAGGATTAATAAAAGGAGAATAAACAATGAGAAAAATAATGTATGGAGCGTTAATCTTTGTGTTGATCGGAGTTTTAGGCGTAATTATTACGTTGAATAACTCTGGAGTGGAGGCTTTTACCTTTAGTTCTGTAGATGTCAATGAAAAGCAAGAGGTTTCTTCTAAAGGGATTACAAATATCATCATTGATTCACCATCTGTTGATGTCAATGTAATTCCTACAAAGAAAGATCTGATTGAGGTTGAGTTTTCAGGGAAAGTAGGTAAAAAGAGTAAGGCACTATATAAACTCGATATTGACGAAGATGGTGAAACAGTAGAAATTACAATGGAAAAGAAAAACAAGCTCCAATTCATGATGTTTAATTTCACAAATGTAAGCCTTGATGTTGAAGTCCCAGAAAAAATGTATGATTCTCTTCAAATTATTGCATCTTCAGGTGATATAGCTGTAGAAGAAATTGATACGAAAGAAATGACGATAGAAACCCAATCCGGTGATATTGAAATAATGAATAGTAGGATTAAAGAGAGCCTAAATCTCGAAGCATCAAGTGGTGATGTAAAGGTTAAAGATACAAATGGTAATGTTATTGACATTCAGACTAGTAGCGGTGATATTACGGCAATAAATAATGAGGCAAAGGAAATTGAAATCCTTACAAGTAGTGGGGATATTGAGTCGAACAATCAAGCATCTGAAAAAATGAACATCAACACAGCCTCTGGGGATATTACAATCGATGCAGAAGAAGTAACAGGTGATATTACATTGGAAGCAAGTAGCGGTGACATCGAAGTAAGCTTTGTACAAATACCTGATGCCTTGGCAGTTGATTTTAAAAGTAGTTCAGGCGATGGAAATGCTGCAATTGAGGGAATAAAGTTCACCGAAAAATCAGATCACCGAATTCTGGGTGAAATCGGAGTAGGGGGATATCAGATTACTGTAAGAACAAGCTCTGGTGACTTTAAAATTAGATAATGACAGCACAACATGTAGCGAAAAAAGGGTAAACATTACTGAGAGTAGTTGTTTACCCTTTTTCATATTAATAAAATGATATACGTTTACATTTTAAAATAAAAGAGCCTATACTATTGGTAGTGATTGTATTATTTAGGAGGCTGGTTTCATGACAAATAAGCTGAAAATCGGAATCGTAGGATCCGGAAGCATTGCGAATACCCATATAAAAAGCATAATTGAAGTGCCAAGCGCTGAACTAGTTGCCGTCTACTCGCGGAATAAGGAAACTGTTCAAAAACTGGCAGATACATACAATTTAAAAGCTTACACAGACTACGAAGATTTTTTAAAAAATGCTGGAATCGATATGGTTGCCATCGTTACACCAAGTGGTACCCATGCTGAACTAGGAATTGCTGCTGCAAAGGCGGGCAAGCATGTAATTGTAGAAAAACCAATTGATATTACCATAGAAAGAACAAATCAACTCATTGAAGCTTGTAAACAGGCAAATGTCACATTAAGCTGTATTTTCCAGCATCGTTTCGATGAAGCCATTCAAGATATTAAAAAAGTATTGAACGAAGGCGAGTTTGGTCAATTAAACTTTGGAGCTGCTCGCACAACAATCTATCGCTCGCAGGAATATTATGATAGCGGTGCTTGGCGTGGTACATGGGAATTGGACGGTGGAGGTGCTTTAATCAACCAATCGATTCATTATATTGATCTTCTTTTATATGTAATGGGTCCAGTTGAGGAGGTTTATGCCTATACTGCAACCCGTGCGCATGAACGCATCGAAGTTGAGGATATCGCAGTGGCGACTGTAAAATTTAAATCGGGTGCACTTGGCCTTATTGAGGGGAATACGACTGCTTATCCTGGATTTTCAACAACACTTGATATATTTGGTACAAACGGAAGTGTCATTATCGAAAACGACAATGTGAAGGAATGGAAATTTAAGAGTGGCTTAGAATACGGGAATGCAAAAGGACAAACTCATAACGATGTGGCATCGCCAAATGTAAAAAATAATCAATCCTTCGTACAACAATATACAGACGTCGTTCAAGCCATATTAGAAAATCGGACACCGCTTGTGACTGGTGAAGAAGCAAAAAAATCACTTGAATTAATATTGGCAATCTACCAATCGGCAAGAGAAGGAAGACCAGTAAAACTATAACGAGTGCAAAGTAGTGTCTCAGATAAAAAGCAGCCCTGTCTCAGAATGAAACTGAGGCAGGGCTGTTTTCATAATAAGCACAGTGCCATAACCGTACCTACTCCACTAAATAAAAAGGCGAAGCCCATATTCCATAAAGACACCTTATATGAATTAACATGCAATAAATCTCCAGTAATTGAAACGGAAACATTAAATGGCCCGGCAATCGTTGTTGATAAAGCCGATGTAATTAGAACTAAGCTCAAAGATAATGGATTCACAATCTGCAAAATAGGTTCGATTATCGCAGTTAATATACTTAACGTAACCAATGGATGAAACCCGGTAAGTGCAAGGGCAAGGAATAGGATCTGAATAAATATAAATAAGAATACCGGATAGTGACTTAAGTTTGTAAAAGGCTCCTGCAGGTAATCTATAAAACTCGAATCCCCTAAATTACTTGTGAAGAATCCAACCCCTAAAAAGAGAACCATATTACTTTTTAATCCAATCGTACGCGTTTTCCATAATGGAACAGCGTATGTCACATAGGATTTTAAACGTTTAATTAAAATCGCCCAAATAAACGAAAATGGGACAATTACAATTGCAATCGTTTGTAGAAATCCAATATGTAAAAGTTGATTCACACCCACAATCACAATCATAAACAAAATTAAGTAGATAACTAGAGAAAAGACCTTTTGTTTCATAAGGTGTTTGGTGCTTGCAGAGGACATGGTTCCGCCTTCTTCAGCAAAATCATTTTTCTTATATGAAAAATGACCGATTAACCAATTTAATAAAAGTAAGATCATGGTAAATAGAATTAACCACGGTAAAATATGAAGGTATGGAATATGTGTATACTCAATTGTTAAAATCACCAGTAATTCCATAGGGGAAATCACAATGCCAAATACATATCCTCTAAGCATCGCTTGGGCGATAAATTTATTTCTTAGTTTTTCACCAAACTGCAACACATTTTTTTCAATAACAGCCTTTACAAGAGGAAGAGTTGCAAGATTTAGAAACCCACCTAATAAAAACGTTACAATGGATGTCCGTCCATATAATTGTCCAAGATGCTGGATACGGACCTTTAATAGTTTACTAACCTGTTGGTCATAACGACCGACAATGATAATGGAATTAATAAAAGGAAGTACATAAAAGATAGCTAAAAGCGGAATCATCGATGTCATATACAAGGGAAGTTCAGCTACACCTCTTCCTTCCAAGAAAAATACAAGGGCACCAATTCCGACAAAAATAACACTGATAGAGCTAAATAGCTTGGATGTTCCTTTGATGGATACAAGCCATGCAACCATCGCTAAAACCCCAATAAAATAGGAAAGCCATTCAACGTTAATGATTAGATTAATAAAGTAAGATATAAATAATAAGCCATATAAATAGAACATGTGACCTCTCCTACGTGTCTTTACGTTTTCATTGAATATTCACATTATAGCAGTACAAGAAATAATTGTGTACGAAATTAAAATTCCCCATCATTACTAATATTCATAAACCCCCATATTCATAATGCTCTTTTTCCCTTACCTAAAAAAAACACAAATTTCTCTAAAAAAATACCATTTCAATAATATTCTCAAAACAGTAATATTTGAGATGAGAAAACGCTTTCTTTAGAAAAAGGGGGGAAAACATATGAATCTGTTAAAGAAAATATATTCATTAATTGACAACGTTTTCGAAAAATTAACGCTTATTTCTCTGGTGTCACTTGTAGTTATTGTTACGATGCAAGTTGGTACTAGATACTTCTTTAACTTCGTATTTTTTTGGTCGGAAGAAATTACTCTATTATTATTAGGCTGGTTTGCCTTTATGGGGATTGCGATTGGTTTTCGCGAATACGTTCATTTAGGTATTGATTCCTTCACTAATCTCTTTCCAAAAGGGTTTAACAAAGTATTAGATATTATTATTAATCTAAGTGTTTTTGCCTTTGGAATTTATCTTGTTGTTCAAGGATGGCAGTTTACGGTTCTGATGATGGACTCAACTCTTCCAGCAACAAAACTTCCAAGTAGTGCTACGTATCTGACCATGCCAGTTACAGGAGTCATGATATGTTTATACTCACTACTACATCTATTCAATGTAGATACAGCAAGATATCAAGAACTGGAGGAGGGGATGTAGGTGGCAAGCACCACGATTGCAATTACTATTTTAGTGTCGAGTTTCGTACTGTTGATCTTGTTTAGATTTCCAATCGCACTCACACTCGTTATTTCATCATTACTAACAGTACTTTATTTAGATATACCTCTACCGGTTATTGGACAACAAATGGTGCAAGGGATTAATTCCTTCTCCTTACTGGCAATTCCATTTTTTATCTTAACAGGACAAATAATGAGTGCCGGAGGATTAGCTAATAGGATTGTTAACTTTGCAAAATTATTGGTTGGTAGAATTCGAGGAGGTCTTGCGATGGTAGATAGCGTAGCCTCACTCTTCTTCGGAAATATTTCTGGTTCTGCTGTAGCAGACGTTTCATCAGTAGGGTCTGTTATGATTCCGATGATGAAAAAGAATGGGTATGAAGCTGATTATGCAGTAGGTGTTACCATTGCTTCTGCTATCCAAGGGGTAGTCGTTCCACCGAGTCATAACTTAGTATTATACTCATTAGCAGCAGGAGGCGTTTCCATTGCTAGCTTATTTATGGCTGGAATTGTCCCAGGAATTATGATGCTAACTGCACTATGTATTACAGGTTATATCATTGCAGTAAAGCGTGGATATAAAAAAGCAGAACCAATCCCTAGAAATCAAATCGGTGGTACTATTCTTCACGGGATTCTTTCTTTAAGCCCAGCAGTCATTATTTTAGGCGGAATCTTGAGTGGTATTTTCACTGCAACAGAATCAGGAGCATTAGCTTGTCTATATTCCTTTATTTTAGCTTTCGTTGTATATAGAGATGCACCATTCTCAAGTATTTGGCCAATTTTAAAAAGAACTTTGAAAACCGTTTCAATGGTTTTCTTCCTAATCGCTGCTTCAGCGGCATTTGGTTGGCTGTTAGCTTTCCTAAAAATACCGGCTGCGGTAACAGATTTATTACTAGGTATCTCAGATAATCCACTTATCATTCTATTAATCATTAACATTATCTTACTTTTACTTGGTGCACCAATGGATATGGCACCGATGATTCTAATCATGACACCAATTCTTTTACCTGTTGTAACTAGCTTCGGAATGGATCCTGTACACTTCGGGATTGTACTCATTTTAAATGCAGGTATTGGATTATTAACGCCACCTGTTGGAACTGTTTTATTCGTGGGTAGTGCGATTGGAAAAATATCGATTGCCCAAGCTACAAAAGGAATGATGCCATTCTTCTATGCATTACTAATTGTTCTATTAATTATCACTTATGTTCCTGGGGTTGTAATGTGGCTTCCAAATCTATTAGCCAGCTAACCTTGAATTAGGTGTAATTATAAAAATCAAACATACTTTTAGGGGGAATAACAGAATGAAAAGCAAAAAGTTTTTAGGTATTATCGCAACTACGCTTCTAGCTACATCTGTTCTTGCAGCATGTGGCGGACAAGATAAAGCTGGATCATCTGATGATGGTTCTAAAAAAGAAGAAGCTAAGCTTACATTACGCTTAGCGGATAACCACCCAGTAGATTACCCAACAGTAATTGGGGACCAAAAATTTGCTGATTTAGTAAGTGAAAGAACAGACGGTAGAATTACAATTGAAGTATTTCCATCCGGACAGCTTGGAGATGAAAAATCAGTACTTGAGCAAGTTCAACTAGGTGCGATTGACTTTGCTAGAACAAATGCAAGTCCATTAGCAGAATTTAATGCTGAATTAGCTGTATTCTCAGTTCCTTACTTATTCGATAATGATGATCATTTATGGAGCTTCTTGAATAGTGAAACTGGAACATCTTTATTAGATGGTTTACAAGAAGCAAAAATGCAAGGTCTTGCTTACTATGATTCAGGTTCTCGTAACTACTATTCATCTAAGCCTTTAACAAGTGTTGAAGACTTAAAAGGATTAAAAATCCGTGTTCAACAAAGTGAAATGAACATCAAATTATTAGATGCATTAGGCGCAAGTGCAACTCCAATGCCATATGGAGAAGTATTCTCTGCATTACAAACAGGAATCATCGATGGTGCTGAAAACAATTTACCAAGCTTTGACTCATCAAACCATTTCCAAGAAGCAAAACATATTATTATGGATGGACATCAACGTATTCCAGAAATTTTGTTAATGAGTAAAGTAGGTTGGGACAAGCTTTCTGATAAAGATAAAGAAATCATCAAACAAGCTGCTATTGACTCTGTTGAAACACAAAGACAAGCATGGGCTGATTACGAGAAAAAATCTTTACAAAAAATTACAGATGCAGGTGTAACAATCACAGAAGTTAAAGATCTAGCTCCTTGGCAAGAAGCTGTTAAACCTGTAAAAGATGAGTTTGCAAAATCTTACCCAGATCTTATTAAAGCAGTAGAAGAAGCAAAATAATTCGATTATTAATATGAAAAACAGCCTACCTAGTAGTATCCTCTATTTACTAGGTAGGCGTTTTTCATTATGATGAAAGATAAGAGGACATCTGGACTTACGGAAAGGACAAAATGAGAATGCTAGGAACTAAAATTGCAGGATTTATTGAACGTTACATTTTATTAAAAAATAGATCAATTATGGCGAAGCTTTTTGTCTTTTCTAGTATTCTGGTGGTTTTTCCAGTTCTAGCCGTCGGTTTAATTTCCTATAGGACTTCATCCATTCAATTGGAGGAAGAGTTCAAGCAATCAAGTAGTCAAATTATGGAGCAAGTAGAGACGCATATCGAATATTATGAACAGGATTTTGAAATTACGAGTTTAAAAATTATTAACTCACCAGATTTTAAACCCTTATTAAGAACGGATTATAGGATATTTGATCAAGAAGTTACTGAACCAGCTAGAAATGTCTTAAAAAACGCAGCATATTCACGACCTGACATTTCAAACATAACGGCCATACTCGATAATGGGCTTGTAATTGACACCCTAGGGGAGCGTAATTATTACCCGGCAACTAAAATAGAAGATGAATATTGGTTTTCATCTTTACCTAATACTGGGATGGTCATGTTAGTAAGTAGGATGTTAAAAATAAAGGACAAAGAGGAACCTGTCATTTCGCTTGTAAGGCGACTCTACAATCCACATACATTAAAGCCTATAGGTATTCTTGTAATCGATATTAATTTCAAGAGAATTAGAGAAATTTCGAGTATGGTCACATTAAGTGAAAATGGGAATTTTTTTATCCTAGATAATAAAGGGCACTATGTGTATCATCCTGATTCTCAAAAACTTGGAACAAGGGTCGAATACATGCAGCTATTAAAACTAGGTGAGCAAGAAAGTGGATCATTAATTATTGAGAACGACCAAAAGGTATTCGTTTCCTATTCCCTATCTTCAAACATAGGATGGAGATTTTTTACAGCTGTTCCATACCAGGATTTAAGGGGTCCTATTAAACAAATACGAACTGTTATTACATGGACAATCGTTATTTCACTTATTTTCGCTTATCTTTGGGGTACAGTTTTTACACGTAGAATCGTACGCCCTATAAGAAGACTGAAGCGTTATATGAAAGAGGTTGAAGTAGGAAACTTAAGCGGAAGAGTAAAAGTAGAATCTAGTGATGAAATTGGTCAATTAACACATGGGTTTAATAATACAGTTGAAAGACTTTCTAATCTGTTGGAGGAAGTCTATGTATCGAAGTTAAAAGAAGCAGAGCTGTCACTTAATAAAAAGGAGACCGAATTAAAGGTTCTTCAGTCGCAAATTAATCCGCATTTTTTGCATAATTCTTTAGAAACGATAAGAGGGATGGCCCTTGAAGAGGGAAAAGCAGAGATTGCAAGTATTTCCTACTCACTAGGAAAATTGCTACGATATAATTTAAGGAATAATTCGCCAATTGTAAGCTTTGGAGAAGAAATAAAAGTTGCAGAGCTGTATTTGCAGATCCAAAAGTATCGTTTTGAGGAACGATTTACTTATTCATTTGATATTCCTGATGGGGTAAGTGATCAGAAGGTTGTGAAATTCTCGCTACAACCAATCCTTGAAAATTGCTTTGTCCATGCTTATGGAACGAATTGTGGAAATATCCATATTACAATAAAGGTAGAATTATCCTCTGAAGCAAGCTTTATCATTCGAATAATCGATAATGGAAAAGGGATGGACGAGAAAGTTTTAGAAGAATTAAATCGAAAATTAGCACAGAGCTCGATCATCTTAGACGGACAGCATATAGGGATCATGAATGTCCATCAAAGAATACGATATCTGTTTGGTGAACATTTTGGAGTGTCAATCGTCAGTCAAAAAAGGATAGGTACAGAAGTAAATATCACATTACCTCTCATTGAAAATAAGGATGTGGAGTCAAATGAAAACGATTTTACTAGTGGATGATGAGAGATGGGTACGAAAGGCATTAATTTGGACGATAAAGCAATTAAATCTACCATTACAAGTCGTTCATGAATGTGGCAATGGCCTTGAAGCGCTAGATTGGGTAAAAGAAAATGAGGTAGATTTAATCATAACCGATATTCGTATGCCGGTTATGGACGGTATCCAATTAGTGAAAGAACTAGGAAGCTTAGATAAAACAGTGGACGTTGTCGTCATTAGCGTCCATGATGAATTTCAATTTGTCCAGCAAGCCCTAAGGAGTGGGGTATTTGATTATCTATTGAAGCCAATCGATGAAGAAGAATTAAGAGCCTGCCTAGTAAAATGGTTGGAAAAAAGCACAACCATTGTAAATAAAGAAAACGATGTGTCTGAAGAAATTCTTCCAGCCACTTCAATTGAAAAGGTACTAGAGTATATTTCAAAAACACCTTTAAACCAACTGAACTTAAAGGATGCCGCAAGTCATATTCACATGAATCCAAGTTATCTAAGTCAATTGTTCAAGCAACAATTGAACAAGAAATTTGTTGATTACGTGACCGAAATTAAAATACAAGAGGGTAAAAAACTATTGGCTAACACAACCTTAAGAATGTCGGAAATTGCAGATAGACTTGGGTATGCCGATGTGGCTTACTTCAGCAATAACTTCAAGAGAATGACGGGACTTTCTCCCTCAGATTACCGGAAATCAACCATTATGAATAAATAAAAAGGAGGCTAGATTGAAAGGATCTAGCCTCTAACTATGTCCGCTACGAGCACAGGAAATTCGTTCATTGATTTTTGGGGTTAAATGTTTAATAGATGGTGTCACTTCTTTAGTCTTTATTCGGGTTAACAGAGTGCTCACCATATTGCTCGCAATCTCCTCAACAGGTACCCCAACACTCGTTAATGGAATCTCTAAATTTGCCATTTGTGGAATATTATCGTAGCTTATCACAGATATATCCTTTGGAATAATGTAACTTGCCTCACGCAATGCACGAACAACCCCAGCGCTTATATCATAACTTGAACCAACAATCGCAGTTGGCTCGGACGTATTCGAAAGCAAGCGTTTCGTAGCTACATAGCCCTCATACCAACCAAGTCCAGCTGTATTGATAAAATTCTGACTGGTAATGGGAAGGTTAAAGCTGTTCATCGCTTTTTTGATTCCAAGAAATTTTTCGGATTGCCGATCATCAATTGGGGAAAAATCACCTACATAGGCAATATTTCTGTGTCCAAGATGATATAAATACTCAATTGCCATTTCCATTGCTGCCTGATAATTAACATCGATAACAGAATGGTTATGATTTCGACCAACCCCATAAGTAACAAGGGGAATTGTGATCGCATCTAGTATGTCATGATTCTGCTCATCGAACACAATGACCCCATCCACCTGAAACCGCTTAAACATTTCAAGTGATTCTTCGATGGAGTTGACTGATAAGATCATCGAATAGGAATTTGCCCTGATTTCTTCATTGATTTTTGAGACTAATGTAGAAGGGGCAATCCTTTCTAGTGTTGGCCAAATTAAACCAATGACCTTTGATTGCTTAGATACCAGCTGTTGTGCAGCAAGGTTTGGCTCATATCCAAGTTCTTTAGCAATTTTCAATATTTTATTTTTCGTTTCAGGTTTTACTAGCGGGCTATTGTTCAACGCTTTTGAGACAGTCGAGTAGCTCACACCTGCCATTTGAGCGATATCCTTTATCGTGATATTCATGAAAAACCACCTATTAATTGAGATCATTTAATGATTAACAACGTTATTAAAAATAATATCATTTATTATGCTTTTTTTACAGTTGATATTCGAGAATATCAGTAAAAAGGCTTGAAAACAGTCTTTGATTAATTTAAGATGAAGAGGGAATAACAACGTTGTTATTTCTATTTTATCAAAAGTAATTGAAAACGATTGCTCGTGCTTTCAATAAGATTTACATATGGTGTGGCCAAAATAATGGATTTATAGACTTTTAAAAAAGTAATCGATGATTCCATTATTTATTTTCATACCTTTTGGGTTACTATAAAAAATAAAAAGCAGGTGGACAAGATGAAAAAATTTATGGATGAAACATTTTTATTATCAAATGACACTGCAGTAGCTTTGTACAATAATTTTGCAAAGGATATGCCAATTATTGACTATCACTGCCATTTAAGTCCTCAAGAAATTTATGAAAACAAAACCTTCAAAAACATTACTGAAGCATGGCTATACGGTGACCACTACAAATGGAGAGCGCTGAGAGCAAATGGGATTGAAGAAGAATACATAACAGGTAATGCATCAGATTATGATAAATTTGTTGCTTGGGCGAAAACAGTTCCAATGACAATTGGAAACCCATTATTTAACTGGACTCACCTTGAGCTTCAACGCTTCTTCGATGTTCATGAGCTTTTAAACGAAAAATCCGCTCCAGAAATCTGGGAAAAAGTAAACAATAAGCTTACTGGCGAAGGATTCGGAGCAAGAGACTTAATTAAAAAATCAAATGTAGAAGTCGTTTGTACTACTGACGATCCAACTGATTCTTTAGAGTATCACAAGCTTATTGCTGAAGATGCAAGCTTTGATGTGAAAGTATTACCAAGCTTCCGTCCAGACAAAGGCTTAGAAATCAACCAAGCCACTTTTGTTGAGTGGGTGAAAAAACTAAGTGAAGTTTCAGGTATTGAGATTTCTAGCTATGATGATTTATTAAAAGCATTAGAAAACCGAATCGACTTCTTCCATTCACTTGGTGGACGCGTATCTGACCACGCACTTAACACAATGATGTATGAGCACACAACTAAGGAAGAAGCTGCAGCAGCGTTTGAAAAAGGAATCAAGGGTGAAAAGGTTTCTGTCGAAGAAGAGACTAAGTATAAATCCTATACGTTAGTTTTCTTAGGAAAAGAATATGCAAAACGCGATTGGGCTATGCAATTACATATTCACGCATTGCGTAACAACAACACAAGAATGGTTGGAAAGCTAGGACCAGACACTGGTTATGACAGCATTAATGATGGTGAATTAGCTCGTCCATTAAACCAATTACTTGATGCACTTGCTACGGAAGATGCATTACCAAAAACAATTTTGTATTCATTAAATCCAAACGACAACTACATCCTTGGCACAACAATCGGTAACTTCCAAGGTGGAGGAAAACCAGGTAAAATGCAATTCGGAACTGCTTGGTGGTTCAACGATCAAAAAGAAGGTATGCTTGAGCAAATGAAAGCATTAGCAAACCTGGGCTTATTTAGCCGTTTCATCGGTATGCTAACTGACTCCAGAAGCTTCCTATCATATACAAGACATGAATATTTCAGACGTTTAGTTTGTAACCTAATCGGAGAATGGGTTGAAAACGGTGAAGTTCCAAACGACATGGATTTACTAGGAGATGTTGTTAAAGGAATCTGCTACCAAAACGCAAAAGAGTACTTTGAGTTTTAATAATAATAGATAGTTGATAGCCCGCCATCTTGAACTGCACCAAAATTG